>NZ_JBVIIT010000022.1:96406-191469 GCF_055569615.1 Streptomyces sp. NPDC031379 | reverse complement strand
CCCCCCCCCCCCCCCCCCCCCCCCCCCCCCCCCCCCCCCCCCCCCCCCCCCCCCCCCCCCCCCCCCCCCCCCCCCCCCCCCCCCCCCCCCCCGCTCGGTTTCACTGCGGACCCGACTGCCTCATCCCTGGTCGTCGCGGTCCGCGGCCTCCTCCTCTGCCTGCTTCGCCTGCACCTCCGGGTCCAGGACGGAGGTGCCGCTGCCGTCCACGGTGCCGAGGCGGCCCGACTCGGGCACCTCCGTGGCCGCGGGCGGCTCGACCAGCCAGTCCGGGTTGGCCTGCTTGTCCCACCACTTCCAGGCCGCGAAGGCACCGCCGGCCAGCACGGTCAGCAGCCCCAGCGCCTTCACGGTCCGGCCGGCCTTGGACCGCCGCTTGTGCTTGCGGGCCAGCTTCTGGATCTCCTGCGGCGAGACCTGACCGCGCAGTGCCACCAGGGCGGCGGCGCCGCGCGCGGCGGCCTCGTCCGCCACGGGTGTGGCAGCGGCCACGGCATGCTCGATCTTCGGCCGGGAGTACTCGGCGGCCTGCCGGGCGGCCTTACGGGTACGAAGAGCGGCTTCTTGTGCGGCCAGGTCCACCTTCGGCGGCACATGTGCACGAGCCTGCTCCAGGCGCGGGGCGAGATAGGCGTCGTACTGCTCGCGGGCCTGTTCGGCGGCCTGCGACACTACGGGCGCCAGCCGTACGCGTGCCTCCTGCGCGTAGTACGAGGCACGCTCCTTGGCCGTGTCGGCGTAGGGCGCCACCACTTCCGCGGCGTGCAGCACGCTGTCCTTCGCCGAGCCGGTCGCGGCGCGCACGCTGTCGATGCGGGTCACGGGTTCCTCCTCCTCGGTGGCGTACGGTAATTCGACTTTCCACCCTTTTACGGATCATGCCTGCCAACGGTCCGTGCGGCATGCGAGGGCGGGCATATGGGTGCCGATCGTTCTCTTCGGCTCGATTACGGGCAACAGGAGCTTCTTGTCGACCCTGCCACGAATTGCCGCCGGGCGCTGCTTTCCCGGCACAAGTCGTGGCCGTCGGGCGACGTACGGGTCCGTCCGTGCGAGGATCGGGGAGTCACAGGAAGACAACGGAAGGCAGATCGTGGCTGAGCAGCTTTACGCCACCCTGAAGACCAACCACGGCGACATCGAGGTCCGGCTGTTCCCGAACCACGCGCCTGTCACGGTCAAGAACTTTGTCGAGCTGGCCCAGGGCGAGCGCGAGTGGACGCACCCCGGCACGGGTGAGAAGAGCACGAAGCGGCTCTACGACGGCACGATCTTCCACCGTGTCATCAGCGGTTTCATGATCCAGGGCGGCGACCCGCTCGGCAGCGGCATCGGTGGTCCGGGCTACAAGTTCGAGGACGAGTTCCACCCGGACCTGTCCTTCAACAAGCCGTACCTTCTGGCCATGGCCAACGCCGGCCCGGGCACCAACGGCTCGCAGTTCTTCATCACGGTCGCCCCGACCACGTGGCTGACCCGCAAGCACACGATCTTCGGCGAGGTCACCGACCCGGCCAGCCAGAAGGTCGTCGACGCCATCGCCGGCGTGCCCACCGGCCGCAACGACCGTCCCGCCCAGGACGTCGTCATCGAGTCGGTCGTGATCGAGAAGCGTGAGGGCTGAGCCCACCGCTTCCCGCAATCCCCCGCAGGGAACCAAACGCCCCGCTCGTCCGTAAGGATGAGCGGGGCGGGGTATTTGCCGGGTAGTGCCACCACAAGCAAGGGGATCTGATGGACCAGGCCGCAGGCAGCGGCAGCGCGCAGGACGCCCGGAGCGTGCCCGTGTGCTACCGGCATCCGGACCGCGAGACCGGCGTGCGCTGCACCCGCTGTGACCGTCCCATCTGCCCCGAGTGCATGGTCAGCGCCTCGGTCGGCTTCCAGTGCCCCGACTGTGTCCGCGGCGGTTCCGGCACGGGGCAGGCTCCGGCCGCGTCCCGGCCGCGCACGGTCGCCGGCGGCACGGTGACGGCCGATCCGCGGCTGCTCACCAAGATCCTCATCGGGATCAACATCGCGGTGTTCATCGCCGTCCAGGCCGACCAGTCCCTGCTGGAGGACCTGGTCCTCTACGGCGCCTGGCCGCTGAAGCCGTTCACGCCGACCTCCGGTGTGGCCGGCGGCGAGTGGTACCGCTTCGTGACGTCGATGTTCACGCATCAGGAGTACTGGCACATCGGCTTCAACATGCTGAGTCTGTGGTGGATCGGCGGTCCGCTGGAGGCGGCCCTCGGCCGGGCCCGCTATCTGGCGGTCTACTTCGTCTCCGGACTGGCCGGGGGTGCGCTGACCTATCTGCTCGCCTCCCCGACGCAGGCGTCGCTGGGCGCCTCCGGAGCGATCTTCGGCCTCTTCGGGGCCACCGCGGTGCTGATGCGCCGCCTGAACTACGACATGCGGCCGGTCATCGCGCTGCTGGTGATCAACCTCATCTTCACCTTCGGTTTCAGCAACATCTCCTGGCAGGCCCACATCGGCGGTCTCGTCGCCGGCGTCGTCACCGGGTACGCGATGGTCCACGCGCCACGCGAGAAGCGGACGCTGATCCAGTACGGCACCTGCGCGGCGGTCCTGCTCGTCGCGGTCGTCATGGTGCTGGTCAGGACCGCTCAGCTCGCCTGATACCGAACCGTTGTCCACAGCGTGTGGCGGATCTTGTGCATACGGTGCGGGCACAGATGTGCCCCCGGCCGCTCGAATGCGTTTCCGCAGGTCAGCTCGGGGGCGAATGGGTGTGCGAGGACTGGCGGGGCAGTCACACCGGCGTCAACCCTCGATGAGTTATCCACAGATCGTAGTCTTTTCCCCAGGGGGATGTGGATACGTCTGCCGACCTGTGGATAACTCAGTGGATAGCCCTGGGCAGAGCTGCCAGGACCGCGCTGGTGAGCGCTACTTCCACTGCGTGGAGACGCCGAAGCCGGCGGCGATGAAGCCGAAGCCGACCACGATGTTCCAGTTGTCCAGGGCATCGATGGGCAGTGAGCCGTCGGTCACGTAGAAGACGACGATCCAGGCCAAACCGATGAGGAACATGGCCAGCATGACGGGGGCGACCCACCCGCGGCTGTTCAGCTTGATCGCCGTCGCCTGCTTCGCCGGCGGCGGCGTGAAGTCTGCCTTCTTGCGGATACGTGACTTCGGCACGAGGGTCTCTCCTGTCGATGCGCTGCGTGGCCGCGCAGGTAACTGGGTCGGGCTCGGGGCAGCGTACAAGGGGCCAACATGACGACTCTGTGTGCTCCCCCGGGCGTCCGTTAGCGTAGTGCTTCCGTGGCGCCGAAGGAGATAAGGGTACGTTGAGCAATTCTGCCGACTCCCCCGGGACGGGATCAACGGGTTCCGGCCCCGGCCGCCGGCTGCGTGTCCGACCGGTGCGGATACTCACGGCGGCCGTCTTCGCTCTCGCGGGACTCATCTTCTTCACCAGTTTCAACACGGCCAAGGGCACCGACATCCGGCAGGACGCCTCGCTGCTCAAGCTGTCGGACCTGATCCAGGAGCGCAGCCGCAAGAACAAGGAACTGGACGAGTCCAACGCGAGCCTGCGGGACAACGTGGAATCGCTGGCCGAGAGCGACGACGGCAGCACCCGGGCCCAGGACGAGAAGCTCAGCGGGCTGGAGAAGAACGCGGGCACCCAGAAGCTGACCGGCAAGGCGATCACCGTCACCCTGAACGACGCCCCGCCCAACGCCACCGCCAAGCTCCCCGGCTACCCCGAGCCGCAGCCGGACTACCTGGTCATCCACCAGCAGGACCTGCAGGCCGTGGTGAACGCCCTCTGGCAGGGCGGCGCCAAGGGCATCAAGGTCATGGACCAGCGGCTGATCTCCACGAGCGCCGTGCGCTGCGTCGGCAACACCCTGATCCTCCAGGGCCGCGTCTACTCACCGCCGTACAAGATCACCGCGGTCGGCGACCCGGACAAGCTGCAGCAGGCGCTCGCGGCGAGCAAGGCGATCCAGACCTACATGGTGTACGTCAACGTCTACGGCCTCGGCTGGAAAGTCACCGAGGACGGGACGGTGACTCTTCCCGGTTACACGGGCACAGTGGATCTGCACTACGCGAAGCCAGTGGAGTAGGTAGGTCCCCTGTCAGGAGCCGCCGGTGCGTGTGATCGTCAGGACCGTCAGCGAACTGTTCATCACCGTCGGCACCCTGATCGTGCTCTTCGTCGTCTACGTCCTGTTCTGGACGGGCGTACGGGCCGACAGCGCCATGAACGACCAGATCGAGCAGCTGCACCGGCAGTGGTCGACGGGGACCGTGCGGGCGACGGACGCCGCCGGTGAGCGGCAGGTGCCGGCCAAGAATCCGGAGAAGCCCGCGCCGTACCCCTACGGAAGAGGCTTCGCGATCATGTACGTCCCGCGGCTCGGTTTCACGTGGAACAAGCCGGTGCTGGAGGGGACCGGCCGGGACGTGCTGGCCAAGGGCCTCGCCCACTACCCGGGAACCGCCCGGCTCGGCCAGGAGGGCAACTTCGCCGTGGCCGGTCACCGGCGCACCTACGGCGACCCCTTCAAGGACTTCCCGCGGCTGCGGCGGGGCGACGCGGTGGTGCTCACGGACGGGACGACCTGGTTCACGTATCGGATCGACAAAGGGCCCTACAAAACCGTTCCCACGGACGTTGAGGTGATCGACCCTGTGCCACGTAAGTCCGGGTACACGCGTCCGGGCCGGTATCTGACGCTGACCACGTGCGATCCGGAATGGGGGCACAGTCACCGGCTGATCGTCTGGGCGCACCTGGACTCCACACAGCCCGTGGAGGCAGGCGAACCGAAGGCTCTGCGCCGTTAGTCTGGTGACGTACGGCGTGAGTCTGGTGCCGTGGGGATACGAAAGGGACGGCATGTACGGCTGGATCTGGCGGCATCTGCCGGGCAACGCGTGGGTGAGGGCGTTCATCTCCCTCGTACTGGTCCTGGCCCTGGTCTACGTCCTCTTCCAGTACGTCTTCCCGTGGGCCGAACCGCTGCTGCCCTTCAACGATGTGACGGTGGACAACCAGTGAGTGCGCGGATTCTCGTCGTCGACAACTACGACAGCTTCGTCTTCAACCTCGTCCAGTACCTGTACCAGCTGGGCGCCGAGTGCGAGGTGCTGCGCAACGACGAGGTGTCGACGGCCCACGCCCAGGACGGCTTCGACGGGGTGCTGCTCTCGCCCGGGCCCGGGACGCCGGAGGAGGCGGGCGTGTGCGTGGACATGGTCCGCCACTGCGCCTCGACCGGGGTGCCCGTCTTCGGCGTGTGCCTCGGCATGCAGTCGATGCAGGTGGCGTACGGCGGTGTGGTCGACCGGGCGCCGGAGCTGCTGCACGGCAAGACCTCTCCGGTCGAGCACGAGGGCAAGGGCGTCTTCGCGGGCCTGCCCTCCCCCTTCACGGCGACCCGCTACCACTCCCTGGCCGCGGAACCGGCGACGGTCCCGGCCGAGCTGGAAGTGACCGCCCGCACGCACGACGGCATCATCATGGGCCTGCGCCACCGTGAACTCCCGGTGGAGGGCGTGCAGTTCCATCCCGAGTCCGTGCTCACCGAGCACGGACACCGGATGCTGGCCAACTGGCTGGCGGAGTGCGGTGACCAGGGTGCCGTGGCGAGGTCGGCGGGGCTCGCCCCGGTGGTGGGCAGGGCCACGGCGTGACCGCGCTGCGCCCCGAGCGTGAGGACTTGTACGGCGAGAGCCCGTACGAGTCCCACGGCGGTGCGCCGAACGCCGGCCGCGGTGCGGGTCGCTCCGCCGGCCGCCACGCAGGGCGCCGGGAGGATCCGCCGACGGCGCCGATGCCCGTGGCCGATCCCGCGTCCGCCGCGGGCCCCCTGCCTCCCGTCGACTCCCTGCCTGCCGCCGACGACGAGACGATGGCCCTGCGGATCCCCGGCCCGCTGTCTCCGGGCCCTGTGAGCGGGCCCACAGGCGCCTCTGCGGCCTCCTCGGCCTCTGCGGCCACCGGAATCACACCGGGAGGCCGCGCGGCCCGCAGAAAGGCGGCCAAGCGGCGCGGTGGCCGCCATGGCGGGAACCGGGAGACGGCGCCCCCGCCGACCCCGACCCCGTCGTCCGGCCGGCCGCTGTCCCGGGTGGAGGCCCGTCGGCAGGCGCGGCTGCGCAAGCCGGGCCCGGCCGTCATCGCGAGCCGGGCGATCGGCGAGGTGTTCATCACCACCGGCGTGCTGATGCTGCTGTTCGTCACCTACCAGCTGTGGTGGACCAATGTCCGCGCGCACGCGCAGGCGGGCAGCGAGACCCACCAGCTGCAGGACGACTGGGCCAGCGGCAAGCGCAACCCGGGCGTCTTCACGCCGGGACAGGGCTTCGCCATCCTGCACATCCCCGAGCTGGACGTGGTCGCGCCGATAGCGGAGGGCGTCAGTAACAAGAAGGTGCTGGACAAGGGCATGGTCGGGCACTACGGCGAGGACCCGCTCAAGACGGCGATGCCCGACGCCAGGACGGGCAACTTCGGTCTCGCGGCTCACCGCAACACGCACGGGGAGCCGTTCCGGTACATCAACAGGCTCAAGCGCGGCGACGCGGTCGTGGTCGAGACACAGGACAAGTACTTCGTGTACAAGGTGACCTCGACGCTTCCGGTGACTCCGCCGTCCAACACGAGCGTGCTGGACCCCGTTCCCCCGGGCTCGGGCTTCACCGAGCCCGGCCGCTACATCACCCTCACCACCTGTACGCCGGAGTTCACCAGCAAGTACCGGCTGATCGTCTGGGGCAAGATGGTCGAGGAACGCCCGCGCAGCAAGGGCAAGCCGGACGCGCTCATCGACTAGGGCTCATCGAGTAAGGGCAGAGGAACTGTGGCAGCGACCGCCGACGAGACCGAAGAACACACGGACGCGTCCGCCCGGGAGCCCGGCCCGCGCCGGCGTCCGGGCCGGATCGCCCTGGCGGTCAGCGTCTTCGGTGAACTCCTCATCACGGTGGGCGTGTTGCTCGCCCTGTTCGTCGTCTACTCCCTGTGGTGGACGAACGTCATAGCGGACCGCAAGGCGGACCGTAAGGGCGACGAGGTCCGTGACCACTGGGCCCAGGCCACGGACTCCGGCCCAGGCGCGCTGGACACGAAGGACGGCATCGGCTTCCTGCACGTGCCGGCGATGAGGAACGGCGAGGTCCTGGTCGAGAAGGGCACGGACGAGGACGTCCTGAACGACGGCGTGGCCGGCTACTACACGGACCCGATCAAGGCCACGCTTCCCACCACCGGGAAGGCCGGCAACTTCACCCTCGCCGCCCACCGCGACGGCCACGGCGCGAAGTTCCACAACATCGACAAGCTGAAGAAGGGCGACCCGATCGTCTTCGAGACGAAGGACGACTGGTACGTCTACAAGGTGTACTCGGTCCTGCCCGAGACCACGAAGTACAACGTCAAGGTCCTGTCGTCGGTTCCCGAGGAGTCCGGCAAGGAGAAGGCCGGCCACTACATCACCCTGACGACCTGCACACCGGTCTACACGAGCCGCTACCGGTACGTGGTCTGGGGCGAGCTGGTCCGCGTGCAGAAGGTGGACAGCAAGCGGACGCCGCCCAGGGAACTGAACGGCTGACGGTTCAGGCCTGGTCCAGTACCTCGGCGGACTTCGCCAGGGAGTGCTTCCAGGAGGCGCGGTAGCGGGTCAGGGCGGATGCGCGCGTCGCGATCAGCTGGTTCTGGAACGTGGTCTCCACACGCTGCCAGGTCTGCACGTACGACTCCTCCCGCTTGCACCGGATGTCGGTCTCCGCGGTCTTGATCTCGATCCGTGAGGGCAGCTTCAGGAAATCCGGCCGGCCGTGCGGCACCCATCTCGGGTCGGCCGCCGCCTCGTGCGGGGTGGAGTACCGGTATCCGGCACGCCGCATGCAGGCACTCCAGGCGCGGTCCGCGGCGATCGCCCGGGCGTCCTTGCGCGTGCGTTCCCAGGCCTGCATCGTGATCTGCCCGACCAGGGAATTCCCGGCCAGCTGCTCGTCGGTAATACCGAGTGAACTGCTCGCCCGGCCCTGACAACCGCCCTTCGGGTCCTTCCGGGAACCGTCCGCGGATTCACCGCTGTACGCGGCCGTCATGACCGCCGTCATTTTCTTGTGGCGTTTCTCGTCGTCCCCGATGCGATCCTGGGCCTGCTTTCGTGTGACACCCAGGGCCGGCGGCAGCTGGTATCCGAACTCGGCGACCGTGCCTTCGCTCAAGACCCCGTACCGCCGTTCGTTCGGAGAGTGCGGCGTGCCGATGAGGGGCAGCGGGGCCGGCCACGAGAATCCCTTTTTCTTCATGCACGCCTGGGCGAGGGAGGAAGTCGCCCGGTCCAGGGTGTCCTGCTGCCGCACGGTGGGGATGTAGGCGTCGAGCGGAAGAAGGGGGACCTCGACTCCCGCGACCCGCTGGGTCGGCAGCGCCCCGCTTTCCGGGGCCGGCTGCCGGGCGGGGGAGGAACCGTCGCCGGAGCTGCACGCGGACAGGGACAGGACGAGGATCGTCGCTGCGGTCGCGGCACGTCGTGCGGTGATCGCTGACGGAAACATGGTGCTCCGGCGTGAGGGGGCGGGAAGACAGGGGGCGGGGCCGGTCCGGCCCCGCCCGGTGCCTCCTGCTTACGGGCAGGCGGTGTTGCTGACGAAGCAGTGCGAGGAGATCTCGCTGACGAAGCTCGAGGTGGCGTAGGCGCCGGAGGAGCCCTGGTTCACGGTGAGCGTGGTGCCGGTGTAGTTGGCGCCGAAGAAGAGCTTCACCTTGGTGTCGGGGTCCCGGTTCCAGGCGCTGGCGGCGTTGTTGTCGAGCGCCGTGGACGAGCCGTAGAACGTGCTGCCGCTGTAGGACGTCTTGCTGTAGAGCGTGTCGTACAGCGGACCTGCGCTGGACGAACCGCCGCCGACGTTGTAGTCCTTGCCGGCGCCGTCGACATTCTTGTAGAGACAGATCTCTCCACCGCTGGCGGATTCACATGTCCCGTTGTAGGAGCCGGCGAATGCGGGGGAACCGATAGCCATAATTCCGAGAATTGCCGGAGCGGCCACCAGCGCCTTGAGCGACTTCTTCATTTATGAGTCCCCTATCGCAGGGTGGGTCGATGAATTTCGCCACCCTTTCTCGCTGTGGATTCTATGGGTGTCGATGATCTTGAGAACAGTGGCGGCCGATGTGACCTGGATCACGCAAGTTATATGCCGTAATCGGCGCACTAAGTGGGAAAAGCCAGGGCTCCGGCACCCTGAGGAGGGTGCCGGAGCCCTGGCTGGATATTCCGGGAAGGACGTGGCAGGCGTCAGCCGTTGATGCCGCCGAAGATGCCGCCGGCGTCGCCGCCGCGGTTGTTGCCGCCCTGGTCCGCCGTGAACAGCGTGACGGTGTCGCCCTGGTTGGCGGGGCTGCCGGGAGCCGGGTTGGAGGTGACGACCAGGGAGTTGTCGTCCTGGGAGCCCTGGACGCTGACCTGGAGGCCCATGTCCTCGAGCTGCTTCCTGGCGTCCTTCAGGCGCTTGCCCGCGAGATCCTGCGGAATCTGGACCTGCTGGTTCTGCACCTTGCCCACGTTGAGCGCGACAGGCGTGTTCTTGGCGACCTGCTGGCCCCCCTGCGGGTTGGTCGAGATGACCTTGCCGTCGTCGTCGGGGTTGTTGGTGGGGGTGTCGTTGCAGGTGGGTACCAGGCCCAGCCCCTGCAGCTCGGTCTTGGCCTCCTCACAGGACTTGCCGATCACGTCTGCGGGCACGGTGACCTTCTCCTCCGCCTTGGCGACGGTGAGGGTGATCGCGGAGCCCTTCTCGACCTCCGCGCCGAGCTTCGGGTTCTGCTTCAGGATGGTGCCCGCCGGCTCCGTCGAGACCTCGTCCTTGCGCACGACCTTGAACTGGTACTCGTCGCCCTCCAGCGTCGCCTTGGCGTCGGCGAAGCTCTGGCCGAGGACACTGGGCACCGCGACCTTGGGCGCGCCGGTCGACACCACCAGCGTGATCGTGTCGCCCTTGTTCACTTCCGTGCCGGCCGGCGGTTCCTGGGAGCAGACGGAGCCCTTCGGCTGGTTCTCGCACGGCTTCCGCGTGGGCGGAGCCAGCTTCAGGTCGGAGTTCACCGCCATCTTCTGGGCTTCGGGGTAGGTGTGATCGACGAAGTTCGGGGCCTTGAAGGACTGGTCCGCGTTGCCTCCGCCGAAGGCCCACTTGCCGATCAGGATCGCGCCGATCAGGACCAGCACGCCCGCGACCACCAGGAGGATCGTGGAGGTGTTGGACTTCTTCTGCTGGCGGCGGCGGTCGGGGCGGTCGTCGTAGCCGTAGCCGTCGTCCGGGCTCATCGGCGGGAGCATGGTGGTCGCTCCCGCGCCGGCGTCCGAGCGCAGGGCCGTGGTCGGCTGGTCGTCGGGGTAGCCGCCGTAGCCCACCGCGCCCAGGGCGGCCGTGGCCGCGACCGGCTGGCCGTCGAGGCAGGCCTCGATGTCGGCGCGCATCTCGTCAGCCGACTGGTAGCGGTAGTTCGGGTCCTTGACCAGCGCCTTCAGGACGATGGCGTCCATCTCGGGCGTGATCTCGGGGTCGAAGACCGACGGGGACTGCGGCTCCTCGCGGACGTGCTGGTAGGCGACGGCCACCGGCGAGTCGCCCACGAAGGGCGGGCGCACCGTCAACAGCTCGTAGAGGAGGCAGCCGGTCGAATACAGGTCCGAGCGGGCGTCGACCTGCTCGCCCTTCGCCTGCTCGGGAGACAGGTACTGGGCCGTGCCGATGACCGCCGCGGTCTGGGTCATGGTCATGCCGGCGTCGCCCATGGCCCGGGCGATGCCGAAGTCCATCACCTTGACCTGGCCGTTGCGGGTCAGCATGACGTTCGCCGGCTTGATGTCGCGGTGGACGATGCCGCTGCGGTGGGCGTACTCCAGACCCTGGAGGATGCCGATGGTCATCTCCATCGCGCGCTCGGGCAGGAGCTTGCGGCCGGAGTGCAGCAGCTCACGGAGCGTGGAGCCGTCGACGTACTCCATCACGATGTACGGGATCGAGACCCCGTCGATGTAGTCCTCGCCCGTGTCGTAGACCGCGACGATCGCGGGATGGTTGAGCGAGGCGGCCGACTGGGCCTCCCGGCGGAACCGGGCCTGGAAGGACGGGTCACGCGCGAGGTCCGCGCGCAGCGTCTTCACCGCCACGGTGCGGCCGAGGCGGGTGTCATGCGCGAGGTAGACCTCCGCCATGCCACCACGGCCGAGCACCTGGCCCAGCTCGTACCGGCCGCCGAGGCGACGCGGCTCTTCCATAGCTACCTACCAGCCCTCTCCGTCGGTCTCGGCCGGCACATCCATGTGCGTCCGAGGCTGCCGTCCGGGCCTACCGTACCCGGCTCGCTTTGTATGACCTGGCCAAGCCCGTAACCCGATACAGGACCGGTATCGCAACGTGCATCGATGTGAAGGGGATGTGAGAGGTCTCACTTCTTGGAGTTGATGACCGCCTCCATCACGTTCTTCGCGATCGGCGCGGCCAGACCGCCGCCGGAGATGTCGTCGCGGTTGGCGTTCTCGTCCTCGACCACCACGGCCACGGCGACCGGCGAGCTGTTGTCGCCGACCTTGGCGTAGGAGATGAACCACGCGTACGGGTTCTCGCTGTTCGCGACACCGTGCTGGGCGGTACCGGTCTTGCCGCCGACGACGGCACCGGGGATCTGCGCCCGCGTACCGGTGCCCTCCTTGACGACCGTCTCCATCATCGACTGCAGGATCTGCGCGTTCTCCGGCGACAGCGGCCGGCTCAGCTCCTCCGGGTCGGTCTTGGCGACCGGGTCCAGGTTGGAGGACTGCAGCTCGTCGACCATGTACGGCTTCATCAGCTTGCCGTCGTTGGCGACCGCCGAGGCGACCATGGCCATCTGCAGCGGGGTCGCGGCGGTGTTGTACTGGCCGATGGAGGACAGCGCGGTCTGCGACTGGTTCATGTCGTCGGAGAACACCGAGGCGCTGGAGCGCACCGGGGTGAACTGCTCGGCGTCGAAGCCGAACTTCTTCGCCTCGGCCAGCATCTTGTCGTTGCCGAGGTCGGAGCCGATCTTGCCGAAGACGGTGTTGCAGGACACCCGCAGCGCCTCACGCATGGTGGCGTTCTCGCACGGGATGTTGCCCTCGTTCTTCAGCTGGGTCGTGGTGCCCGGCATGGTCCACGGCAGCGGGGACTCGGTCCTCTGGTCGGCCGAGGTGTACTTGCCGTTCTCCAGCGCGGCCGCCGCGGTGACCACCTTGAAGGTGGAGCCCGGCGGGTAGGTCTCGCGCAGCGCCCGGTTCAGCATCGGGTCGGCCGGGTTGTTCTTCTTCTGCAGCTTGTTCCACGCCTTGGCGTCCACGTCGGTGGAGTTGCCCGCGAAGGACGAGGGATCGTACGACGGGTAGGAGGCCAGCGCCAGGATCTTGCCGGTGGACGGCTCCAGGGCGACGACGGCGCCCTTGCCGCCCCGGGACTTCAGACCGTCGTACGCGGCCTTCTGCGCGGCGGCGTTCAGCGTGGTGACGACGTTGCCGCCCTGCTGCTCCTTGCCGGTGATCATGTCCAGGGTCTTGCGGAAGAACAGCCGGTCGTCGTTGCCGGTGAGGATGCCGTCGTCGAGGGACTCCAGCTGGGTCGCGCCGAAGGCCTGCGAGGCGTAACCGGTGACCGGCGCCCACATGGGGCCGTTCTTGTAGGTCCGCTTGTACTTCAGGTCGTTCAGACCGGTCTTGCTGGTCTCGGTGGACCCGGTGATCGGGTCGCCGTCCACGACGATGTCGCCGCGCGGGGTGGCGTAGCGGGCGATGGTGACACGGCGGTTCTTCGGGTCGTCCTTCAGGCTGTCGGCCTTGAGGTACTGGAGCCAGTTGTCCCGCAGCAGCAGGGTCAGGACGAGCAGGCCGCAGAAGATCGCGATCCGGCGCAGGGGCTTGTTCATGACGGGCGGACCACCTGGGTCATCTCGGCGTCGGGGTTGGCCGCGGGCGCGGGCGCCGGGCGTCGGGCGGTGTCGCTGATGCGGATGAGGATGCCGATCAGCGCCCAGTTGGCCAGCACCGACGAACCGCCGTACGCGAGGAACGGCATCGTCATACCGGTCAGCGGGATGAGGCCCATCACACCGCCGGCTACGACGAAGACCTGCAGCGCGAAGGCGCCGGACAGGCCGATGGCGAGCAGCTTGCCGAACGGGTCGCGGGCGGCGAGGGCGGTGCGCACGCCGCGCTCCACGATCAGACCGTAGATCAGCAGGATCGCCATGATGCCCGCCAGGCCCAGCTCCTCGCCGAAGGTGGCGAGGATGAAGTCGGAGTTGGCGGCGAACCGGATCAGGTCGGAGTGGCCCTGGCCCCAGCCGGTGCCCAGGGTGCCGCCGGAGCCGAACGCCCACAGGGCCTGCATGGCCTGCTCGGAGTGCAGGGTGCCGTCCTGGACCCCGGCCTGGCTCAGCTTGTACTCGCGCATCGGGTCGAGCCAGGCCTGCACACGGGTCTGGATGTGCGGTTCGAAGCTCGCCACGCCGACGGCGCCGACCGCGGACATCAGCAGACCGAAGACGATCCAGCTGGTCCGCTCGGTGGCGACGTACAGCATGATGACGAACATTCCGAAGAACAGCAGCGACGTACCGAGGTCGGTCTCGAAGACCAGGATGAGGATCGAGATCGCCCAGACGACCAGGATCGGGCCGAGGTCGCGGCCGCGCGGCAGGTACAGGCCCATGAAGCGGCGGCTGGCGAGGGCCAGGGCGTCACGCTTCACCATCAGGTAGCCGGCGAAGAAGATGGCGAGGACGATCTTCGCGAACTCGCCGGGCTGAAGCGATCCCAGGCCGGGGACCCTGATCCAGATCTTGGCGCCGTAGATGTTGGCCCCGAGTCCGGGCACCAGCGGCAGGATCAGCAGGACCAGCGCACCGAACATCGAGATGTAGGTGTAGCGCTGCAGGACACGGTGGTCCTTCAGGAAGATCAGCACGACGACGAACAGGGCGATGCCCAGCGCGGTGTACAGCAGCTGGCGGGGCGCGGCCGTGACGAAGTTGGGCAGCGACTGCAGCAGCTTCGACTGGTCCAGCCGCCAGATGCACACCAGCCCGAGCCCGTTCAGCAGGGTGGCCAGCGGCAGCAGCAGCGGGTCGGCGTACGGGGCGAACTTCCGCACGCCGAGATGGGCGACACCGGCCAGCAGGCCGAGACCGAGGCCGTAGCTCAGCAGTCCCGCGGGCACCTGGTCGTTGAGGGCCAGACCCACGTTGGCGTAGGCGAACACCGGGATGGCCACGGCGAAGACCAGCAGGGCCAGCTCGGTGTTGCGGCGGCTCGGCGCGCCGATCGCGCCGATCGTGGACGTGTGGTGCGTCGGCGAATTGGAAGTACTGCTCATCGTGTGACGGGGCCTCTCACGGCGTGCTTACTGCTTGCCGCACTGATCGACGACCTTCTGCTCATCCTCGGAGAGGCTCGGGCCGGGGTTGGGCGTGGCGGTCGTGGACGGTTTCGGAGACTTCGAGGGCGAGGTCGGGGCCGTCGTCGAGGACGACGGCTTCGACGGGTCGGGCGTCGGTGATGCCTTGGACGTGAAGGAGGTACGGGTGGTTCCCGTGGTGCCTCCGGCCTCGCCCTGCCCCGTCTTCGCGTTCTTCTCGCTCTCGGCCGCCGTGCGCTCCGCCTGCTTCCGGCACGCGGAGGCCTGCACGGTCAGTGCCTCGATCTTCGTCTGGGCCTGCTTCAGACCGCCCGCCGCGATCGTGTTCTTGACCTGCTTCTGCTGGTAGGGCGGCAGGTACTTGAGTTCGATCTCGGGGTGGTCCTTCTCCACCTCCGACAGCGAGACCCACGCCAGGTCCTGGCTGATCCCGCGGTACAGCGCGACGTGCTCGTCCTTGACGCCGACGTAGTACTGCGTCTGCGTCCAGCGGTAGCCGCCGTACAGGCCGCCGCCGATGACGGCGAGGGCGAGACCGCCGTAGAGGGATCTCTTCAGCCACTTGCGCTGTTTGCGCGGCTTGGTGAAGTCGCCGTCGGCGTAGTCCTCGAAGCCGCCGGCCGGGACGTACCCGGTGGTGTCGCCGGAGCCGGGCGGCCCGAACTCGCCGCCTCCGTGGCCCTGACGGCCCAGGTGGGAGGCGCGGCCGGCCGGGGTCTGCATGATGCCGTTGTCGTGCAGGTGGTGCTGGTTCTCGGCGACGGCGCCGACCACGACCGGCTGGTCGGACAGCTGCCCGGCGAGGGTGTCACCGGTGTCCAGGTCCAGGACGTCGGCGACGATGACGGTGATGTTGTCGGGGCCGCCGCCGCGCAGCGCGAGCTGGATCAGCTCCTGCACGGTCTCCTGCGGGCCCTGGTAGCTGGCGAGGGTCTCCTCCATCGTCTGGTGGGAGACGACGCCGGACAGGCCGTCGGAGCAGATCAGATAGCGGTCGCCGGCCCGGACCTCGCGGATCGACAGGTCGGGCTCGACGTGCTCGCCGCTGCCGAGGGCGCGCATCAGCAGGGAGCGCTGCGGGTGGGTGGTGGCCTCTTCCTCGGTGATCCGGCCCTCGTCCACGAGCCGCTGCACCCAGGTGTGGTCCTGCGTGATCTGGGTCAGCACGCCGTCCCGCAGCAGATACGCGCGCGAGTCGCCGACGTGCACCAGGCCGAGCCGCTGCCCGGTCCACAGCAGGGCGGTCAGGGTCGTCCCCATGCCCTCGAGCTGGGGGTCCTCCTCGACCATGGCCCGCAGCTGGTCGTTGGCCCGCTGCACGGCCACGCCGAGGGAGGTCAGGATGTCGGATCCGGGCACGTCGTCGTCGAGCGTGACCAGGGTGGAGATGACCTCGGAGGAGGCGACCTCGCCCGCCGCCTGGCCGCCCATGCCGTCCGCGATCGCGAGCAGGCGGGGACCGGCGTAACCGGAGTCCTCGTTGCCCTCCCGGATCATGCCCTTGTGCGATCCGGCGGCAAAGCGCAGTGACAGACTCATGCGCACCTCGCCCGTCGGCTCCGGGTACAGCCGGTCGTGTCGAGCCACACTGCCCACCCTCCGGTCGGGAGCGCGCCGGAGACCGGGTGGCGGCCTGCCGCTGCGTGCTCGCTCCGCTCGCTCATTGTCGTACTACTTCCGCAGCTCGATGACGGTCTTGCCGATGCGGATCGGCCCGCCCAGCGGGATCGGCGTGGGAGTCGTCAGCCGGGACCGGTCCAGGTACGTGCCGTTGGTGGAGCCGAGATCCTCGACGATCCACTGGCCGTCGCGGTCCGGGTAGATCCTGGCATGGCGGCTGGAGGCGTAGTCGTCGTCCAGCACGATCGTGGAGTCGTGCGCCCGGCCCAGCGTGATCGTCTGGCCCTGCAGCGCGACCGTGGTGCCGGTCAGGGTGCCCTCGGTCACGACCAGCTTGGTGGGGGCGTTGCGGCCGCGCCGGCCGCCGCCGCCCTGCTGGCCGCGCTGCTGCGGGGGCGCGGCCTGCTGCCGGGGCGCCTGCTGCCGGGCCGCCTGCTGCTGCTGGCGCCCGGCCTCCCTACGCGATCCGCGCTGGGTGACGCGCGTACCGAACAGGTCGCTCCGGATGACCTGCACGGCCACGATCACGAACAGCCACAGTACGGCCAGGAAACCCAGCCGCATGACCGTGAGGGTCAGCTCTGACATTGCCCCCGCTTCACCCTTCGGCTTGCCTATAGATAACGGTGGTGCTGCCCACGACGATCCGCGAGCCGTCGCGGAGCGTAGCGCGGGTGGTGTGCTGCCCGTCCACCACGATGCCGTTGGTGGAGCCGAGATCCTGGATCGTCGAGGGCGTTCCGGTCCGGATCTCGCAGTGCCGGCGGGAGACGCCGGGGTCGTCGATCCGCACGTCGGCTTCGGTGCTGCGGCCCATCACCAGTGTCGGGCGGGAGATCTGGTGGCGGGTGCCGTTGATCTCGATCCAGTAGCGGGTGCGCCCGCCGCTCATCGGGGCGGCCGCGGGCCGCTGGGTGGCGGGCTGGGGATAGCCGTAGCCACCGGGGCGGGCGCCGGGCGGCGGCGCGGAGGGCATCGGGGGGGCTCCGGCGGGCGCGGCCGGCGGGTGGCCGTAGCCGCCCGGGGCGCCCTGACCGGGGCGGCCGGCCGCCGGGGCGGCGGGGGCCTGCTGGCTGCTGGAGGAGGCCAGGGTGCGCGAGCGCACCCGGTACAGGCCGGTGTCCAGGTCGTCGGCCTTCTCCAGGTTGACCTTGATCGGGCCCATGAAGGTGTAGCGCTGCTGCTTTGCGTAGTCGCGCACCATCCCGGCCAGCTCGTCGCCGAGCTGCCCGGAGTAGGGGCTGAGCCGCTCGAAGTCCGGCGTGCTCAGCTCCACGATGAAGTCGTTGGGTACGACCGTGCGGTCACGGTTCCAGATGGTGGCGTTGTTGTCGCACTCCCGCTGGAGCGCGCCGGCGATCTCCACGGGCTGGACCTCGGACTTGAAGACCTTGGCGAAGGTGCCGTTCACCAGACCTTCGAGACGCTGCTCGAACTTCTTCAGGACTCCCATGGGGCACCTCCTCCGTCGCTGCCGTTGCCTTGCCCTGCTGTGTGCCGCTGCCTTGCCGGGTACTGCGGGTACTGCTCACTGATCGTATCTACGCGCCCGGCAATCAGCCGGTTCCCCCAGCGGCTCCCCTTCGAACTCCTCCCCGGAACTCGTCCGGGAACTCCTCCGGGGACCCGCTCCGGGACCTCTTCCCGGCATGGATCGTAGAGGGGGGCGAAGTCCAGTGTCCCGCACCTGGCTGTGCACCCGGTCCGTCTCCTGCGGAGATGGCCGGGACCGGTACGAGGTTGATACGTGAACCGGTACTCCTTGATACGCGAGTGGGCGGCGGGATGCGGGCCGGGCGGCGGGGAAGGGATGTGAACCCACCCCGTACGACGTGCTAATGTTCTGGATGTCGGAAGGGGCCAGCCCGAAAGGGCCGAAGCCGGAAGACACACCCAATGCGCGGGTGGCGGAATAGGCAGACGCGCTGGATTCAGGTTCCAGTGCCCGCAAGGGCGTGGGGGTTCAACTCCCCCCTCGCGCACACAAAGGCCACGGGCCCATCGTGAAAACGGTGGGCCCGTAGTCGTTTTGTGCCCCTTTCCTTGTGAGGAAGCTCTCAGGCGCCGCGACGGCGCAGTGAGACGGCGGCCGGGACGGTCGCGGCGCTCACGGCGAGCAGCGCGCAGGCGCCCACCGTGGAGCCGATCACGGTCCAGGGCACCCGCACGACCACAGGGGCCGACAGCAGATGCAGGGCGGCCGTGATCCCGGCGAGGTGCAGGGCGGCGGTGAACAGACCGAGCAGGGTGCCGACCGCTGTGACCGTCAGCGCCTCCAGGGCCACCAGCCGCAGCAGTTGCCCTCTGGTCGCTCCGGTCAGCCGCAGGCCGGCCAGGTCGCGCAGACGATCCCGGTGCGCCATCACCATGGTGTTGGTCACACAGATCCCGGTGTAGGCGAGAGCGATGCCCAGGACCAGCACCATCCCGAGCCGGGTGACGCGGTCGCCGGCCGGGTGACCGGCCTCCACCCACTGCTGCCCGGTGCGGACCCGGCCGTACGCCTCCCGTACGGCCGCGCGCAGCCCCGCGGCCACCGCGGCCGGGTCCGCGCCCTCGGTGACGGCGACGTCGACCCGGTCCACGGGGGCGCCCGGGGCGTTGCGCCGGGTGACGTACACGCCGTTGTCACCGGTTCCGGTGGCCATCACCGCGGCGATCCGCAGGGTGCGCCGGGTGCCGTCGCCGAGCCGGACGGTGACGCGTGAGCCGACGGTGTGCCGCTGCCACTCCTCGTTGACGATGATCGAGTCGTCGTCGAGGGCGCGGACGTCCCCGGCCGTGAGCGGCAGGCGGGTGGTCGCGGCGAGTCCGGCCGGGTCGGCGGCCCGGGCCCCGGACCTGATCAGGGCGACACCGTCCTCCAGGACGTACACCTCGTCCGACGCGGTCGCCGACACCTCGGCGCCCGGCACCGCCCGCAGCCGCCGCAGGGTGGCCGCGTCGAAGCCCGCCCCGGCCGGCGGGCTGACGACGAACGCGGCGGTCGTCCGCGCGTGCGCCTCGGCGGCCCGCGCCGCGTCCAGCGTCGCGGTGGTGCCCGGCAGCGCGGCCGCGAGGGCGACCGTGACGAGCACGGGCGCGGCGATCGCCGCCGTGCGCCGCACCGCGCCCGCCGCGCTCTCCCGCACCAGCAGACCCGTGATGCCGGGCAGCCGGACCAGCGCGCGCACCAACGGCCGCACCAGGGCCGGTGCGAGCAGCGCGACCGCTCCCGTCACCAGCATCGGGCGGCTGACGTACGACTTGCGGTGCAGCAGCTCACCCGGTTCACCGGCCAGCGCCGCCGCGAGGGTGACGGCGGCCGTCAGCAGCAGCGCCCCACCTGCGATCCGGCGGCCCCAGGTCGTCGCACGGGCGTCCACGTCGGCTTCGCGCAGCGCCTGCAACGGGCCGATGCGGCCCGCCCGTCGGGAGGCGGCCAGCACCCCGCACAATGCGACGAGCAGACCGGTCCAGAAGGCCAGGTGGTACGGCCAGCCTTGGCCACCGGGGCGGAACCAGGGCGGGGCGAGGCCCTCGGCGACGACCCGGGCGATCAGGAGCGGCGCCAGACACCCGCCGAGCGCGCAGCCCGTGGCCGAGGCGAGCGTGCCGACCAGCAGCGCCTCGGCGGTGACCAGCCGCCGGACCTGGCCCGGGGTGGCTCCGGCGGCGCGCAGCAGCCCGAACTCCCGGCGCCGTTGGGCGACCGCGAAGGCGAACGTCGACGCCACGACGAACACCGACACGAAGGCGGCGACTCCGCCGGCCGTGCCGAACAGGGCGTTCAGCGCGGTCAGCGCCTCCCGGTCACGGGCGGGGCCGGGCTCGGCACCGCGGCGCCCGTCGCCGGTGAGGACCCGGGCTCCGGTGCCGCGCACCACCTCCGTCACGGACGCCGGCTCGACGTCCGTCACCAACTGGGTGCTGACCGGGGCCAGTTCGGCCGCTCGCGCGTCGGTGTAGAAGACGGCGTGCTCGAAGTCGCGTCCGGGGACCGTGCCCACCACCCGCACCCGGCCGCGGTCGGTGCGGAGCCGGGTGCCCGGGCGGGCCCAGTCACCGGTGACGACGACCTCGTCGGCGCGGCGGGGGGCGCGGCCGGCGTCGAGGCCGTAGCGGGCGAAGGGCGCGGTGGACCAGGGGTGTCCGACCAGTTCCGCCGGTCCTCCGTCCGCTCGTACAGGGAACGACCGGTCCTCGACGACGGTTCCCAGCCGCCGCAACTTCTCCACGACGGCGGCGGGTACGGGTCTGGGCCGGGCCAGTTCCCGGACCCGGTCTCCGGTAGCCGTGGGCACGCGCAGGGTGCCGGCGCCCTGGACGACGACCGGAGCGGCGGCGAACCGCTGCGGTGTGCGGTGCGGGGCGTCCAGGGAGGCGGCGAGGGCCAGGCCCGTCACGGTGAGCAGGGCGGTACCGAGGGCCAGGGCGACGAAACCGCCCACGAAGGCGGATGCCCGGGCACGCAGCGTGTGCAGGGCGAGAGTCAGCATGCGACGGCCTCCAGGCGTGCCGTGCGGGTGGCGATCGCGTCCGCGTCCGCTCCGGCGAGTTCGCCGTGCAGCCGCCCGTCGACGAGGAGGACGACCCGATCCGCGTACGAGGCGGCCACCGGGTCGTGCGTGACCATGACGACGGTCCGGCCCTCACCGGCCATGCCGCGCAGCAGGTCCAGCACCTCGTGGCCGGTACGGGAGTCCAGGGCCCCGGTCGGCTCGTCACCGAAGAGGACCTCCGGGCCGGTGACCAGGGCGCGTGCCAGGGCCACGCGTTGCTGCTGGCCACCGGAGAGTTCGGCCGGGCGGTGCCGTGCGCGGTGCGCGAGACCCACCTGGCCGAGCACCTCGCGGACCCGCGCGCGGGAGGGGCGGCGGCCGGCCAGGCGCAGGGGCAGGGCGACGTTCTGCTCGGCGGTCAGATACGGCACGAGGTTGAACGCCTGGAAGACGAAGCCGATGCGTTCGCGCCGCAGCAGGGTCAGCCGGCGCTCGCTCAGCTCCGTCAGCTCCGTGCCGCCGACGATCACCGATCCGGAGGTGGGCCGGTCCAGGCCCGCCGCGCACTGCAGCAGGGTCGACTTCCCGGACCCGGACGGGCCCATGACGGCGGTGAAACTTCCTCGCGGGAAGGCGAGCGTGACCTGGTCGAGTGCGGTGACGGTGCCGGCGCCCGTTCCGTGGCGCCGGGTGAGGCGGTGCAGGGCGATCGCGGGCTCGTTCATTCGATTCCCTTGGGTGAGAGGTTGGTCGGTGGGGGAGGTGGAGGAGGTGGGGGCGTGGAGGGCTGGGGGTGGAGGGCCGGAGACGTGGAGGAGCGGCCGGTCGGGCGGCTGGTCGGGGCCTGGGGCCGTTCCGTCTCCGAGGTCCACGAAACCGTCCGGGTGTGCCGCTGCGCAGTGCGCCAGGGCCGACACCTGGGGTAGGGCCAGGCATACCCCCGGACCTCCCCCTGGACGGATGGTCCGGTCCCGTGCGCGGCCCCTACGGTGATCCGCATGCAGCCCTCCAGGAACGTGTGGCAAGCCCTCACCCGGCCCGCCTACGCGCTGTCGGTCTGGCCCTGGCGGTCGGCCGCCTACCTGTGCACGGGGGTGCCGGCCGGCGCCGTGACCCTCGTGGCGATCACCGTCACCGTGGTGGCCGGCACCGCACTCGCCGTCGTTCTGGTGGGCCTCGCGCTGCTGGTGGCCGCGGCGCTCGCCGGCATCCCGGTGGCCGCGGTGGAGCGGCGCAGACTGCGCCTCGTCGAGGCCGTGCCGGTCCCGGACCGGCACCGCGCGCCGACGGACACCGGTCCCCGGGCCTGGCTGGCGACCAGGCTGCGCGAGCGGGCCACCTGGCGGGAACTGGGGTACGCCCTGCTGTTCGCCGTGGTGCTGTGGCCGGTCGACGCGTTCGCGGTCGTACTCGCCCTGGGCTGTCCGCTGTCCCTGGTGGCCGCCCCGCCGCTGATGGCGACGGTCGGCGAGGGCCGCGAGGTGAAGGTGCTCAAGCTGTGGACGCTCACGGGGTGGCCGGAAGCCCTGGGGGCGGCCCTCGCGGGACTGGCCCTGCTGGTGTGCGGGGCCTATCTGCTGGGCGTCGTGGCGGGCGCCCGGGCCGCGCTGACCCGGCTGCTGCTGGACCCCGGTCCGAGCGCGCGGGTGGTCGAACTCACCCGTTCCCGGGTCCGGTTGCTGGACGCCTTCGAGGCGGAACGCCGGCGCATCGAACGCGACCTGCACGACGGCGCCCAGCAACGGCTCGTCGCCCTCACCATGACCCTCGGGCTGGCCCGGCTGGACGCGCCGCCCGGACCGCTGGCCGACCAACTCGCCAAGGCCCACCAGGAGGCGGGCCTGGCCCTCGCCGAACTGCGCGAGCTGATCCACGGCATCCATCCCAAGGTCCTGACCGACTACGGACTCCAGGCGGCCGCGCTCGACGCCGCGGACCGCTCCGACATCCCCGTGGACGTCGACCTGGATCTGCCCGGGCGGCTGACCCCGGCCGTCGAGTCCGCCGCCTACTTCGTCGTCTGCGAGGCGCTCGCCAACGTTTCGCGGCACAGCGGCGCCGTACGCGCGCGTGTACGGGGCGAACACCGGGACGGGAGGCTCGTGCTGGAGGTGCGCGACGACGGCCGGGGCGGCGCGCGGGCCGGTGCGGGCAGCGGGCTGACCGGGCTCGCCGACCGGGTGTCGGTGCTCGATGGCACACTCACCCTGTCCAGTCCGGTGGGCGGACCGACCCTGCTGCGTGTGGAGTTGCCTTGCCAGCCTTGCGAGCCCCGGGAACCGGCCGAACGCTCCGCGTAGTCCTCGCCGAGGACAGCGTGCTGCTGCGGGAGGGCCTGATCGGGCTGCTCGGCCGGTTCGGGCACGAGGTGGCGGCCGCGGTCGGCGACGCGGACGCGCTGCTCGCCGCGGCCGACGAGCACGACCCGGACATCGTCGTGACCGACGTCCGGATGCCGCCCGGCTTCCAGGACGAGGGACTGCACGCCGCCGTCCGCCTGCGCACCCGGCGGCCGACGCTGCCGGTGCTGGTCCTCAGCCAGTACGTGCAGCGCGCCTACGCCGCCGATCTGCTGGACTCCGGGGACGGCACCGGTGTCGGCTATCTGCTGAAGGACCGGGTCGGCCAGGTCGAGGAATTCGTCGCCGCGCTGGACGAGGTCGCCGACGGCGGCACGGTCGTGGACCCCGAGGTCGTACGGCAGTTGCTGCGCCGTCGCCGTGACCCGCTGGAGCGGCTCACCCCGCGCGAGCGGGAGGTGCTGGCGCTGGTCGCCGAGGGCAGGTCCAACGCGGCGATCGCCCGCCGCCTGGTGGTCTCCGAGGCAGCCGTCGGCAAGCACATCGGGAACATCCTCACCAAGCTGGATCTGCCGCCGGCCGAGGAGACGCATCGGAGGGTGCTGGCGGTGTTGGCGTTCCTGAGGGCGTGAGGGCGTGAGGGCCGGGGGACCGGGGGGCCGGGGGCGGTGTGCGGCCGGGGCGGGGCGCCGGGCGGTTTTCCCCAGGCATCGAGTTGTCCACAGGCTCTGACGCGTTTCGGCCACCCGCTGTACGGTCTCCCCGAGTTGATGTACGTACCGACGCCTGTTCGGGGGCGCGCGGATAGTTCGGGGGAGGCGGTCGCGGTGGCCGGAACCGGTGTGGACGTGGGAGACGCGGCGGGCCCGGGGGCGGGCAGGCTGCCCCGGGTGCGCGGATTCGCCCGGTGGCCGGCGCAGGGATCCCCCAAGGAGGAGGGCAAGGCGCTCCGCGCGAGCGTGCCGCGCGCTGCGCACCGCGCCCTCGACCTGGACGCCGCCCGCCCCGACGCGGTGAGCGCGGTCGAGGAGTCCAACGCCGGCCGCATCCCCGAGCTGACCGCCATGAGGGTGGGCCGGATGGCGGCCGGGCCCTTCGCCTTCCTGCGCGGATCCGCCGGACTCATGGCGTACGACCTGGCCCGCACCCCCATGACCAGGATCGGAGCCCAGATCTGCGGTGACGCGCATGCGGCCAACTTCGGCCTGTACGGCGACGCCCGCGGTGACCTGGTGATCGACCTCAACGACTTCGACGAGACCGTGCACGGTCCCTGGGAGTGGGACCTCAAGCGGCTCGCGGCCTCGCTGGTGCTCGCCGGGCGGGAGGCCGGCGCCGACGAGGACACCTGCCGTGCGGCGGCCCAGGACGCGGTCGGCGCCTACCGGCGCACCATGCGGCTGCTGGCCAAGCTGCCCGTGCTGGACGCCTGGAACGCCATCGCCGACGAGGAACTGGTCTCCCACACCGACGCCCACGACCTGCTCGGCACACTGCAGCGGGTCTCGGAGAAGGCCCGGGCCAACACGAGCGGCCGGTTCGCGGCGAAGTCGACCGAGACGGTTCAGGACGGCGGACGCCGGTTCGTGGACGCACCGCCGGTGCTGCGCAGGATCCCGGATGCCGAGGCCGCACAGGTCGCCGCCTCCCTGGAGGCGTATGTGCACACCCTCAGCGAGGACCGGCACCCCCTGCTCGCCCGGCACGCGGTCCACGACGTGGCCTTCCGGGTGGTCGGCACCGGCAGCGTCGGCACCCGGTCCTACGTCGTGCTGCTCCTCGACCACCGCGAGCAGCCGCTGGTGCTCCAGGTGAAGGAGGCCCGCCCCTCGGTTCTGGTCCCGCACCTGCTCACGGCCGGTTTCGAGGTGCCGCCCGGGGAGCACGAGGGCCGCCGGGTGGTCCTCGGGCAGAAGCGGATGCAGGTGGTCAGCGACATCCTGCTGGGCTGGACCACGGTCGGCGGCCGGGCCTTCCAGGTGCGCCAGTTCCGCAACCGCAAGGGCAGCGTCGACCCGGCCGCCCTCGCCGCCGACCAGGTCGACGACTACGGCCGTATGACCGGCGCCCTGCTGGCCCGCGCCCACTCGCACAGCGCCGACCCGCGGCTCATCGCCGGCTACTGCGGCAAGAACGAGGAGCTGGACGAGGCGATGGCCGGCTTCGCCGTCGCCTACGCCGATCGCACCGAGGCGGACCACGCGGAGCTGGTCGCGGGGGTACGGGCGGGGCGGATAGCGGCCGAGACGGGGGTCTGAGCGACAGCCGCCGGGCCGGGGGGAGAGGGCGGTCTCGCAGAGGCGCGGGGAACGGCACGCCCGGCCACGGCGGGCCGGCGGCCGCCGGCCGGGCGCCCGCCCCGTGGCGAGGTGCCGGCCCCCTCACCGCGAGACCCGGTACGGGCCGTCGCCCCGGAAGCGCGAGACCCGGTACGGGCCGTCGCCCCGGAGCCTCGGTTCTCGGTGCGGGCCGGGCGCAGCGCTACGCTGGTCGCGTGACGACCCCGGAAGCCGATCAGACCCAGGCACCGCGGCCCGAGGAACGGCTCGAGCAGGCCGTCCGGGCCGCCGAGCAGGCGTTGATCGAGTACGAGATCGCGGTGGAGACCTTCCGCGTCGAAGTCGAGAACTTCTCCCGGCTGCACGATCAGCGACTCGGCCCGCTCTACGTCCGTATCGAGCAGCTGGACGCCGAGATCGCCGAGGCGAAGGCCGCCCTCACCCAGGACCCCGAGGACATCCGGCGTGCCGCGGAGGCCCGCGCCTGGGTGCTGCCGATGCCGGGTGTCGAGGAGCTGCTGCACGGCTGGATGGACGGTGACGGCCTGTACCCGGAGGCCACCGCCATGCTCACCGACCAGGCGGTACGGCCCCCGCAGCGGGTGCGTCCCAGCGAGGAGGCCCGCAAGCTCTACCGGGAGCTGGCCCGCAAGGCCCATCCCGACCTGGCGCAGGAGGAAGAGGAGCGGCAGCGGCGCGAGGAGTTCATCACCCGCGTCAACGCCGCCTACGCCCGCGGAGACGAGACGCTGCTCCAGGAGCTGGCCGAGGAGTGGGCGGCCGGCCCGGTGCCGTCCGAGCGCCACCCGAGCCCCGCCGAGGAGCTGTACGCCCGCCTCGAATGGCTCTCCCAGCGCAAGGAGCTGCTGACCCTCGTCGCCCGCGAGCTGGAGGACAGTGCCATCGCCGGCATGCTCCGCCTCGCCCCCGACGACCCCGACGGGCTGCTCGACGAGATCGCCGGCAAGCTGCGCGCCGACATCGCCCAGCGCGAGGCCGAGCTGGCGGACCTGCTGGGGCAGGGCTGAGCCGGACCCGGCTTCGGGTAGCGTCGGAGACATGAATTTCGGAGCTGGTGTGCCCACGGTCGGGGTCGCGGACCTCAAGGACGGCGACTTCCTGCTGGACGTCCGCGAGGACGACGAGTGGCAGGCGGGTCACGCCGAAGGGGCGCTGCACATCCCCATCAGTGAGTTCGTGGCCCGCTACGGCGAGCTGACCGAGGCCGCTCCGCAGGACGGCCGTGTCCACGTCATCTGCCGCTCGGGCGGCCGCTCGGCCCAGGTCACCATGTACCTGGTCCAGCAGGGCATCGACGCGGTCAACGTCGACGGCGGTATGCAGATCTGGGAGGCCGCGGGCCGCCCGGTGATCACGGACGACGGCAAGCCGGGCTTCGTCCAGTAGACCGCCGACGGCGGCCGCGCCCGATGCGTGGCGGCCGCACACCGGTCGTGAGCCGGCCGCACAGCGCGCGGCGGGCGCCCGGCGACCGGTGCCCCGTCGGGGACCGCGGCCCCGCGATCAGGCGAGCGGGTGTGCCGCCAGCAGGTCCCCGAGCCGCTCCTCGTACGCCGCGGCCGGGCCGAGCGCCAGCTCCAGGTGCTTGGCCCAGGCGTGATACCGGTGCAGCGCGTAGTCGGTGTCGGCACCGAACCCGCCGTGCAGATGCTGCGCCGTCTGCACCACCCGGCGCACGCCCTCCGCCGCCCAGATCTTCGCCACCGCGACGTCACCGGCGGCGGGCAGCGCACCCGGCGTACCCGAGGCGATCCGCCACGCGGCCTGCCACAGGGTGGCCTCCATGGCGCGCAGGTCGATGTACCGGTCCGCTGCCTGCACGGCCACGGCCTGGAAGGTCGCGATCGGATGCCCGAACTGCTCCCGCTTGCCGGTGTACTCGCTGGTCATCCGCAGCACCCGCTCGCCCAGCCCGAGTGCCAGCGCGCAGGTGCCGGTCGTGAGCAGCGCGTGCAGCCACTCCCACGCGCCGTCGGCCTCGATGACATCCGCCCCGTCGATCCGCGCGGACGCCAGGCGCAGCTCGGCGAGCCGCTCCCCGCTGGTGGACACCTGCTCGGCCAGGGTGACCCCGTCCGCCTCGCGCGGCACGAGCGCGAGCACCGTCCGGTCGGCGCCGGTGCCCTCGAGGTGCGCCGGAACGACGACGAGGTCCGCGTCGTACGCCCACGGCACCGCCGTCTGCGCGCCGTCCAGCACCCAGTCCGGGCCCTCCCGCCGTGCGGTGACGGCCAGCTCGGCCGGATCGTGGCCGGTCCGCCCGTTCGCCGCGACGGTCAGCACCAGCTCACCGCGGCCGGCCCGCGCCAGCAGGCGGCCCGCCGTCTCCGCCGTGCCATAGGCCTGTACGGCCGCCGCGGCGGCGCTGTGCTCCAGCAGCGGCACCCGTGCGAGCACCCCGGCGGACTCCCGGAGCACCAGGCACAGCGCGATCGCGTCGAGGCCCGCCCCGCCGTGTGCCTCGTCCAGGAGCAGACTCAGCAGGTCCGTGCCGGCGAGCCGGGCCCACAGCTCCCGGTCGAAGCCCTCGGCCACGGCACCGACGGTGAGCGCCGGGCTGGGCACCGCGTCCGGTACGACGTCGGCGAACACCCCCCGCGCCGCCTCGGCCGCCGCCCGCTGTTCCTCGGTGAAGGTGAAGTCCACGGCCTGTCCTCCCGGCGGATCCGGTCGTCTGACGGTTGGTCCGGCAGTTCGCCTGACGGGCCGTCAAGATAGAACAGGTTCTAGGAGAAGGGAACGGTGCGTCAGCGGTCGAAGTCCAGCTCCACCTTCTCCGTCACCGGGTGCGACTGGCAGGCCAGCACATACCCGGCCTCCGTCTCCTCCGACTCCAGCGCGAAGTTGCGGTCCATGCGGATCTCGCCCGAGACCAGGAAGGCCCGGCAGGTCCCGCAGACCCCGCCCTTGCAGGCGTAGGGCGCGTCGGGGCGGTTGCGCAGGACCGTCTCCAGCAGCGACTCCCCCTTGCGCACCGGCCAGGTGCCACCGCGTCCGTCGAGCCGGGCGGTGACGGTGCTGTGCGCGGGCGCCGGGACGGCGGCCGCCGGTGGGGATCCCGCGTCCACGTGGAAGATCTCCTGGTGGATCCGGGACCGGTCCACGCCCAGCCCGCGCAGCGCCTCCTCGGCGCCCCGCACCAGCCCGAACGGCCCGCACAGGAACCACCCCGCCACCCGCTCCACCGGCAGCAGCGCGGGCAGCAGCCCCGCAAGCCGTTCCCGGTCGAGCCGGCCGGAGGGCAGGCCCGCCTGCTGCTCCTCCCGGGAGAGCACGGTCACCAGCTGAAACCGCTCCGGGTAGCGGTCCTTCAGGTCGGCGACCTCCTCCAGGAACATCGTCGAGGCGGCCGTACGGTCGCCGCGTATCAGGCAGAACCGGGCCTCGGGTTCGCGTGCCAGCAGGGTCGACACGATCGACAGCACCGGGGTGATGCCGCTGCCGCCGACGACCGCCGCGTACAGGCCCGGGGCCGGCTGGAGGGTGAAGCGACCGGCCGGGGTCATCACCTCCAGCTCGTCGCCGACGTTGATCTCCTTCAGCGCGTAGGCGGAGAAGGCCCCGCCCTCGACCAGCCGCACACCCACCCGCAGGGTGCTCGGTCCCTCACCGGCCGGGTCGGGGGCGGGGGAGCAGATCGAGTACGTGCGCCGGATCTCCGCGCCGTCGACCCGGCGGCGCAGCGCGAGGTGCTGGCCGGGGGCGTGCCGGTACTCCTCGCGCAGCCCGGGCGGGACGGTGAGGGTGAGGGCGACGGAGTCGTCGGTGAGCCGGTCGACCGCGGCCACCGGGAGCGGGTGGAAGCGCGCCATCACAACTCCTTGAAGTGGTCGAACGGTTCACGGCAGGCAAGGCAGCGGCGCAGCGCCTTGCAGGCGGTGGAGGAGAACCGGCTCAGCAGCTCGGTGTCGGCGGAGCCGCAGTGCGGACAGCACACCGGAGCGGCCTGCGCGTCCTGCGTCCGGGTCGGGCCGAGCGCCAGCGGGACCGGGCCCACGGTGTGGCCCACGCGCGGGGGAGCGATGCCGAACTCCTGGAGCTTGTGACGTCCCTCGGGTGTGATGTCGTCGGTCGACCAGGCGGGCGCGAGCACCGTGCGGACGGTGACCTCGCGCATGCCGTGGGCGCGCAGCACCCGCTCGATGTCGAGAGCCATCGCCTCGATCGCCGGGCAGCCGGTGTAGGTGGGCGTCAGGTCGACCTCGACCGTGTCCGGCCCGGGCACGCGCACCGAGCGCACCACGCCCAGCTCCCGGAGGGTGAGCACGGGCAGTTCGGGGTCGGGCACCGAGCCGGCCAGCTCCAGCAGCTCCGCCTCCAGGGCGGTGGCGGTCACCATGACGCCCCCGGGTGGCTGCGGTGCAGGTGCTGCATCTCGGCGAGCATCCGCCCGAACGGCTCGGTGTGCAGGCCCTGCCGTCCGGCGCCCGCGGCCCAGGCCCCGGTGCGCGGCCCCTCGGGAGGAGTGAGACCGGCACGGCCGAGGACGTCCCGGACGGACTGGAGCCACCGCTCGGCCATGAGCGTCCAGTCGGCGTCGAGGCCCTCCACCGGCTGGAACATCTCCCCGGTGAACCGCCACAGCGCGTCGCAGGCGCGCTGCATCCGCTCGTGACTGGTCTCGGTGCCGTCGCCGAGCCGCAGTGTCCACTGCTCGGCGTGGTCACGGTGGTAGGCGACCTCCTTGACCGCCTTGGCGGCGAGGGGCGCGAACGGGCCGTTCCCTGCGGCCAGTTCGGCGTAGAGGAGCTGCTGGTAGGTGGAGAAGTACAGCTGGCGGGCGATCGTGTGGGCGAAATCGCCGTTCGGCTGCTCGACCAGCTGGAGGTTGCGGAAGGCCCGCTCCTCGCGCAGATAGGCCAGTTCGTCCTCGTCGCCGGCCATGGACAGCAGCACGCGGGCCTGGCCCAGCAGATCGAGGGCGATGTTGGCGAGAGCGACCTCCTCCTCCAGGGCGGGAGCGTGTCCGGCCCACTCGCCGAGGCGGTGGGAGAGCACCAGGGCGTCGTCGCCGAGGGCGAGCGCGGCGGTCGCGGGGACGGTGGCGGTCACAGGTGCTTCACCCCTTCCGGGATCTCGTAGAAGGTCGGGTGCCGGTAGGGCTTGTCCGCGGCCGGTTCGAAGAAGGGGTCCTTCTCGTCGGGCGAGGAGGCGGTGATCGCGGCGGCCGGGACGACCCAGATCGAGACGCCCTCGCCGCGCCGGGTGTACAGATCGCGGGCGTTGCGCAGGGCCAGCTCCGCGTCGGGTGCGTGCAGGCTGCCGGCGTGGGTGTGGGAGAGGCCCCGCCTGGAGCGTACGAAGACCTCCCACAGGGGCCAGTCGGTGGTGCTCATGCTCGCGCTGCTCCTGTCTCGTGTCCGGTCTCACCGGTGCCGGTGTGCTTGGCCGCGTAGGCCGCGGCCGCTTCCCGTACCCAGGCGCCCTCGTCGTGGGCGCGCCGGCGCTGGGTGATGCGCTGTTCGTTGCAGGGGCCGTTGCCCTTGAGGACGTCCCAGAACTCCGTCCAGTCGATCGGGCCGAAGTCGTGGTGTCCCCGCTCCTCGTTCCACCTCAGCTCCGGGTCGGGCAGGGTGAGGCCCAGGGACTCGGCCTGGGGGACGCAGATGTCGACGAAGCGCTGGCGCAGCTCGTCGTTGGAGTGGCGCTTGATCTTCCACTCCATGGACTGCGCGGAGTGCTGGGACTCGTCGTCGGGCGGGCCGAACATCATCAGCGACGGCCACCACCAGCGGTCCACCGCGTCCTGGGCCATCGCGTGCTGTTCCGGGGTGCCTTCGCTGAGGGCCAGCAGCAGCTCGTAGCCCTGGCGCTGGTGGAAGGACTCCTCCTTGCAGATCCGCACCATGGCGCGCGCGTAGGGGCCGTAGGAGCAGCGGCACAGGGGGACCTGGTTGGTGATCGCGGCGCCGTCCACCAGCCAGCCGATCGCGCCGACGTCGGCCCAGGTCAGTGTCGGGTAGTTGAAGATCGAGGAGTACTTCTGGCGGCCGCTGTGCAGCTTGTCCAGCAGCTCGTCGCGGCTGGTGCCGAGGGTCTCGGCCGCGCTGTACAGGTACAGGCCGTGGCCGGCCTCGTCCTGGACCTTGGCCATCAGGATGGCCTTGCGCCGCAGGGAGGGCGCGCGGGTGATCCAGTTGGCCTCCGGCTGCATGCCGATGATCTCGGAGTGTGCGTGCTGGGCGATCTGCCGGACCAGCGTCGCGCGGTAGGCGTCGGGCATCCAGTCGCGCGGTTCGATGCGCTCGTCGGCGGCCACGGCCGCGTCGAAGGCGCGCTGGTAGGCCGTCGTGTCGACGGTGTCCGGCGCGCCGTCCGCCTGTGTGCGGGCCGTGCGCTGCGCGGCTGCTGTGGCCATGCGGTCCCCCTGACCTCGGGCTCTGCGGTGATCACTGTCCCGACCGATCGTTCGGTCCGTGCGTTATCAATGGTGTGCCGGGCCGCCGGAAGGTGTCAACCGCTGTGGAAAACTCCGCGGGCCTCCGGTGGACGATGCGCCGGACGGACCGGTCCCGGGCAGGTCAGGGCGCGCAAGGGACCCGGGCCGGGACGTGGCGCGTGGTGAGGACCACGGCCCTCGGTCCGCACCCGGGGCTGCGCCCGGTGCCCCGGGCTGAGTACCGTTCCGTGCGAACGCCGGTGTGGCGTTCGTGAATCGTGCGGCGCCCGTGGCAGGTGCCGCCCACCGAGCTGACCCACTCAGCCGAAGCGATCAGCTCGACGAATGAGTCGAAACGGGGGACGGGGCGCAATGGACGCGTACGACGAGGACTCGGGAGCCCGGCAGGGCCCGGGCGCCTTCGAGCCCTTGGAGCCGCCCGGACCGCCCGAGTCAGCCGGACCGTCCGAGAGGCCCGAACCGGCCGGACCGTCCGAGACGCCCGGGCCGTCCGAGCCGCTCAGCCGGTCCGGGGCCGGTGGGCCGGGCGGGCCCGGCCGGTCGCCGGCTTCCCCCCGTACCGGTGTCGCCGCTCTCTCCCCCCGCTACCAGGTCGGCGCCGCGCTGGCCCTCGCGGTGGTCGCCGTGGCCGCCTGTGTGCACCTGGCGATGGTGTTCCTCAGCCTCGCTCCCGCGAACACGGTGACGAAGCAGCACGGCAAGGCGATCGAGGAGTGGATCTATCCGGAGTTCGAACAGAACTGGAAGCTGTTCGCCCCGAACCCGTTGCAGCAGAACGTGGCCGTCCAGGTGCGCGCCGAGGTGCGGATGAAGGACGGCGACCTGCGCACCACCGGATGGACCGACCTCTCCGCCCTGGACGGCGACGCGATCGAGGGCAATCCGGTGCCCAGCCACACCCAGCAGAACGAGCTGCGCCGGGCCTGGGACTTCTTCGTCGCCACGCACAGCGCCGACAACCGTCCCGTGGCCCTGCGTGGCGCCCTCTCCGAGCAGTATCTGCGCCGGATCGTCGTGATGCGGCTGTACCGGGACGATCCCACCAGCAAGGAGGGAGTCATCCAGCGCGTGCAGGTCCGCTCCAGCACCACCAATGTGCCGCCGCCGAAGTGGAGCCGTGAACGGGTGTCCGACAAGCCCTTCTACCGCCTGCTGCCCTGGTGGACCGTGACGGCCGACGAGGCCGCGGGAGGCGTGCGGTGAACCGTGTCTCGCTGACCCTCTCGCGTGGCATCGCCCGCCTCACCGAGGCCGCTCTCGGCCCGTACCAGAGCGCCGTGATCCGGATCGGGTTCGCCGCGACCTGGCTGTTGTTCCTGCTGCGCGAGTTCCCGCACCGCCGGGAGCTGTACGGCCCCTCCGGCCCCTGGGGCTGGCAGCTCGCCAAGGATCTGGCGAGCGACAACCACGCCTTCAGCGCGCTGCTGTGGTCGGACGGGCGGGCCTGGTTCGAGTGCTTCTACGTGCTGGCGATCCTGGCCTGCGCGGCGCTGCTGCTCGGCTGGCGCACCCGGACCGCGTCGGTGTTGTTCATGGTGGGTGTGCTGTCACTGCAGAACCGCAGCGTCTTCATGGGCGACGGCGGCGACAACGTCCTGCACCTGATGTCCATCTACCTGCTGTTCACGCGCTGCGGTCAGGTGTGGTCCCTCGACGCGCGGCGGGCGGAGCGCCACGAGGCGGCACGCGCGCGTGGCGAGCGGGTCCCCGCCGACCGGGTGGGACCGGCGCTGTGGGCGGTGCTCGGCCTGGCGCTCGCCACCGTGACGCTGACCGGCCGGTTCGACAACGGCTGGTTGATCCCCGCGCTGCTGTGGACGGTATGGGCGGTCCTCGGTGTGTGGGGGCTCGTCGAGCGCCGGGCGAAGTCGTCCGAGCCGCGGATCCTGCTGGACGTGATCGGCAACGTCCTGCACAACGGTGCCCTGTTCGTGATCATGGCGGAGGCGTGCCTGATCTACGCCACGGCCGGCTGGTACAAGATCCAGGGCTCGCGCTGGCAGGACGGCACCGCCGTCTACTACCCGCTCCACCTGCGTTACTTCTCGCCCTGGCCCGAACTCGCCGACCTGATGTCCACCAGCGGCACGATCATGATGATCGTGACGTACGGGACGGTCATCGTGCAGGTCGCCTTCCCGTTCACCCTGCTGAACCGGCGGGCCAAGAACGTCCTGCTGGTGCTGATGATGGCCGAGCACGCGGCGATCGCGGTCGTCCTCGGCCTGCCGTTCTTCTCGCTGGCGATGATCACCGCGGACGCGGTGTTCCTGCCGACGTCGTTCCTGCGGCGGCTGGGTGATCTGGCGGCACGCGCGCGGGGGCGGATCGTCCGGCGCGGCGAGGCCACGGTGCCCCGGCCGCGCTCCCCGGAGGAGAGCACTCCCGGGCGTGTGGGGGCCGCGTAGGGTGCACCGCATGACCGACCCGCTGACCCGCTGGCGCGGGCACGCCGATGCCGCGGTGCTGCTCGACGGCTTCCACGCCCTCAAGCACGCGCTGCGCTTCGGCGCGGAGGTGCCGGTGGCGGTCACCACCGACCGGCGGGCCACGCTCGCCCTCGCCGAGGAGCTGGCCGGGGACGTACGGGACGCGCTGGACGCGCTGCTGACGGAGGTGACCGGCCCGACGTACGCCGCCCTCGTCCCGCGCCCCCATCCGACGGGGGTGGCCGCGCTCGCCGTACGGCCGTCCCGCGAGGCCAACCTGCGGGCGCTGGCCCGCACCCCCCGGACCGCCCCCGTGGTGGTGCTGGACAACCCGCGCAACCTCGGCAACGCCGGGGCCGTGATCCGGCTGGCCGCCGGCTTCGGGGCGACCGGGGTGGTCACCACGGGCACGCTCGACCCCTGGCATCCCACGGTGGTGCGCGGCGGCGCGGGCCTGCACTTCGCGACCGCCGTGGAGCGGCTCGGCGTCGACGAGCTGCCCTCCGGACCGCTGTTCGCCCTCGATCCGGAGGGCGAGGACATCCGGGGCACCGAGCTGCCCGACGACGCCGTGCTGGCGTTCGGCTCGGAGCGCAGCGGACTGTCGCAGGAGCTGCGCGCGCGTGCCGACCATCTGCTGCGGCTGCCGATGCGCCCCCAGGTCTCCAGCTACAACCTCGCCACGAGCGTGGCGATGACGCTCTACCACTGGAGTGCGACCCAGGGGGCGCATCACGCCCCCTGAGGGCGGAGCAGCGACGGGGGACGGGGCGTCACGCCTCCCGGCGGACCTCCACCACCCGGAAGCGGTTCGCCACGAACGCTCCGTCGGTGAGGGCCGCGTTCGCCGCCGGGTTGCCGCCCGACCCGTGGAAGTCGGAGAAGGCGGCGGTCTGGTTCACGTACACCCCGCCGGTCAGGTTGAGCGACAGCTGGGCGGCCTCCTCCAGGCACACCTCCTCGACGGCCTGCTCGACCTCGGTGTCGGTGGTGTAGGCGCCGACCGTCATCGCGCCCTTCTCGCGGACCGTGCGACGCAGCAGCTCCAGCGCGTCGGACACGGAGTCGACCGCGACGGCGAAGGAGACGGGGCCGAAGCACTCGCTCATGTAGGCGGCCTCGTCGTCCGGCTTGGCGCCGTCCAGCTTGACGACGACGGGGGTGCGGACGACCGCGCCGGGGAAGTCCGGGTTGGCGATCTCTCGGGAGGCGAGGGCGACCTCGCCGAGTCCGGCCGCGGCCTCGAGGCGGGCCTTGACGTCCGGGTTGACGATCGCGCCGAGCAGGGCGTTGGCACGCGCGTCGTCGCCGAGGAGGCCGTCGACCGCGCGGGCGAGGTCGGCGGTCACCTCGTCGAAGGTCCGGGGGCCCTCCTCGGTGCGGATGCCGTCCCGGGGGATCAGCAGGTTCTGCGGGGTGGTGCACATCTGGCCGCTGTACAGGGACAGCGAGAAGGCCAGGTTGGACAGCATGCCCTTGTAGTCGTCCGTGGAGTGGACGATGACCGTGTTGACGCCGGCCTTCTCCGTGTAGACCTGCGCCTGGCGGGCGTGGGTCTCCAGCCAGTCGCCGAAGGACGTCGACCCGGTGTAGTCGATGATCCTGATCTCGGGGCGGGTGGCGAGGGTCTTGGCGATGCCCTCGCCGGGGCGCTCGGCGGCCAGCGCCACCAGGTTCGGGTCGAAGCCCGCCTCGGCGAGCACCTCCCGGGCGACCTGCACGGTCAGCGCGAGCGGCAGCACCGCGCGCGGGTGCGGCTTGACCAGCACCGCGTTGCCGGTGGCCAGGGAGGCGAACAGGCCGGGGTAGCCGTTCCAGGTCGGGAAGGTGTTGCAGCCGATGACCAGGCCGATGCCCCGCGCGACCGGCGTGAACCGCTTGGTGAGGGCCAGCGGGTCCCGCTTGCCCTGGGGCTTGGTCCATTCCGCCGTGTCGGGGGTGCGGACCTGCTCCACGTACGCGTACGCCACCGCCTCCAGGCCGCGGTCCTGGGCGTGCGGGCCGCCCGCCTGGAACGCCATCATGAAGGCCTGGCCGCTGGTGTGCATGACCGCGTGCGCGAACTCGTGGGTGCGGTCGCTGATCCGCTTGAGGATCTCCACGCAGACCACCGCGCGGGTCTCGGCGCCGGCGTCGCGCCAGGCGCGCTGCCCCGCCTTCATCGCGGGCAGCAGGACGTCGATGTCCGCGTGCGGGTAGCTCACGCCCAGCTCGATGCCGTACGGCGAGACCTCGCCGCCCACCCAGTCGTCCGTGCCGGGCTGGCCGAGGTCGAGACGGGTGCCGAGCAGGGCGTCGAAGGCGGCCTTGCCCGCCCCCGCGTCCAGGCTGCCGTTCTCGCCGTAGGCCTTCGGGTGCTCGGGGTGCGGAGACCAGTACGCGCGTGTGCGGATCGCCTCCAACGCCTGGTCGAGAGTGGGCCGGTGCTTCGCGATCAGCGTGTGCGCGGTCAGTTCGGCGGCCATGCGGGACCAACTCCTCGTCTGGAGAACTCTTCGTCGAGTTCACGACCTGGCAGAAAGAGCAGCGGGACGGTGCAGTCAGAGCTAGAGTAACCGAACGATCGGTCGGGACAAGGGGGACCGCCGCATCCGTGGAAAACCCCGTGCGGGAGGATCGCGCACATGACAGCAATCGACCTCAGCAGCCCCGTGGCCGTCGTCGGCAGCGGCACCATGGGACAGGGCATCGCCCAGGTCGCGCTGGTCGCCGGCCACCCCGTGCGGCTCTACGACGCCGTCGCCGGGCGTGCCCGCGACGCGGCCGAAGCGATCGGCGCCCGCCTCGACCGGCTCGTGGAGAAGGGCCGCCTCGCCGGAACCGACCGGGATACGGCGCGCGCCCGTCTGAAGCCCGTGGACAGCCTCGCGGAACTGGCCGACTGCGCGCTGGTCGTGGAGGCGGTCCTGGAGCGGCTGGACGTCAAACAGCAGCTCTTCGGCGAGCTGGAGGAGGTCGTCGCCGAGGACTGCCTGCTCGCCACCAACACCTCCTCGTTGTCCGTGACGGCCATCGCCGGCCCGCTGCGCCACCCCGGCCGTTTCGTGGGCCTGCACTTCTTCAATCCGGCCCCGCTGCTGCCGCTGGTCGAGGTCGTCTCCGGGTTCGCCACCGACGTCACGTCGGCCACGCGTGCGTACGAGACGGCCCGCGCCTGGGGCAAGACGCCGGTGGCCTGTGCGGACACCCCCGGCTTCATCGTCAACCGCATCGCCCGGCCCTTCTACGCCGAGGCGTTCGCGGTTCACGAGGCGCAGGCCGCCGACCCGGCCACCATCGACGCGGTCCTGCGCGAGTCCGGCGGCTTCAAGATGGGCGCCTTCGAGCTGACCGACCTGATCGGGCAGGACGTCAACGAGTCGGTCACCCATTCGGTGTGGCAGTCCTTCTTCCAGGACGTGCGCTTCACGCCGTCCCTGGCCCAGCGCCGCCTGGTGGAGTCCGGCCGGCTCGGCCGCAAGACCGGACGCGGCTGGTACGACTACGCCGACGGTGCCGAGCGGCCCGAGCCGCACACCGCCGACGAGGAGCGGCCGCCCGCCCACGTCACCGCCGAGGGCGGTCTGGGACCGGCCGCGGAACTGCTCACCCTGATCCGTGAGGCGGGCATCGAGGTGCGCGAGGAGGACGAGGACCACGGCACCCGCCTGGTGCTGCCCAGCGGCGGCCAGCTGGTCCTCGCCGACGGCCAGACCTCCGTGGAGTTCCGCGACGTCGTCTACTTCGACCTCGCCCTCGACTACCGCAAGGCCACCCGCATCGCCCTGTCCGCCTGCTCCGACACCTCCCCGCAGACCCTCGCGGAGGCCACCGGCCTGTTCCAGGCGCTCGGCAAGGACGTCAGCGTCATCGGCGACGCCCCGGGCATGATCGTCGCCCGCACGGTCGCCCGGCTCATCGACCTCGCCCACGACGCCGTCGCCAAGGGCGTGGCCACCGAGGAGGACATCGACACCGCGATGCGCCTGGGCGTCAACTACCCCCTCGGCCCCTTCGAGTGGGACCGCAGGACCGGCCGCGACTTCGCCTGCGCCGTCCTGGACGAGATGCACGAGCGCGACCCCTCCGGACGCTACGCGCCCTCCCTGGCGCTCTATCGCCACGCCTACGCCACCGACAAGCGGGAGGGCACCCCATGACCACCGCCAAGCGCGACACGTACACCCCGGAGACGCTGCTCTCCGTCGCCGTGCAGGTCTTCAACGAGCGCGGCTACGACGGCACCTCCATGGAGCACCTGTCCAAGGCGGCCGGCATCTCCAAGTCGTCGATCTACCACCATGTGAGCGGCAAGGAAGAGCTGCTGCGCCGGGCGGTCAGCCGCGCCCTGGACGGTCTGTTCGCCATCCTGGGAGAGGAGCACGCGCGCGTGGGGCGGGCCGTCGACCGTCTCGAGCACGTCGTGCGGCGCATGGTCGAGGTGCTCATAGCCGAGCTGCCGTACGTGACGCTGTTGCTGCGGGTGCGCGGCAACACCGCGACCGAGCGGTGGGCGCTGGAGCGGCGCCGCGACTTCGACCACCAGGTCGCCGAGCTGCTGAAGGCGGCCGCCGCCGACGGGGACGTACGCGGTGACGTGGAGGTCCGGCTGGCCACCCGGCTGGTCTTCGGGATGATCAACTCCATCGTGGAGTGGTACCGGCCGGACGCGCGCGGCGCCAGCGACCGAGAGGTGGCCGACGCGGTGGTCCGGCTGGTCTTCGCCGGCCTGCGCGAGGGCTGACGCCGGCCTTCCGCGCCGGCTCCCGCCTCAGTCGTCCGGCTCCAGGTCCTCCTCCTCGAACACCAGCAGCGTGCGGGTGCTGAGCACCTCGGGGATGGCCTGGAGCCGGGTGAGCACCAGCTCGCGCAGCGCCCTGTTGTCGGGTGTGTGCACCAGCAGCAGCACGTCGAAATCGCCGCCCACGAGGGCGATGTGGGAGGCGCCGGGCAGCTGTCTGAGCCGTTCGCGGACCGTGCGCCAGGAGTTCTGGACGATCTTCAGCGTGATGTACGCCGACGTGCCGTGCCCCGCGCGCTCGTGGTCCACGCGCGCGCTGAAACCCCGGATCACGCCGTCCTCGACGAGACGGTTGATGCGCGCGTAGGCGTTGGCGCGCGAGACGTGGACGCGTTCGGCCACGGACCGTATCGAGGCGCGGCCGTCCGCCTGGAGGATCTTCAGGATGTCCTGATCGATGGCGTCCAGGGGACGCGGCGGCGGAAGGGTGCCGTCCTGTGGCCGGTCGGCCATTTGTTCAGCTTCCATGTCCCCCCGCTCTGCCGCTGTGGACGTCCTGCATTCATTCCAGGCTGTGCAGAACCGTTTGTCCACAGCCTGAAGGGGCCTGTAGCCAAAATGTGCCAACGACCGAACAATCGGTAGGTGAGGCGGGTCACAGCCGACACGCCTCCCGTAGCCGCTCCCACGAGGAGGTGCCGTCATGACGGTTCTGGAGCAGCGGGGCGCGTACCGGCCTTCGCCGCCGCCCGCCTGGCAGCCCCGTATGGACCCCGCGCCGCTGCTGCCCGACGCCGAGCCCTACCGCGTCCTCGGTACGGAGGCGGCCGCCAAGGCCGACCCGGACCTGCTGCGCCGGCTGTACACCCAGCTGGTGCGCGGCCGCCGGTACAACACGCAGGCCACGGCGTTGACCAAGCAGGGCCGTCTCGCCGTCTACCCCTCCAGCACCGGTCAGGAGGCCTGCGAGGTCGCCGCGGCACTGGCCCTCGAGGAGCGCGACTGGCTCTTCCCCAGCTATCGCGACACCCTCGCCGTCGTCGCCCGGGGCGTCGACCCGGTGGAGACCCTCACCCTGCTGCGCGGTGACTGGCACAGCGGCTACGACCCCTACACCCACCGCGTGGCCCCCCTCAGCACCCCGCTGGCCACCCAGCTCCCGCACGCCGTCGGCCTCGCCCACGCCGCCCGCCTCAAGGGCGACGACGTGGTGGCGCTCGCCATGGTCGGCGACGGCGGCACCAGCGAGGGCGACTTCCACGAGGCCCTGAACTTCGCCGCCGTCTGGCAGGCACCGGTCGTCTTCCTGGTGCAGAACAACGGCTTCGCCATCTCCGTCCCGCTCGCCAAGCAGACCGCCGCGCCCTCCCTGGCCCACAAGGCCGTCGGGTACGGCATGCCGGGCCGGCTGGTCGACGGCAACGACGCGGCGGCCGTGCACGAGGTGCTCAGCGACGCCGTACGGCACGCGCGGGCGGGCGGCGGCCCCACCCTGGTGGAGGCGGTGACGTACCGCATCGAGGCCCACACCAACGCCGACGACGCCACCCGCTACCGCGGCGACGCCGAGGTCGAGGCCTGGCGCGCACACGACCCGATCCGGCTGCTGGAGCAGGAGCTGACCACCCGCGGACTGCTCGACGAGGCCGGTGTCGAGGCCGCCCGGCAGGACGCGGAGACGATGGCGGCCGACCTGCGCGAGCGCATGAACCGCGACCCCGAACTCGACCCCATGGACCTCTTCGACCACGTCTACGCCGAGACCACCGCCCAACTGCGTGAACAGCGCGCCCTGTTGCGGGCCGAGCTGGAAGCCGAGCGGGAGCAGCACGGCGAGCCGGAAGGCGGCGCCCGATGACCACCGTCGCCGTCAAGCCCGCCACCATGGCGCAGGCCCTCACGCGCGCGATGCGCGACGCGATGGCCGCCGACCCCACCGTGCACGTCATGGGCGAGGACGTCGGCACCCTCGGCGGTGTCTTCCGCGTCACCGACGGCCTCGCCAAGGAGTTCGGCGAGGACCGCTGCACCGACACCCCGCTCGCCGAGGCCGGCATCCTCGGCACCGCCGTCGGCATGGCCATGTACGGCCTGCGCCCGGTGGTGGAGATGCAGTTCGACGCCTTCGCCTACCCGGCGTTCGAGCAGCTGATCAGCCATGTCTCCCGGATGCGCAACCGCACGCGCGGGAAGATGCCGCTGCCGATCACCGTCCGCGTCCCCTACGGCGGCGGCATCGGCGGCGTCGAGCACCACAGCGACTCCTCCGAGGCCTACTACATGGCCACCCCGGGCCTGCACGTCGTCACGCCCGCGACGGTCGCCGACGCCTACGGGCTGCTGCGCCAGGCCATCGCCTCGGACGACCCGGTCGTCTTCCTGGAGCCCAAGCGGCTGTACTGGTCGAAGGACTCCTGGAACCCCGAGCACCCGACGGATGTCGAACCCATCGGGCGGGCGATGGTCCGGCGGCCCGGACGCAGTGCCACGCTCATCACCTACGGCCCGTCCGTGCCGGTCTGCCTGGAGGCCGCCGAGGCCGCGCAGGCGGAGGGCTGGGACCTGGAGGTCCTCGACCTGCGGTCCCTGGTGCCGTTCGACGACGAGACGGTCTGCGCGGCCGTGCGGCGCACCGGACGCGCGGTCGTCGTCCACGAGGCCACCGGGTTCGGTGGTCCGGGCGGCGAGATCGCGGCCCGTGTCACCGAGCGCTGCTTCCACCACCTGGAGGCGCCGGTGCTGCGCGTGGCCGGGTTCGACGTCCCCTATCCGCCGCCCATGCTGGAGCGGCACCACCTGCCCGGTGTCGACCGCATCCTGGACGCCGTGGCGCGGCTGCAGTGGGAGGCCGAGAGCTGATGGCACAGGTGCTGGAGTTCAAGCTTCCCGACCTCGGTGAAGGTCTCACCGAGGCCGAGATCGTCCGCTGGCTGGTGCAGGTCGGTGACGTGGTCGCCATCGACCAGCCGGTCGTCGAGGTCGAGACGGCCAAGGCGATGGTCGAGGTTCCCTGCCCCTACGGCGGTGTGGTCACCGCCCGCTTCGGCGAGGAGGGCGCGGAACTTCCCGTCGGGGCACCCCTGTTGACGGTGGCCGTGGGTGAACCGGCGGCGGAGCCGGAGGGATCCGGCAACGTCCTGGTCGGATACGGCACCTCCGAGGCGCCGACGCGGCGTCGCAGGGTGCGGTCGACGGCTCCCGCGAACGGGCAGGTGAAGCAGCCCGCCCCGACACCGCCCGCCCCGACACCGCCCGCCCCGACACCGCCGGTCACGGCACCGCCGGTCCCGGTACCGGCCGTGCCCGCCGCCGGCCCGGTCCCCGTGATCTCCCCGCTGGTGCGCCGGCTCGCCCGGGACAACGGCCTCGACCTGAGGCAGCTGTCCGGTTCGGGACCCGACGGGCTGATCCTGCGGGCCGACGTCGAAGAGGCCCTGCGGGCCGAGACTGTGCCCGCCCCCGCCCCCGCGGCCGAGAAACCGGCCGGCGGTGTCTCCCCCGTCCGCGACGGCTTGCGCGTCCCCCTCAAGGGCGTCCGTGGCGCCGTGGCCGACAAGCTCTCCCGCAGTCGTCGGGAGATCCCGGACGCGACCTGCTGGGTCGACGCCGACGCCACCGAACTCATGCGGGCGCGGGCCGCCATGAACGCGTCCGGAGCACCGAAGATCTCCCTGCTCGCGCTGCTCGCCCGTGTCTGCACCGCCGCCCTCGCCCGGTTCCCCGAACTGAACTCCTACGTCGACACCGAGGCCCGTGAGGTCGTGCGGCTCGAGCACGTGCACCTCGGATTCGCCGCGCAGACCGAGCGCGGGCTGGTCGTGCCGGTCGTCCGGGACGCCCACGCGCGCGACGCGGAGTCGCTGACCGCCGAGTTCGCCCGGCTCACCGAGGCCGCCCGCACCGGGACGCTGACTCCCGGGGAACTCACCGGCGGCACGTTCACGTTGAACAACTACGGCGTCTTCGGCGTCGACGGCTCCACGCCGATCATCAACCACCCCGAGGCGGCCATGCTCGGCGTCGGCCGCATCGTCCCCAAGCCCTGGGTGCACGAGGGCGAGCTGGCGGTGCGACAGGTCGTCCAGCTCTCGCTCACCTTCGACCACCGGGTCTGCGACGGCGGCACGGCGGGCGGTTTCCTCAGGTACGTGGCGGACTGCGTGGAACAGCCGGCGGTGCTCCTGCGCACGCTGTGACCCACCGGCCCGCGAGGAGGGGCCGACAGGACATGGCCCGCAGGACATACTCGGGGGGTGACCGACAACGCTCCCGCCGCACCCGGGACCGCCGTGCCGTACGACGCCGTCGTGCTGGCCGGTGGTGCCGCCCGGCGGCTCGGCGGGGCCGACAAGCCCGGTGTGCGGGTCGGGGGCCGGGCGCTCCTCGACCGGGTGCTCGCGGCCTGTGCGGGCGCCCGGGCGACCGTCGTCGTCGCCGCCCCCCGGCCCACCGCACGGCCGGTGCGCTGGGCATGTGAGGAACCGCCCGGTGCCGGCCCGGTGGCCGCGCTGGCGGCCGGGCTGCGGCTCACCACGGCCGAGCACGCCGTCGTGCTCTCCGCCGACCTGCCCTTCCTCGAGCAGGCCACCCTCGAGCGTCTGCTGGGCGCCCTGCGGGACTCCGGAGCCGACGGCGCGCTGCTCACCGACGCCGAGGGCCGCGACCAGCCGCTCGTGGCCGCCTATCGCAGCGCCGCGCTGCACAGCGAGCTGACCGCCCTCGCCACCGCGCACGACGGCCTGACCGGACTGCCCCTGCGCCGGCTGACCGGCGCTCTCCGACTCACCCGCGTCCCGGACCCGCTCGCGTCCTTCGACTGCGACACCTGGGACGACATAGCCGACGCCAGGGCGCGCATCAGGGAGCATGGGCACGTGTTGGATGAATGGATCTCCGCAGTCAAGGACGAACTGGGCATCGAGCTGGACGTCGACACCGGCGTCCTGCTGGATCTGGCCCGGGACGCCGCGCACGGCGTGGCCCGTCCCGCCGCCCCGCTGACCACCTTCCTCGTCGGCTATGCCGCGGCCCAGGGCCAGGGAGGCCCCGAGGCCGTCGCCGAGGCCGCCCGCAAGGCCGCCGCGCTGGCCCTGCGCTGGGAGGAAGAGAACAGCGTGGCCACGGAGGGCAAGAGCGGGGGCCCGAGCGCCCCGGACGCCGGATGACCGCCCCCGAAACCCGGTCCGCGTCCACCGTGGACGGCGACGACCTCGACGTCGAGGAGGCCCTGGCCCTGGTGAGGGTACCCAAGGACGACAGCGCCGGCCCCCGGCGCCGGCCCCCGGCGGACGGGACCGGCAGGCCCGAGCGGCACCGAGCCACCCCCTGGACGCGGGCCCGCGAGATCGCCGCCCGCGCCGCGCGCTCCGGCGTCCGCCGCGCCCCCGTCTCCGTGCCGCTCGGTGACGCCCTCGGACTGGTCCTGGCAGCCCCCCTCGACGCGCTCACCGACCTGCCTTCCTTCGACACCTCCGCGATGGACGGCTGGGCGGTCGCCGGGCCCGGCCCCTGGGAGGTGCGCGCGGAGGGCGTACTCGCCGGGCACGCGCAGCCCGAGCCGCTCACCGACGGCGAAGCGGTACGCATCGCGACCGGCGCCCGCATCCCCACCGACACCACCGCCGTCCTGCGCACCGAGCACGGCCGTACGGACGCCCAGGGCCGGCTGCACGCCACACGCGACCTCGCGCACGGCCAGGACATCCGCCCGCGCGGCCAGGAGTGCCGCAACGGCGACCAGCTGCTGCCCGTCGGCACCCTGGTCACCCCCGCCGTGCTGGGTCTCGCCGCGGCGGCCGGATACGACACGGTCACCGCCGTACCCCGGCCCCGTGCCGAAGTGCTGGTCCTCGGTGACGAGTTGCTGACCGACGGCCTTCCGCACGACGGCCTGATCCGGGACGCGCTCGGCCCCATGCTCCCGCCCTGGCTGCGCGCGCTCGGCGCCGACGTCGTCGCGGTGCGCCGGATCGGCGACGACGCGCGGGCCCTGCGCAAGGCGGTCACCGGGTCCGGCGCCGACCTGATCCTCACCACGGGCGGCACCGCCGCCGGACCCGTCGACCACGTCCATCCCATCCTGGAACGCATCGGCGCCGAACTCCTCGTGGACGGCGTCAAGGTGCGTCCCGGCCACCCCATGCTGCTCGCCCGGACCAGGGACGACCAGCACCTCGTCGGCCTGCCCGGGAACCCCCTCGCGGCCGTCTCCGGTCTGCTCACGCTCGCCGAGCCGCTGCTGCGAACCCTCGCCGCCCGCCCCGCCCCGGAGCCGTACACGCTGCCGCTCAGGGACGCGGTGCAGGGGCATCCCCACGACACCCGGCTCGTCCCCGTGGTGCTGCGCGGCGACCGTGCCGTACCGCTGCACTACAACGGCCCGGCCATGCTCCGAGGCATCGCCGCCGCCGACGCCCTGGCCGTCGTACCGCCGGGCGGCGCCCGGCAGGGCGAGGAGGCGGAACTGCTGGACCTGCCGTGGGCGGCCGCCGGGATCGGGGTGTGTTTCACGTGAAACTTCCGGGCCATGACGCCATCGCCCGCCAGGCGGGCGAGCACCTCGTGACCCATCGGGTGAAACTCCCGAGGAAAGTGGTGGAGCGCCCGATCCGCCAGGTCGTCAAACGGCTGGCCATGGCCCTGGCGGTACTGGTCGCCACCGCGTTGATCGTCTACGTCGACCGGGACGGCTACAACGACAACTCCGACGGCTCGGTCGACTTCCTCGACGCGTTCTACTACGCGACCGTCACCCTCTCCACCACCGGATACGGCGACATCACCCCGGTCAGCGACGGTGCCCGGCTGACCAACATCTTCGTCATCACGCCCCTGCGCGTGCTGTTCCTGATCATCCTGGTCGGCACCACGCTGGAGGTCCTCACGGAACGCACCCGGGAGGAATGGCGCATGAACCGCTGGAGGTCCACCTTGCGTGACCACACCGTCGTCATCGGCTTCGGCACCAAGGGCCGGTCGGCCATCCAGACCGTCTGCGCGACCGGCCTGAAGAAGGAACAGGTCGTCGTCGTCGACCCCAGCTCCAAGGCCATAGACACGGCGACCGCGGAGGGCTTCGCGGGAGTCATAGGCGACGCCACCCGCAGTGACGTGCTCAAGCGTGCCGAGGTGCACAAGGCGCGGCAGATCATCGTCGCCCCGCAGCGCGACGACACCTCCGTCCTCGTCACCCTGACCGCCCGCCAGCTCAACCGCAGCGCGAAGATCGTGGCCGCCGTCCGCGAGGAGGAGAACGCCCCGCTGCTCAAGCAGTCCGGCGCCGACGCCGTCATCACCAGCTCCGGCGCGGCCGGCCGGCTGCTCGGCCTCTCGGTGCTCAGCCCGGCGGCCGGCATGGTCATGGAGGACCTGATCCAGCAGGGCAGCGGCCTGGACATCGTCGAACGCCCGGTCGTCCGCGGCGAGGTGGGCAGGACACCGCGCGAGACGGACGACCTCGTCGTCAGCATCGTCCGCGGACACCGGGTGCTCGGCTACGACGATCCGTCCATCGGCACCCTTCAGTTGACGGACCGTCTGATCACCATCGTGCGCGCCACACCGGGCGCCCAGGTCGCCCCGCACCCCCGGCCGCTGCCCCACGACTGACGGAACGGCCACGGGAACCGGGGAGGGCGGGGCTGCCCCGGAGACGGCACCCGCGGGGAGTAGCGTCGCGTGCATGCATGCGATCACGATTCCCGAACCTGGCGGTCCCGAGGCGCTGGTGTGGGCGGAGGTCCCCGATCCGGCGCCCGGCGAGGGCGAGGTGCTGGTCGAGGTGGTGGCCAGCGCCGCCAACCGTGCCGACGTCCTGCAGCGGCAGGGCTTCTACAACCCGCCGCCCGGCGCCTCTCCCTACCCCGGCCTGGAGTGCTCCGGCAGGATCGCCGCGGTCGGCTCAGGAGTGTCCGGCTGGGCCGTCGGTGACGAGGTGTGCGCGCTGCTCGCCGGCGGTGGCTACGCCGAGAAGGTCGCCGTACCGGCCGGACAGCTGCTGCCCGTGCCGGAGGGTGTCGACCTGCGCCGGGCGGCCGCGCTGCCCGAGGTGGTCTGCACCGTGTGGTCCAACGTGTTCATGGTCGCGCACCTGCGCCCCGGCGAGACACTGCTGGTGCACGGTGGCTCCAGCGGTATCGGCACCATGGCGATCCAGCTCGCCAAGGCCGTCGGCGCCAAGGTCGCGGTGACCGCGGGGACCAAGGAGAAGCTGGACCACTGCGCCGAGCTGGGCGCGGACGTCCTCATCAACTACCGCGAGCAGGACTTCGTCGCCGAGATCCAGCGGGCCACCGACGGCGCCGGTGCCGATGTCATCCTCGACAACATGGGCGCCAAGTACCTGGACCGCAACGTCCAGGCCCTCGCCGTCAACGGACGCCTCGCGATCATCGGCATGCAGGGGGGCGTGAAGGGCGAGCTGAACATCGGCACGCTGCTGAACAAGCGGGCCGCGATCAGCGCGACCTCGCTGCGCGCCCGCCCGCTCGGCGAGAAGGCGGCCATCGTGGCGGCCGTGCGCGAGCACGTGTGGCCGCTGCTCACCGCCGGGCACGTCCGCCCGGTCGTGGACCGCGAGCTGCCGATGCCGGAGGCGGCCGAGGCGCACCGGGTGCTGGAGGCGAGCGGCCACATCGGCAAGGTGCTGCTGGTCGCGCCGTAGCGGGGCGCGGGGCGGGTCAGCTCCTGCGGAGCCTGAAGCCCAGGAGCGCCAGCCCGAGACCCAGGCCGATGAGGACCAGCCCGCTGCCCAGCGGAAGGATCCGCAGAACCGGCTCGGTGGGGGCTTCGCCCTGCTGGACGGGGCGCTGGGCGGTGGGCAGCGGGGAGTGCGTGGGCTCCAGACCGGCCTCCTCGGGCGGCTGGGAGGCGCCCGGGACGTCCGTGGTCTCCGGTTCCTCCGGCCGGTCGGCGGTGCCGGGAGGCCGGGTGGGCGCGGTGTCGTCGTCGCCTTCCACCGCGGCCGCCGGGCCGTCCGGCCGTCCCGGCCGCATCCTGCCCTCACCGGCCCGGCTCCCCGCCCGCGACGGCTCGGCGACGGGGCGGGCGGGGCGGACCGAGGCGGAGGAGGGGGAAGCGGAGCCAGGCGGGATGGGGACGGCCCACGTACCGGGGGTGGGGGACTCCTGGTGCGGCCGCCCCGGGTCCGGACGGTCGGGGTGCTCGTGCCCGGGACGCTCCGGGCCCTCGCGGCCCTGCTGGTCCGACTGATCCTGCTGGTCCGACCGGTCCTGCTGGTCCGACCGGTCCTGCTGGTCCGACCGGCCCTGCTGGTCCGACTCATCCGACTCGGCCGACTCATCTGAATGAGCCGAGTGAGCCGACTGAGCCGGGCGTCCGCCGTTCGCCGGGGGTGCCCGGTCGGGCTCGGCGGCGTACGCGAGCGCGGTGCCGTACAGGGTGACGACGCTGCAGAGCGGCAGGGCCGCAGTCAGCAGGAGCAGCAGCCGTACGCAGCGGAGCGTGAGCCGTAGCCATGAAGTCACGTCGGTGACCTCCCGGATCCCAGGTGCCGTGACCGATGGAAAACCGACGCAGATAAGCCTCACATTCAATGATGTACCGGGCATTTCGGGTTGGTCCGATGGGGCTAAACGGTGGATCAACCCCCTGAGGGGGCACGACGGTGATGAGGTGTACGCGTGCGAGAGAATGGCGGCATGGAGATGCCGAGGAACGAACGGTCGCCGGAGAATCCCCAGATCCTGGTCGTGGGCCAGGACGGCATGGCGATTGGTGGCGGCGGAGACGAGGACTCCCGCGAGATTCCGGTGACGGAGCAGGTCGAGCAGCCGGCCAAGGTGATGCGGATCGGCAGCATGATCAAGCAGCTCCTGGAGGAGGTGCGCGTGGCTCCCCTGGACGAGGCGAGCCGGGCCCGGCTCAAGGAGATCCACCGCAGCTCGGTGAAGGAGCTGGAGGACGGCCTGGCCCCGGAGCTGGTCGAGGAGCTGGAGCGGCTGTCCCTGCCGTTCACCGACGAGGCGACCCCGAGCGACGCGGAACTGCGGATCGCGCAGGCGCAGTTGGTGGGCTGGCTGGAGGGTCTCTTCCACGGGATCCAGACGACGCTGTTCGCCCAGCAGATGGCCGCGCGGGCCCAGTTGGAGCAGATGCGCCGCGCGCTCCCGCCGGGCGTGAGCGGTCACGAGGGCGGCGACGACCCCCGCGCCGCCGGCCGCTCGGGCGGGCCGTACCTGTAAGCGGCCGTTTCCGTGAGCGAGCCGGCTCTGTGAGGGCCGGTCTTCCAAGACGTCCACGCGACTGAACCAAAGCCATGCGAAAGGGCCCGGCGGACGGCCGCCGGGCCCTTTCGCATGCGGACGGCGGGGGTTACTGGGGCTCGCCCGTCGAGACGCTCAGCTCGATCTTGCCGAGGTCCTTGGGGGCGACATCCGTGTCCTCGGAGGGGAACTGGTCGATGACGGTGTCCTTGCCCCAGGTGTTCTCGTTCACCTTCTTGATGTCCCAGTCCCAGCCGGCGGCCCGCAGGCACTCCTTCACGGAGTTGATGTCCTTGTAGCGGAAGTCGGGCAGCTGGATCTTGTTCGGATCGTCGTAGGACTCGTCCGGGTCCGTGCACTTGTCCTTCTCGATCCGCCGAGAGGGATCCGGACCGCGGTAGCCCGCCTTGTGGGAGGCGGACTGCGAGGCGGTCGCGCCGCCGCTGCCGCCCTCGTCGTCGCCGTTGTCGCGCAGTGTCAGCGCGACGACCAGGCCGACGACCACGACGAGCGCCACCGCGACCGAGCCGATGATCACCGGCTTGTTGCTCTTGCCGCCGCCGCTGCCGGAGGGCTGCCCGCCCGGCTGGGGCGAGATCGTGTACGGCGGCGGGGTCGCGGCGGCCTGCGGGCCGTAACCGACCGGGGGTGTCTGGTAGCCGCCCTGCTGCGGGTAGCCGTAGCCCGGGGCCGGGGTGGGCGCGGGGGTCTGAGGGCCGTACGGATTCGGCTGGTACGGCGTCTGCAGCGGCCCGGTGGGCGGCGGGGTCGCCTGGCCGACCGGCGGGAACACCGCGGAGCCGACGCCCGAGCCGCTCTGCACCGGCCCGGAGCCCGGCACGATGCTCGGCGCACCCGGCTGGACGGAGGCGGCGACGCGCAGGCACTCGGTGCGCATGGCCTCGGCGGTGGGGAAACGCTCGTTCGGGTTCTTCTTCAGCGCGCGGGCGACCAGCGCGTCCACCGCGGGCGGCAGCGCGCGGTTGATGGAGGAGGGAGCCACCGGCTCCTCCTGCACATGCGCGTACGCGATCGCCAGCGGGGAGTCGGCGTCGAACGGCAGTCGCCCGGTGACCAGCTGGAACAGCATGATGCCGACCGAGTACAGGTCGGAGCGGGCGTCGACGCCGCGGCCGAGGGCCTGCTCCGGGGAGAGGTACTGCGGGGTGCCGACGACCATGCCGGTCTGGGTCATCGAGGTGACGCCGGACTGCATGGCGCGGGCGATGCCGAAGTCCATGACCTTCACGACACCGCGCTTGGTCATCATCACGTTGCCGGGCTTGATGTCGCGGTGGACCAGCCCCATCTCGTGGCTGATCTCCAGCGCCGCCAGCACATCGGCGGTGATCTTCAGCGCCTTGTCGGCGGGCATCGCGCCGTACTGGCGGATGTCCTCCTCCAGCACCGAGCCCAGCGGGCGGCCCTCGACGTACTCCATGACGATGTACGGCGTCGCCGTGCCGCTCAGATCGTCCTCGCCGGTGTCGAAGACGGACACGATGTTGGTGTGCGTGAGCTTGGCCACGGCCTGCGCCTCACGACGGAAGCGCTCGCGGAAGGCCTGCTCCTGGCCGAGCGTGGTGTGCAGCGTCTTGATCGCGACCTGGCGGTCCAGCACGGCGTCGTACGCCAGGTGCACCGAGGCCATGCCGCCCTCGCCGAGCAAGTCACGCAGCTGGTACCGGCCCCCGGCCAGCGCCTGCCCCGCGTACCGGCCGTGTGCGCCGTCCTGGCTCATCTCTCCGCGTCCCCCACTGGCCGTCCGGCGCCGTCGACCAGCGAACAGGCCTTGATCGAATGTGTCATTCCCGGCCAAGTCTGCCCGAGGGCACCGACACGTCAAGCTCGGTGCCCGTTCCGTGACCGTACGCGAAAGAAGCGTCGCGGAAGCGTTACGCCGGCCGTACCACCGGTGCACAGAATTTGCACGAGAGCGCGTGCTAGAGGTTTCATGACCGGTCCGGTCTCGGGCCGGCCCCGGTTCCGGATCCGGACCGGAGGCCACCGGGAAGGCTGTAGCGTGGCCGACGGAGACCGTAACAACACCGCGCGCACCGCGGGCAGAAACGACGGCGAGGACCGATGGCACAGACGCACAGCGCCCAGGGCCCGTCCGACCCCGAGGCGTCTGGCGGCGGCATGTCAGAGACGCCGGAGATGTGGGGCAACGGAGGGCTCGTCGGCGACGGCCGGTACCGGCTGACCCACCGGCTCGGCCGGGGCGGCATGGCCGAGGTGTTCGCGGCCGAGGACGTCCGCCTGGGTCGTACCGTCGCCGTCAAGCTGCTCCGCGCCGACCTCGCCGAGGACCCGACCTCCAAGGCCCGCTTCACCCGCGAGGCCCAGTCGGTCGCCGGCCTCAACCACCACGCGATCGTCGCCGTGTACGACTCCGGCGAGGACTACGTGGGCGGCCAGTCGGTGCCGTACATCGTGATGGAGCTGGTCGAGGGCCGCACCATCCGCGACCTGCTGATGAACGCCGAGGCGCCGGGTCCCGAGCAGGCCCTGATCATCGTCTCCGGGGTGCTGGAGGCGCTCGCCTACTCGCACCAGCACGGCATCGTGCACCGCGACATCAAGCCGGCCAACGTCATCATCACCCACAGCGGTGCCGTCAAGGTGATGGACTTCGGTATCGCCCGCGCCCTGCACGGCGCGTCCACGACGATGACGCAGACCGGCATGGTCATGGGCACCCCGCAGTACCTCTCTCCGGAGCAGGCGCTCGGCAAGGCCGTCGACCACCGCTCCGACCTGTACGCCACCGGCTGCCTGCTGTACGAACTCCTCGCCCTGAGGCCTCCGTTCACCGGCGAGACCCCGCTGTCGGTGGTCTACCAGCACGTCCAGGACATTCCGACCCCGCCCTCCGACGTCTCCGACGGCTGCCCGCCGGAGCTGGACGGCCTGGTCATGCGCTCCCTCGCCAAGGAGCCCGACGACCGGTTCCAGACGGCCGAGGAGATGCGCGGCCTGGTCCAGTACGGCCTGCAGATGCTGTACGACCAGGGCGGCCACACCGGCACCTGGAACACGGGACCGGTGGAGACGCACGACGGCCGGCACACCCCGGCGGGTGGTTTCGCCGGGACGACCGCGATGCAGCACCCCGGCGACTTCGGCGGGGGCACCGCCCAGATCCCGCAGCCGATCCTGCCCGCCGGGTACGGCGGCGGGGACGACGGCGGCTTCGAGGGGCACGGCAACAAGGGCAGCGGGCGCGGCAAGCTGTGGATCCTCGCCGTCCTCGCGGTCATCGCGATCGCGGCGGGCGTCGCGCTGGCGCTCAAGGGCGCGGGCGGCGGCAAGGGGAACGGCACCGACACCAAGCCGACGACGACGCATTCCAAGAGCACGAAGGACGAATCGCCCTCCCCGAGCGCGTCCGACGACAGCACGGACGAGCCCACGGAACCCTCCACGGACACCGGCTCGACCACGGGGGACAACGGCTCCAACTGGCCCCCGACGTACACGCCGTCGTACACGCCGACGCAGTCGGCCAGCTCCGAACCGAGCGACGAGCCGTCCGACCCGCAGACCTCGCAGTCTCAGCCCACGGACCCCGCGGCCGGCGGCACGGACGAGGGCACCACGGACGGCACCACCGAAGGCAACACCACGGACGGCACGACCGACGGGACCACGACCGACGGCACCACCGACGGCACGACGACCGTCGGCACCACCGACGGCACCACCGGCGGTTGAAGAACACCCACGGCGACCGGGCCGGCGTCGCCGGCGTCTCCCTGACCCGCTGACCCGCTGACCCGCCCCGTCCGCCCAGCCCCGTCCCGGCCGGCCCGTCCCGTCCGGGCCGTTCCGTTCATCGCACGAACGCGTCGCACACCGCTTCGTACTCGCGCGTCCACCAGACCGCGAGCGCCGAGGCGGCCGGGAACTGGCAGTCCGCGCGCGTGTCGCCGCGCTCGTAGTGCCAGCGCAGCATCCAGAAGTCGTTCAGCCGTTCCCACCACACCCGGTGCACGGCCGCGGCCAGCTCCGAGGGCGTGGCCCGGGCCGCGCGCCGGTACGCGCGCGCGTACGCCCGCACCTTCGGCAGGTCCAGCGCCCCCACGGGCCGTACGAAGAAGATCGCGGCGGCGCGTACCGCCTCCTCGGCGCGGGGCTGCACGCCGAGCCGGTCCCAGTCGACGATGGCCGCCGGGGCGTCGTCCTTGTAGAGCAGGTTGAACGGGTGGAAGTCGCCGTGCACCCAGCCCACCGAGCCGCCGCGCGGCGGGCGCCGGTCCGCGTGCTGCTCCAGGAGGGCGCGGCGTTCCAGGAGGCGGTGCCGGGCCAGCTCGTCGAAGGCGTCTGCGGGGCGGTGGCGGTGCACGTGGGCGAGCAGGTCGTCGATGAGGGCGAAGGTGTCGGCCGGGTCGGCGCTCTCCACGGGGTGGGGGCTGGTGGCCGGGCGGGTGCGCCCCTTGGGCGGCATCACGCGCTCCAGGCAGGCGTGCACGGCGCCCAGGAGCGCTCCCAGGCGGGCGCTCTCCCCGCGCGTGAGCTGGCCGCCGTGGCGGTGCCTGCCGTCGATCCAGGGGTGCAGGGCGTAGGCGTGGCCGCCGACGACGGCGACCGTGCGGCCCCCGCGGTGCGCGAGCGGCACCGCGACCGGGACGCCGAGGTCGGCCAGGCGCTGGGTGGCCCGGTGCCGGCGTTCGATGGCGGCCGGGTCGGCGGTGTCGGGGTCGAAGTGGTGCTTGAGGAAGTAGCGGCCGCGGGTGGTGCACAGCCGGTAGCCGCGGTTGAGCAGGCCCTGGTCGACCGGCTCACAGGTGAGGGCGGTACCGGCGGCGTACAGGCGCAGCAGGGCGCCCAGAGGGGGCGCATGGGGTACGAGGGGTGGTACACAAGAGCGCGGCACGCGCCAGATGCTAGGGCACGAAAAGACGGCGTGAGCTGCGGGTTGTCACAGCCAGTCGCCGTCGGTCGCTTTCGGTCACACGGTACACCGTGACGGACTCCGGACCTTCGGTCAGGTGCGCGGGCGGTCAGGCGCACGGGTGGCCGGACACCCGATCGGGAAGGGCTCGCCCCGCCACGCCCGGGAATTCGTCAAGCCTGTGAAGAATTCGTGGCCGGGACCGATCTCAGGGCGGTCGAGGAGAAACACCCTGGTTTCTCCGCCTTCGTGCCCGCGGCAGTCTCACCGGCAAACTCTTCCCGTGACCTGGGTGAGCGGGATAACGTGCGGGTGCTCCGGCCTCGAGCAAGGCTGTGACCAGCGCGCTTGCCCGCCGCCTCGATTTACTTGGAAATCCAAGCAAAATCGCAGGTCAGGTGGGGTTTCACAGAAATGTGGAGCACTGGGTAACGTGATGGTTGCAGGGCGCTCGCCGGGGCACCTGTCACGCCTGTTCCCGGCCGAGTGGCACCCACCCCGTGCCCGGTGGTCGACAACAGGTGAGCCGCACTGGCCTACCGGCAACCCCGGGGGCCGGACCGACGGAGGAGCACACGTGACCGTGGACAGCAGTGCCGCGCGCAAGCCGCGACGCAGCGCCGCAGGCAAGGCCGGCACCACCGGCAGCGAGACCGGCACGACCGGCGACGCGACCGGGGCCACCGGCACCAAGCGCACCACCCGCACCACCCGCACCACCGCGAAGAAGAGCACCGAACCCGAACTCGTGCAGCTTCTGACCCCGGAGGGCAAGCGGGTCAAGAACGCCGAGTACGACGCCTACGTCGCCGGCATCACCCCGGAAGAGCTGCGCGGCCTGTACCGCGACATGGTGCTCACCCGCCGCTTCGACGCCGAGGCCACCTCCCTGCAGCGCCAGGGCGAGCTGGGCCTGTGGGCCTCGCTGCTCGGCCAGGAGGCCGCCCAGATCGGCTCCGGCCGGGCCACCCGCGAGGACGACTACGTCTTCCCGACCTACCGCGAGCACGGCGTCGCCTGGTGCCGCGGGGTCGACCCGACCAACCTGCTCGGCATGTTCCGCGGCGTGAACAACGGCGGCTGGGACCCGAACAGCAACAACTTCCACCTCTACACGATCGTCATCGGCTCCCAGACGCTGCACGCCACCGGCTACGCGATGGGCGTCGCCAAGGACGGCGCGGACTCGGCCGTCATCGCCTATTTCGGCGACGGCGCCTCCAGCCAGGGCGACGTAGCCGAATCGTTCACCTTCTCCGCGGTCTACAACGCGCCGGTGGTGTTCTTCTGCCAGAACAACCAGTGGGCGATCTCCGAGCCCACCGAGAAGCAGAGCCGCGTGCCGCTCTACCAGCGGGCACAGGGCTTCGGCTTCCCGGGCGTACGGGTGGACGGCAACGACGTGCTGGCCTGCCTGGCGGTCACCAAGTGGGCGCTGGAGCGCGCCCGCAACGGCGAGGGCCCCACCCTGGTCGAGGCGTTCACCTACCGCATGGGCGCCCACACCACCTCCGACGACCCCACCCGCTACCGGGGCGACGAGGAGCGGGCCGCCTGGGAGGCGAAGGACCCGATCCTGCGCCTCCGCCGGTACCTGCAGGCCTCGAACCACGCGGACGAGGGATTCTTCGCGGAACTCGAGACCGAGTCCGAGGCGTTGGGCAAACGAGTGCGCGAAGCGGTCCGCGCCATGCCCGACCCGGACCGCTTCGCCATCTTCGAGAACGCGTACGCGGACGGGCATGCGCTCGTCGACGAGGAGCGAGCCCAGTTCGCCGCCTACCAGGCGTCGTTCGCCGATGCTGAAGGGGGTCACTGACATGGCCGAGAAGATGGCGATGGCCAAGGCCATCAACGAGTCGCTGCGCCGTGCCCTGGACACCGACCCCAAGGTTCTCGTGATGGGCGAGGACGTCGGCAAGCTCGGCGGTGTCTTCCGTGTGACGGACGGCCTGCAGAAGGACTTCGGCGAGAGCCGGGTCATCGACACCCCGCTGGCGGAGTCCGGCATCGTCGGCACCGCGATCGGCCTGGCCCTGCGCGGCTACCGCCCGGTGGTGGAGATCCAGTTCGACGGCTTCGTCTTCCCGGCCTACGACCAGATCGTCACCCAGCTCGCCAAGATGCACGCCCGCTCGCTGGGCAAGGTCAAGATGCCCGTCGTCGTGCGTATCCCCTACGGCGGTGGCATCGGCGCGGTCGAGCACCACTCCGAGTCCCCCGAGGCGCTGTTCGCGCACGTGGCCGGCCTGAAGGTGGTCAGCCCGTCCAACGCCTCCGACGCGTACTGGATGATGCAGCAGGCCATCCAGAGCGACGACCCGGTGATCTACTTCGAGCCCAAGCGGCGCTACTGGGACAAGGCCGAGGTCGACGTCGAGGCCATCCCCGCCCCGCTGCACAAGGCCCAGGTCGTCCGCGAGGGCACCGACCTCACGCTGGCCGCCTACGGCCCGATGGTGAAGCTCTGCCAGGAGGTCGCCGCCGCGGCGGCCGAGGAGGGCAAGTCGCTGGAGGTCCTGGACCTGCGCTCGGTGTCCCCGCTGGACTTCGACGCGATCCAGACGTCGGTGGAGAAGACCGGCCGGCTGGTCGTGGTGCATGAGGCGCCGGTGTTCTTCGGCTCGGGCGGAGAGATCGCCGCGCGGATCACCGAGCGCTGCTTCTACCACCTGGAGGCCCCGGTGCTCCGGGTCGGCGGCTACCACGCGCCGTATCCGCCGGCGCGGCTGGAGGAGGAGTACCTGCCGGACCTGGACCGCGTGCTCGACGCCGTCGACCGCTCGCTGGCGTACTGAGGAGAGGGTCGTGACGACGATGACGGAAGCGTCCGTACGCGAGTTCAAGATGCCGGACGTCGGCGAGGGACTCACCGAGGCCGAGATCCTCAAGTGGTACGTCCAGCCGGGCGACACGGTCACCGACGGCCAGGTGGTGTGCGAGGTCGAGACCGCGAAGGCGGCCGTCGAACTGCCCATCCCCTACGACGGCGTGGTCCGTGAACTGCGCTTCCCGGAAGGCACCACGGTGGACGTGGGCACGGCCATCATCGCGGTGGACGTGGCGGGCGGCGCGGCGGCCGAGGCACCCGCCGAGCAGCCGAAGGCGGAGCCCGAGAAGCCCGCCCAGCCGGCCGAGGAGCCGAAGAAGGAGGCCCGCCAGCCGGTCCTCGTCGGCTACGGCGTGTCCACCTCCGCCTCCAAGCGCCGCCCCCGCAAGGGTCCCGAGGTCACCGTCCCGGCCCCGGCCCAGGCGATCCAGGCGGAGCTGAACGGCCACGCCCCGGTCGCGGAGAAGCCCCGCCCGCTGGCCAAGCCGCCGGTGCGCAAGCTGGCCAAGGACCTCGGCGTCGACCTCGCCGTGATCACGCCTTCCGGCCCGGACGGCGTCATCACCCGCGAGGACGTCCACGCGGCGGCCACGCCCACGGCCGCTCCCGAGCCGGTGGCGGCGGCCCCCGCCGCGGCCCGGCCGGCCCCCGCGCCCGCGGTGACCTACGACGGCGCGCGGGAGACCCGCATCCCGGTCAAGGGCGTGCGCAAGGCGACCGCCCAGGCCATGGTCGGTTCGGCGTTCACGGCACCGCACGTCACGGAGTTCGTGACGGTGGACGTGACCCGCACCATGAAGCTGGTCGAGGAGCTGAAGCAGGACAAGGAGATGCAGGGCCTGCGGGTGAACCCGCTGCTGCTCATCGCCAAGGCCCTGCTGGTCGCCATCAAGCGCAACCCGGACGTCAACGCGTCCTGGGACGAGGCGCACCAGGAGATCGTGCTCAAGCACTACGTCAACCTGGGCATCGCGGCGGCCACCCCGCGCGGTCTGATCGTGCCGAACATCAAGGACGCCCAGGCCAAGACGCTGCCGCAGCTGGCCGAGGCGCTGGGCGAGCTGGTCTCGACGGCTCGTGAGGGCAAGACCTCGCCGGCCGCGATGCAGGGCGGCACGGTGACCATCACCAACGTCGGTGTCTTCGGCGTCGACACCGGCACGCCGATCCTCAACCCCGGCGAGTCCGCGATCCTCGCCGTCGGAGCCATCAAGCTCCAGCCGTGGGTCCACAAGGGCAAGGTCAAGCCCCGTCAGGTCACCACGCTGGCGCTGAGCTTCGACCACCGCCTGGTCGACGGCGAGCTGGGCTCGAAGGTGCTGGCGGACGTGGCGGCGATCCTGGAGCAGCCCAAGCGCCTGATCACCTGGGCGTGACGGCTTTCGACGGCTGACCTCCAAGGCCACACGAACGGAACGGGCCCGCCGCTGGAAGCGGCGGGCCCGTGCGTGTGCGGGTGGCGTCAGCCGAGCTTGGCGAAGCCGTAGCCGAGGAGCTTCTTCGCGTCCGTCTCGCGCTGGGTGATGGAGGTGGAGGCGAGGACGGTACCGATGACCGTCTTGCCGTTCCGGGTCGCGGCGAAGACCAGGCAGTACTTGGCCTCGGGGCCGGAGCCGGTCTTCACACCGATGGTGCCGCTGTAGCTGCTGAGGAGCCCGTTGGTGTTCTTCCACGGGGCCATCGTGCGGATGCTGCCCGTCTTGGTGATCGTCTTCGCGGTGTACGACTTCGTCTTGACGACCGAGCGGAACGTCGAACTCTTCATCGCGCTGCTGGCGATCTTCGTCAGGTCGCGCGGCGTCGAGTAGTTGGAGCCGTTGCCGATGCCGTCGAACGAGTCGAAGTGCGTGTTCTTCAGACCCAGGTTCTTGGCGGCGGTGTTCATCTTGCCGATGAAGTTCGACACGCGCTGCGCCCGGGTGGAGCCGGTGCCGAACTTGTCGGCGAGCGCGTAGGCCGCGTCGCAGCCGGAGGGCAGCATCAGCCCGTACAGCAGCTGGCGGACGGTGACCTTGTCGCCGACGATCAGATGGGCGGACGAGGCGCCCTTGGAGACGATGTAGTCGCTGTAGGCCTTCTGGATCGTCACCTTGGCGTCGAGGTTGAGGTTCGACTGCGCGAGTACGACCTTGGCGGTCATGATCTTGGTGGTGGATCCGGTGGACCGCCTGGTGTCGGCGGCCTTGGTGTAGAGCGACGACCCGTTCGCGTTGTTCATCACGTAGCCACCCTTGGCCACGATCGAGGGCGCGGTGACAGCCTGCGCGGGCGCCGCGGTGAGGGCACCGGTGGCGAGCAGCGCGCCGGAGGTGACGGCGACGGCAGCGGCTCTGCGGATGCGGGTGCCCTTAATGCCGGTAATCAAAGTGAGTTACCCCGATTGTCGTGAATGCCCCTGAAGTGCGGCCGAGTTGAGGTGGCAAGAAAATGGGGCCGCACGTGTGTGACACGTAAGTAGCACACAAGGTTGTGTGGGCGCTGCGGGGGATTTTCCCTACGTCCGCATGGTGGACCGCGCTGCCGTATGCGTCCGTGTTGTATCTATCCTGTCGGCATGAACACGGCCGTTCAGCAGACCACCCATCAGACCCTGAAGCAGCCCCCCGCAGCCGACCGCGTCTACGCCCACGTCAAGCAGGGCGTCCTCGACCGCCGCTACGAGGGCGGAACCCTGCTCACCGAGGGTGAACTGGCCGAGGCCGTCGGGGTCTCGCGCACACCCGTCCGGGAGGCGTTGCTGCGGCTGGAGGCCGAGGGCCTGATCCGGCTCTACCCGAAGAAGGGCGCCCTGGTGCTGCCCGTCTCGGCGCAGGAGATCGCCGACGTGGTGGAGACCCGGCTGCTGGTGGAGGAGCACGCGGCCCGCAAGGCCGTACCCGCCCCGCCGGTCCTGCTGGAGCGGCTGACGGAGCTGCTGGAGCAGCAGAAGGCGCAGGCCGCCGCCGGTGACCTGGCCGCGGCCGCGGTCACCGACCGCTGCTTCCACGCCGAGATCGTGCGCAGCGGCGGCAACGAGATCCTCTCCCGGCTGTACGACCAGCTGCGCGACCGCCAGCTGCGGATGGGTGTCGCCGTCATGCACTCGCACCCCGACCGGATCGCCAAGACGCTCGCCGAGCACGAGGAGATCCTCGCGGCACTGCGGGCCGGGGACGCGGAGGCGGCCGTCGGGGTCGTGCACCGGCACGTCAGCTGGTTCTCGCACCTCGCGCGGGGTGAGGTCCGGTGACCAACGCCACCCTTCCAGGCGACCCTCCGGGCGGCCGCCGCGCCGTCGCCGTGTGGTCCATAGGCGTCGCCGTCTACTTCGTCGCCGTCATCTTCCGCACCTCGCTGGGGGTCGCGGGCCTAGACGCGGCCGACCGCTTCCACGTGGGCGCCTCCGCGCTGTCGACCTTCTCGATCCTCCAGCTGCTGGTCTACGCCGGCATGCAGATACCCGTCGGCCTGCTGGTCGACCGGCTCGGTACCAAGAAGGTGCTGAGCATCGGCGCCGTGCTGTTCACCGCCGGGCAGCTGGGCTTCGCCTTCTCCCCCTCGTACGGCACCGCGCTCGCCTCCCGGGCGCTGCTCGGCTGCGGGGACGCGATGACCTTCATCAGCGTGCTGCGGCTGGGCACGCGCTGGTTCCCGGTCCGGCGCGGGCCCATGGTCGCGCAGCTCGCGGGCCTGGTCGGCATGGCGGGCAACCTGGTCTCCACCCTCGTCCTCGCCCGGCTGCTGCACGGCATCGGCTGGACACCGGCGTTCGCGGGCAGCGCGCTCGCCGGGGTGGTCGTCCTGGTCCTGACGCTGCTCTTCCTCAAGGACCACCCCGAGGGGCACGAGCCCGAGCCGTCCCCGCACCAGGGCGCGGCCTACGTCCGCCGGCAGATCGCCGCGGCCTGGCGGGAGCCGGGCACGCGTCTCGGCCTGTGGGTGCACTTCACCACCCAGTTCCCGGCGATGGTGTTCCTGCTGCTGTGGGGACTTCCGTTCCTGGTCCAGGCCCAGGGGCTGAGCCGGGCCACGGCCGGTGAGCTGCTCACCCTGGTCGTCCTGTCCAACATGGTGATCGGGCTCGTCTACGGCCAGATCGTCGCCCGGCACCATGCGGCGCGGCTGCCGCTGGCGCTCGGCACGGTGGGGGCGACCGCCCTGGTGTGGGCGGTGACGCTGGCGTATCCGGGGGAGCGCGCGCCGATGTGGCTGCTGGTGGTGCTGTGCGCGGTGCTCGGCGCGTGCGGCCCGGCCTCGATGCTCGGCTTCGACTTCGCCCGGCCGGCCAACCCGCCCGAGCGACAGGGCACCGCGTCCGGCATCACCAACATGGGTGGTTTCGTCGCCTCGATGACGACGCTGTTCGCGATCGGCGTGCTGCTGGACGCCACCGGCGACGACTACAGCGTGGCCTTCTCCGCGGTCTTCGTCCTACAGGCGCTGGGCGTCGGCCAGATCCTCCGGCTGCGCGGCCGGGCGGCCCGCCGCGAGCGGGAGCGGCTGGTGGCGAGCCGCGTGGAGACGGTGCACGTGCCCGCGGCGTGAGCCGTGCGTGCCCGGCCCCGGCCCACCCGTGCCACTCGGCGCAGGCGGGCGGACTGCCGGGCAACGGGCCACCGGGTCAGCGGGCCACCGGCACGAGGGTGAGGTAGGCGAGCCCGAGGACGCCCCGGTAACTCATCCACTGGGCGCGGTGCCGGTCCAGGCGCTCCCGGGTCTCGGCGGCCGCCGGATGCTCCGGGTGCCCGGCGAGCCAGACCTCCGCGTCCGCCTGGTACGCCGACTCGAACTCCTCCCACTCCTCGAGCCCGGCCGTCTCCGTCCACTCCGGCCGGAAACCGGCCTCGACGGCCAGGTCGAGGAGGGTCGCGAGGTCGTGCTGGTCGGCGGCGGTGGCGCCCGGCCACATGCCGGACAGCTCGGTCTCGGTGGGCGGGCGCTCCCAGAAGCCCTCGCCGAGCAGCACGCGACCCCCGTCGGTCACCAGCCGGCGCAGCTCGCGCAGGGCCTCGGCGGTGGGGGGCTCGCCGGTGCCCAACGCCTGACTCGCACCGAGACACAGCACCACGTCGGCGGGCCCGCGCCGCGTGGCGAGGGCCGACTCCTCGACGAACTCCACCCGGTCCGCGAGCCCACGCGTCTCGGCGTTGCGCCGCGCCCTGGCAAGGTCCTCACCGTTGACGTCGACACCGGTGCCCTTGGCACCCGGCACGGCGTCCAAAAGGCGGAGCAGCAGCTCGCCCCAGCCGCAGCCGATGTCCAGCACGGTGTGGGGGCGGGTGGCCGCGAGCCGTTGGACCATCCTGCCGGCGCGGGGCTCGGAGAGGGGGCCGTGGAAGGTGAGACGACCGAGGCGGGGTGGGGTGTCTGTCATGTCCCGGACGTTAGACGGTCCACCCACCCGCCCACCACTCGTTTCCGTTCGGCCAGGAGGCCGGACGGCCTGTCGCCCGCCTCCCCCTACGGGGTCACCGTGAAGTTGCGCAGGATCGCCGCGGCCAGGTCCAGGTCGCCCTCCGTCTTCACCCGGTCCGCGACCGACTCGGGGGCGACCCGGCCGCACGCGAGGCGGACGTAGGTCTCCCAGTCGAGGGTGAGCGCGGCGGCGGGGCCGAGGGCGGGGGCGGTCTCCAGCGTGCCGCGGCCCTGGATGTCGACGCGGATCGTGCGCAGGAACTCGACCGGTCCGTGCACGTCGAAGACGATCGCCGAACTGCGCGGCGCCTGCGCGCCCTTCGCGACGACCTTGGGCAGCGCCTCCAGCAGGACGTCCCGGGCGATGTGCGCGCCCGGTGAGTCGAGGTTGCCGGGGCGGCCGAGCGCCGTGCGCAGGTCCTGCTCGTGCACCCACACGTCGAACGCCCGCATGCGGTAGGCCTGTTCGAGGGTGATGTCCTTGCCCAGCGGGCCGCGCACCGTGGTGCCGGGGTCCCGGGACTCGTTGCGCAGCTGGCGGTTGCGGCGGATGACCGTGTACTCCAGCTCGGCCGTCATCTCCGGCGCGGTGTGGTGGCGACGGACGTCGACCTGCATCTCCATGTAGCGCTGGTGCTCGGTGGTGACGTGGAAGAGGTCACTGGGCAGGGAGTGGATCGGGCGCGGGTCCCCGAGCATCTCGCACTCCATGCCGATCACATGGGACACGACGTCCCGCACCGACCAGCCCGGGCACGGGGTCCGCCGGTTCCACTCGCCGTCGACGAGCGACTGCACCAGCTCGGATATCGCTTCGATCGAGTGCGTCCAGGCATCGGCGTAGGGCTGGAGGGTGGGATGCAGACTCACGGGAACGGGACCCCTCGGCGGTCGGTACACGGGCAGGTTGTGTGGCGGCGTTGCCAGCGGGCGGTGGCTGCACTCGGCGGGTGTCTTGGGCCTCCCCCGCGTTCTCGGCTGCGCTCGAACAGGGAGGACCCCCAAGTTACGCTGCTGTGAGGCACCCCGGCAGTGCTTTCGTGTGACGATCGTAGGCCCGTGTGGACGACTCGAATGCCAGGACGGTGGTAGTGTGCGCGCCTCGCTGATCCAGATCGACGTGGACGAGGACGAATCGGTCGACTCCCGGCGGCGGCGCGTGGCCGCGCTGGTGCGGGAACAGGCCGGTGCCGACCTCGTGGTCCTGCCCGAACTGTGGACCACCGGCGCCTTCGCCTACGAGGAGTTCGGCCGCGAGGCCGAGCCGCTCGAAGGACCGACGTACGAGACGCTGGCCAAGGCGGCGAGCGACGCGGGCGTGTGGCTGCACGGCGGGTCCGTTCCCGAACGGGACCCGGACGGCACTCTCTACAACACCTCTCTCGTCTTCTCCCCCTCCGGTGACCTGGCCGCGGCCTACCGCAAGATCCACCGCTTCGGCTTCGACAAGGGCGAGGCCGTGCTGATGGGCGCGGGGCGCGACCTCGTCACGGTCCGGCTGCCCGGAACCACCCTCGGCGTGGCCACCTGCTACGACCTCCGTTTCCCCGAACTCTTCCGCGGGCTGGTCGACGCGGGCGCCGAGGTGCTGGTGCTCCCGGCGGGCTGGCCCGAGCGGCGTCGCGCGCACTGGACGCTGCTGGCTCAGGCGCGGGCGGTGGAGAACCAGGCGTTCGTGCTCGCCTGTGGAACGGCCGGGACGCACGCGGGAGTTCCGCAGGCGGGTCACTCGATCGTGGTCGATCCCTGGGGCGAGGTGCTGGCGGAGGCCGGCCCGGGCGAGGAGATCCTCACCGTCGATCTCGACCCGGCGAAGGTGGCGGCCACCCGCGAGCAGTTCCCGGCCCTGAAGGACCGGGTGCTGGGTCTGCAGCCGCCCAGGCCCTAGGGGGCTTCGTTCGGATCAGCCCGGGTCCGCGACGCCCGGCACGGCACCTCGCCGCGTTGCCGGACCACCCGAGTACGCCCGGTACGCGGGTGATCCTCCGCCTTGCGATGCACCGCACCGGACACCGCGGCCCGATCCGACCTGATCCAGACGAAACCCCCTAGTCCTCCTCCCCCTCCTTCTCCGCCAGGTGGATCACGCACACCGCCACCGCGATGAGCAGCGCCGGATCGGCGTCCTCCCGGACGACGTCGACGCCGTAGGTGTCCCGGAGCGTCAGCCAGCGCCGGGAGATCACCGCGAGGAGTTCGCCGTCGTACTCGACGGCGAACTCCCGGTCCAGGATCTTGCCGCTGACGTCCAGTTCGGTGCCGTCGACCAGGGCGACCCGGTAGTGGTTGCGCAGCAGGGACAGCCGTTTGCGCCTGATCCTGGCAAGGCCCTCGCCGTCCCGCTCGATCACCATCGTGTCGCGCAGCGCGAACATCTTCTGGTGGATGTCGATCAGGACCCGCCCCTGGGTGTCCTTCAGCTCGAAGGTGTCCCGCAGCCGCATCGCCTTGCCGTCGACGAGGAAGACCTTGCGGCCGTGCTCGTCCTCGATCCACCAGTCGTCGCCGATGCCGAGAATGCGGTCGCGTACGAGGAATCTCATGCGGATACCGTTCCCCGGCCCGGGGTGATCCTCACGGAGCCAGAAGGAGGGGGCGGATGCGGCTCGCCCTCACCGAGGAGGGCGGCCTGACGGCGAAGGTCCCGAAGGCGGCGCGGGGCGCCCACCCCCCGCCGGTCCGAAGCGCCGCCGGTAGGCCGACGGGCTCAGGCCCGTCTCGCGCCGCAGGCGGGCCCGCAGGTTGGCCGCCGTGCCCAGGCCGCTGCGGGCCGCCACGACGTCCAGCCGCTCCTCGCCCCGCTCGATCAGCCGGCACGCCAGCGCCACCCGTTCCCCGGTGAGCCAGGCCAGCGGGGTCGTACCCAGCTGGGCGCGGAAGCGGCGGTGCAGGGTGGCGGGGGAGACCGCCGCGCGGGCCGCCAGATCCGCGACCGCCAGCGGCTCGCCCAGCCGCTCCTGCGCCCAGGCCAGCAGCGGGCCGAGCGACTCGTCGGGCACGTCCGGCACCGGCCGCTCCACGAACTGGCGCTGGCCGCCGTCGCGGTGGGCGGCGAAGACCAGGCGCCGGGAGACGGCGTTGGCGAGTTCGGCGCCGTGGTCGCGGCGCCAGATGTGCAGGCCGAGGTCGAGCGCGGCCGCGCTGCCCGCGGCGGTCAGGACGTCGCCCTCGTCGACGAACAGCACGTCCGGTTCCAGCAGCACCTCCGGATGCAGCTCCCGGAAGGTGTCCGCCCACATCCAGTGGGTGGTGGCCCGGCGGCCGTCCAGCAGCCCGGCCTCGGCGAGCGCGAAGCTGCCGGTGCAGAAGCTGACGACGCGGGCGCCCCGCGCGTGCGTGCGGCGGATCGCGGCCAGGACGTCGGGACCGCGCGGCACGACGTTGTCCGGGCGGCCGGGCACGATCAGGGTGTCGGCTCCGTCCACCGCCTCCAGCCCGGGCAGACCGCTCATGGTGAAGAACCCGTGGTTCATCCGCACGCCCGGGTCGGGGGCGCACAGGGTCACGTCGTACAGGGGCGCGGTCCGGCCCAGTTCCGGCCGGGGCAGCCCGAACAGCTCGGTGGCGACGCCGACCTCGAACGGGTTGGTGCCCGCGTCGACGATCACGACGACCCGGTGCGGGCCTTGAGAGGATCGTTGCGGCATACGCGATTTCTAGCACTCGTGCGGCGGTCGCGGCACCCGCACGATGGGGCCCATGGAACCGATCTCCCTGGCAGCGGCCCTCGCCTCCTTCACCGAGCGGTGGAGCCCGCGCATCGTCACCACCGTCAACGACTACGACGTCCGCGTGGCCAAGGTGGAGGGCGAGCACCTCTGGCACGTCCACGAGCACACCGACGAGTTCTTCCTGGTCCTCGACGGCGAACTCCACATCGGTCTGCGCGAACCGGCAGGAGAGCGCACGGTCGTCCTCCCCAGGGGCGCGGTGTTCACCGTCCCGCGCGGCACCGAGCACAAGCCGTACGCGCCCGTACCCACCGAGATCCTGGTCCTCGAGCCCACCGGGACCCTCAGCGTCGGCGACCGGCACGACGAGGTACCCGACCACGTGGACGCGACCACGGGCCACGCGCTGTCCTGACGGTGGCACCCTTGGGGCCATGAGCCACTCCGCACCCCGACGCGTCCGCGTCCGCGCTCCGGAGCTGACCGGCAAGGGCGGCTGGCTGAACACGGGGGACGCCCGGTACACCCTCGCCGACTTCCGGGGCCGCGTCCTGATCCTGGACTTCTGGACCTTCTGCTGCATCAACTGCCTGCACGTCCTGGACGAGCTGCGGGAGCTGGAGGAGAAGCACCGGGACACGGTCGTGGTCGTCGGGGTGCACTCGCCGAAGTTCGCGCACGAGGCCGATCACCGGGCGGTCGTGGACGCGGTGGAGCGCTACGGCGTGGAGCACCCGGTGCTGGACGATCCGGAGCTGGCCACCTGGAAGCAGTACGCGGTGCGCGCCTGGCCGACGCTCGTCGTGATCGATCCCGAGGGGTACGTGGTCGCCCAGCACGCGGGCGAGGGCCATGTGCACGCCATCGAGCGGCTGGTGACGGAGCTGGAGGCGGAGCACGAGGCGAAGGGCACCCTGCGCCGCGGCGACGGCCCGTACGTGCCGCCGGAGCCGGAGCCGACGAGTCTGCGCTTCCCCGGCAAGGCCCTGCTCCTGCCGTCCGGGAACCTCCTGGTCAGTGACACCACCCGGCACCAGCTGGTGGAGCTGGCCGAGGACGCCGAGACCGTGGTGCGGCGGATCGGCTCGGGCGGGCGCGGCCTCTTCGACGGCGGCCCCGCGGTGGCCTCCTTCAACGAGCCGCAGGGCCTCGCGCTCCTCGCGGACGGCTCCGTGATCGTCGCCGACACCGTCAACCACGCGCTGCGCCGCGTCGACCTGGACACGGGTGACGTGACCACGCTGGCGGGCACCGGGAAGCAGTGGTGGCGGGGATCGCCGACGTCCGGTCCGGCCCGCGAGACGGACCTGTCCTCTCCCTGGGACGTGGCGGTCTTCGGCGGCAAGGTGTGGATCGCCATGGCGGGCGTCCACCAGCTGTGGACGTACGACCCGGTCGCGGGGACCGTCGCCGTGGCGGCCGGCACCACCGACGAGGGGCTGGTCGACGGGCCGGGCGCCGAGGCCTTGTTCGCCCAGCCCTCCGGTCTCGCCGCCACCGCCGAGCGGCTGTGGCTCGCCGACTCCGAGACCTCCGCCCTGCGCTGGGTCGATGGGGACGGACACGTCCACACCGCCGTCGGTACGGGTCTGTTCGACTTCGGTCACCGGGACGGCGCGGCCGGCCGGGCACTGCTCCAGCACCCGCTGGGTGTCACCGCCCTGCCGGACGGCTCGGTCGCCGTCGCCGACACCTACAACCACGCCCTGCGCCGCTACGACCCCGCCACCGACGAGGTCACCACGCTCGCCACCGACCTGCGCGAGCCCAGTGACGCCGTCCTCCTCGGCGAGGACATCGTGGTCGTCGAGTCGGCCCGGCACCGGCTGACCCGGCTGCGCCTGCCCGAGGAGGCGGTCCGGGTGCGCCTGCCCGAGGAGGCGGTCCGGGTGCGCCTGCCCGAGGAGGCGGTCCGGGTGCGGCCGGCCGCCCACCGCACCCGGCGTGCCGCGACCGAGGTCGCCCCGGGCACGCTCCGCCTGGACGTGATCTTCCAGGCCCCGGCGGGCCGGAAGCCGGACACCCGGTACGGGCCCTCGACCCGTCTGCTGGTCTCCTCGACCCCGCCCGAGCTGCTGCTCGAGGGCGAGGGAGCGGGCACGGAGCTGAGCCGTGAGCTGGAGCTGAACCCGGCCCTCACGGAGGGCGTCCTGCACGTCACCGCGAGGGCGGCCTCCTGCGACGACGATCCCGCCGGGGGCACCGCCCGGTCGAGGACGGGGGGAGAACACCCCGCCTGCCATGTCCACCAGCAGGACTGGGGCGTCCCGGTCCGTCTCACCGAGGGCGCGGCGAACCGACTTGCGCTCGTCCTGGCGGGGACGGACGAGCGGTAGGCGGGGGCACGTCAGACGCCGTAGCCGTCCGTGTAGCCCTCGCCGCGGTGATGGTGGTGGTGCGGCTCCTCCTCGACGACCGGTGTCGTCGGGGGCACCACGACCCGGCGGCGTCGCGCGATCCCGCTGAACGTCGCGACGCCGATCAGGCCGACGGCCATCAGGATCAGGCCGACGACCGTGAGGTTGACGCCCTGCATGTGCCAGTCGGTCGCGAACGTGAGGATGGCCCCCACGGCTATGAGGATGATGCATCCGCCGAGCCCCATGAGGCTTCGCCTCCCCTTCCGGTTCCGGAATCTCCGGTGCCGTCCGGGTACCCGGCGGGATCCGAACTAGCCCTCCAGGAACGCCGTCAGCGCGTTCGCCAGCAGGAACGGGTCGTCGGCGCCGCACAGTTCGCGGACGCTGTGCATCGAGAGGATCGCGACGCCGATGTCGACCGTGCGGATGCCGTGCCGGGCCGCGGTGATCGGGCCGATGGTGGTGCCGCACGGCATGGAGTTGTTGGAGACGAAGGTCTGGAAGGGGACGTCCGCCTTCTCGCAGGCGGCGGTGAAGACGGCCCGGCCCGAACCGTCGGTGGCGTAGCGGTTGTTGACGTTGACCTTGAGGATCGGGCCGCCGTTGACGCGCGGGTGGTGCGTCGGGTCGTGCCGCTCGGCGTAGTTGGGGTGGACGGCGTGGCCCGTGTCGGAGGACAGACAGACCGTGGCGGCGAAGGCGCGGGCCCGGTCCTCGAAGGAGCCCCCGCGCGCGAGCACCGAGCGCTCGAGCACGGTGCCCAGCAGCGGGCCGTCGGCGCCGGTGTCGGACTGGGAGCCGTTCTCCTCGTGGTCGAAGGCGGCCAGTACGGGGATGCGGGTGAGCGCGGCGCCGGAGGTCGCGGCGGCGGTCAGGGCGGCCGCGCCCGCGTGCACCGACAGCAGGTTGTCCATGCGCGGACCGGCGACCAGCTCGCGGTCGCGGCCCAGGTACGCCGGCGCCTCCACCGGGTGCGCCATCAGGTCCCAGCCGGTCACGGAGCCCGCCTCGAGCCCGGCCTCCTGCTCCAGGAAGGCGATCAGGTCGCCGTCCAGCACGTTGTCGCCGAGGCCCCACACCGGCTGCAGATGCCGCTGCTTGTCGAGCTTGAGGCCCTCGGTGGCGACCGAACGGTCCAGGTGGATGGCGAGCTGGGGCACCCGCAGCAGCGGCCGGTCCACGTTCACGAGCACCGTCGAGCCGTCGCGCAGGGAGAGCCGGCCGGCCAGGCCCAGGTCCCGGTCCAGCCAGGAGTTCAGCAGGGGACCGCCGTAGATCTCCACGGCGACCTGGCGCCAGCCGTGCCCCCCGCTGTCCGGGCGCGGCTTGACCCGCAGGCTCGGGGAGTCGGTGTGCGCGCCGATGATGTGGAACGGCGTGTGCGGGTCGGCGCCCTCGGGGACGTACCAGGCCACGATCGCGCCGCCGCGCAGCACGTACTTGCCGCCGCTCGTGCCGTCCCAGGCGTCCGTCTCGGCGACCTGCCTGAAGCCTGCCTTCTCCAGCCGCTCGGCGGTGTTCGCCACGGCGTGGTACGGCGACGGGCTCGCCGCGAGGAAGGTCATCAGGTCGTCGGTGTGGCCGCGGTCGAAGCGGGCTGCTGCGCTCATGGGTTCACCTTAACGACGTGGACGGGCCCGCTCCCGGGAAAGGGAAGCGGGCCCGTGCGGGGAATCGACGGGGACGTCCGGAACGTCTAGAACGCGGCCTCGTCCAGCTCCATCAGGTCCAGCTCGACGGTGCCGGCGACCTTGCGGGCGAGCGTGACGCCCGGCAGGACGTTCGCCGCGAAGAACTTCGCCGCGGCGATCTTGCCGGTGTAGAACGCCTTGTCCTTCGCCGAGGCCGTGGTCAGCTTCTCGGCGGCGACCGCGGCGCCCTTGAGGAGCAGGTAGCCGACGACGACGTCACCGGAGGCCAGCAGCAGGCGGGTGGTGTTCAGCCCGACCTTGTAGATGTTCTTGGTGTCCTGCTCGGTGGCGGCGAGGTCGGTCAGCATCAGGCCGACGATCGCCTCCAGCTCCACGGCGGCCTTGGCCAGGTGCTCGCGGGCGCCGGCCAGTTCCTCGCCGCCGGTGCCGAGCGCGAGGAACTTCTTGATGTCCTCGGCGAGGGAGTTCAGCGCGGCGCCCTGGTTGCGGACGATCTTCCGGAAGAAGAAGTCCTGGCCCTGGATCGCGGTGGTGCCCTCGTACAGGGTGTCGATCTTGGAGTCCCGGATGTACTGCTCGATCGGGTACTCCTGCAGGAAGCCGGAGCCGCCGAAGGTCTGCAGCGACTGGGCGAGCTGCTCGTAGCCCTTCTCGGAGCCGTAGCCCTTGACGATGGGCAGCAGCAGGTCGTTCAGCGCCTCCTCGGCCGAGGCGTCCTCGCCGTTCGCCTCCTTGACCTGGATGGCGTCCTGGATCGAGGCGGTGTACAGCACCAGGGCGCGCATGCCCTCCGCGTACGCCTTCTGCGTCATCAGCGAGCGGCGCACGTCGGGGTGGTGGGTGATGGTGACCTTGGGCGCGGTCTTGTCCATGAAGTTGGCCAGGTCGGGGCCCTGGACGCGCTCCTTGGCGTACTCCAGCGCGTTCAGGTACCCGGTGGACAGCGTGGAGATCGCCTTCGTGCCGACCATCATGCGGGCGAACTCGATGATGCGGAACATCTGGCGGATGCCGTCGTGCTTGTCGCCGATCAGCCAGCCCTTGGCCGGGTGCTGGTCGCCGAAGGTCATCTCGCACGTGTTGGAGGCCTTCAGGCCCATCTTGTGCTCGACGTTGGTGGCGTAGACGCCGTTGCGCTCGCCCAGCTCGCCGGTCTCGAAGTCGAAGAGGTACTTCGGGACGAGGAAGAGGGACAGGCCCTTGGTGCCGGGGCCGGCGCCCTCGGGACGCGCGAGCACGTAGTGGAGGATGTTCTCCGACATGTCGTGCTCACCGGAGGTGATGAAGCGCTTCACGCCCTCGATGTGCCAGGAGCCGTCCTCCTGCTGGACCGCCTTGGTGCGGCCGGCGCCCACGTCGGAGCCCGCGTCGGGCTCGGTGAGGACCATGGTGGAGCCCCACTGCTTCTCGGTGGCGACCTGGGCGATGTGCTTCTGGACCTCGTTGCCCTCCTCGAAGAGGATGCCGGCGAACGCCGGGCCCGAGGAGTACATCCACACGGCCGGGTTGGCGCCCAGGATCAGCTCGGCGTAGGCCCAGATCAGGGAGCGGGGCGAGGTGGTGCCGCCGATCTCCTCGGGCAGGCCGAGCCGCCAGTACTCGGAGTCCATGAAGGCCTGGTAGCTCTTCTTGAAGGACGCGGGGACCGGCGCCGTGTTGGTCTCCGGGTCGAAGACGGGCGGGTTGCGGTCGGCGTCGGCGAAGGACTCGGCCAGCTCGTTCTCCGAGAGGCGGGTCAGCTCCTCCAGGACGCTCTTGGCGGTCTCGACGTCCATCTCCTCGAAGGGGCCGGTGCCGTACACCTTGTCGCGCCCCAGTACTTCGAAGAGGTTGAACTCGATGTCGCGGAGATTCGGCTTGTAGTGCCCCATGGCGACGGCTCCGTAGAGAGATCGGCGAGGCACTGACTCCTCGCACCTAGTTCACGTACCAACAAGTAGCTACGATGATGCTACCCGTCGGTAATAAGAAGCAACCCCGATCCGGTCATCTGTGACGCGTCTCAAGTGCGGGGCGGCTCGGTACGCTTGCGCCCATGTACGGCTACGACCAGAGCGCCCAGCAGCAGTACGCCCCGCCGCAGCAGCAGATGCCGGGCGGTGCCGGCGGGTACGGCCAGCAGCCACCGCTCTACCCGGAGCCGTCCCAGCCCTCCCTCGCGGACGCGGTGCGCGCGTTCACCACGGGCCAGATGGCCGCCGAGGACTTCCAGCAGATCTTCGCCACGTCGAAGGTGTACTGCCCGCGCGGCGACACCCCCGGCTTCCTGGCCCTGCACAACACCCAGCAGCCGGTGATCCCGATGTTCACCTCACTGAAGGAGCTGCGCCGGTACGCGGGCAAGGAGTCCAAGTACTTCGTCATCACCGGCGCCGAGGTGATCGACCTGCTGCCGACCGGCTACGGCTTCGTCCTGGACATGGAGGGCGAGCACCGGATGGTGTTCGACGCCAAGGCGGTCGAGCAGATGGTCGACTTCGCGATGCGCCGCATGTACGGCGGCGGCTGAGCCCCGCGCCTCGCCACCCCGGAGCCCGGAGGGAATTCCCTCCGGGCTCTCTCCGTTACGGGTGGCAAGAAGTTCAACGCTCAACTAAAGTGGGCGTACCAAGGAGGTACCGACCATGCCCGCAGTGACTGTCGAGAACCCGTTGACGCTGCCCCGTGTGACCGCTCCCGCCGACGCCGTGGCACGCCCCGTGCTCACCGTCACGACCGCCCCGAGCGGCTTCGAGGGCGAGGGCTTCCCGGTGCGCCGCGCGTTCGCCGGGATCAACTACCGACACCTCGACCCGTTCATCATGATGGACCAGATGGGCGAGGTGGAGTACGCGCCGGGCGAGCCCAAGGGCACCCCCTGGCACCCGCACCGCGGCTTCGAGACCGTCACCTACATCATCGACGGCGTCTTCGACCACCAGGACAGCAACGGCGGTGGCGGCACCATCACCAACGGCGACACCCAGTGGATGACCGCCGGCTCGGGCCTGCTGCACATCGAGGCCCCGCCGGAGTCCCTCGTCGTGTCCGGCGGTCTCTTCCACGGCCTGCAGCTGTGGGTGAACCTCCCCGCCAAGGACAAGATGATGGCCCCGCGCTACCAGGACATCCGCGGTGGCAGCGTCCAGCTGCTCGCCTCCCCGGACGGCGGGGCGCTGCTGCGTGTCATCGCCGGTGAGCTGGACGGTCACCAGGGCCCCGGCATCACCCACACGCCGATCACCATGATCCACGCGACCCTCGCCCCGGGCGCCGAGATCACCCTGCCCTGGCGGGAGGACTTCAACGGGCTGGCCTACGTGCTGGCGGGCCGTGGCAGCGTCGGCGCCGAGCGCCGTCCGATCCACCTCGGCCAGACGGCCGTCTTCGGCGCCGGCGGCTCGCTGACCGTCCGCGCGGACGAGAAGCAGGACTCGCACACGCCGGACCTGGAGGTCGTCCTCCTCGGCGGACAGCCGATCCGTGAGCCGATGGCCCACTACGGTCCGTTCGTCATGAACACCAAGGACGAGCTGATGCAGGCCTTCGAGGACTTCCAGAAGGGCCGCCTGGGCACGATCCCCGCCGTGCACGGCATGACGGAGAGCGGCCCGCAGGCCTGACGGGGCCCTCGCGCCCGAGGCTCACCCGCCCGGCCCCGCGCGGCAGGACAGCCGCCGACGGTCATGATCCGCTGGATGCGTGCAGCTGCTGCCCGACCCCGTTCGCCGGTTCGCCGCCTGGTGTGCCGTGCTGCTGCTCGCGGCCGGGGTGGGGTGGGTCGGCGTGCGGCTGTGCGCGGAGTTCCGTACGGCCGTCACGCCGGTGCTGCTCGCGCTGCTCGGCACCGCGCTGCTCGGGCCGTTCCACCGGCGGCTCGTGCGGGCCGGGGTGCAGCCCTCGCTGGCGGCCGGCCTCACCTGCGTCGTCGTCGTGGCGGTCGTCGGCGGTGCCGTGTACATCGTCGTAGCCGCGCTCATCGACACCGGTGACCAGATCGTCGCCTCGCTGCGGCTCGCCGCCAGATCCGTCGCCCAGCACTTCGGGGCCGCGGGTACGGGGCTGGACGACCTCGCCGCCAACTCCCGCGAGCTGCTGACCAAGTTCGGCGGCACGGCCGCCTCCAACGTCATCAGCGGGGTCAGCGTCGTCGGCGAGAGCATCGCGATGGCCGTGCTCGCGCTGCTGCTCGTCTTCTTCTTCCTGCGCGACTCCCACCAGGCCGTGCGGGCCCTGCGCGCCGTCGCGCCCGGCGGCACCGCCGACACCGTGGAGGCCATGGCCCGGCGGGCCTTCCAGGCGGTCGAGGGGTTCATGCGCGGAACCACCTTCATCGCCCTCATCGACGCCCTCTGCATCACCGTCGGCCTGCTGATCCTCCAGGTGCCCGGCGCGATCGGCCTCGGCGCGCTCGTCTTCGTCACCGCTTACATCCCCTACCTCGGCGCCTTCCTCTCCGGCGCGGTGGCCGTGCTGGTCGCCCTCGCCGACCGGGGATTCGTCATCGCGCTGTGGGCGCTCGGGGTGGTGCTGGCGGTGCAGGTGCTGGAGGGGCATGTGCTGCAGCCGGTGGTGCAGAGCCGGACCGTGCAGATGCACCCGGCCGTGGTGATGCTGGCCATCACCGCCGGCGCCTCCGTCGCGGGCATCCTCGGCATGCTGCTCTCGGTGCCGCTGACCGCGGCCGCCTTCGGGGTCGTACAGGAGCTGAGGGCGCGTTACGCGTCGCCGGGCACAGCCCCCGGAACACCCCCCGGCACGCCCCCCGGCACGCCCCCCGGCACGCCCCCCGGAACACCGCCGGGCACAGCGCCCGGTCCGTCCGGCCCGTAGAGCTCGAACCAGATGCTCTTGCCCCTGCCCCGCGGGTCCACCCCCCACGTCGGGATCGAAGGACGGCTTGGAACGGCTGCGGACGACCCGGACCACCTGTCCCCGATCGTCCATGATCCGGATCCGGACCTCGGCGAGCGTGCCCTCGTCGACCGCGAGCGGCACGACCCCGGTGATCTCGTTCCAGTCCTCGGGGTGCAGACGGGCGCGGGTCTGGGACTCCGTGAGGGTGGTCCGCTCCGTGGGCAGCCCGAGCAGCCGCGCCGCCTCCGCGTCGACGGTGACCAGCCCGGTGGCGGTGTCCCAGTGCCACAGTCCGGTCGCGAGGGCGGCGAGGACGTCACCGACGGACGGCAACGGCTCGCCTGTACGCATTGCCCCACTTTAAGAAGATCTGATCGGTACCCGCCACTGTGGACGGGCGGGCCGTAATGGTGGGGAGCCGATCTTGGGGTGCCCGGTACCCTTGATGGGTCCGGGCCCCGTGCCCGTTCCCGCCGGGGAGAGCATCCCCGGCACATCCACGAACGAAGGACGATGAACGACGATGCATCGGTACAGGTCCCACACCTGCGGCCAGCTCCGCGCCTCTGACGTCGGCACCGACGTCCGGCTGAGTGGCTGGCTGCACAATCGGCGCGACCTGGGCGGCATCCTCTTCATCGATCTGCGCGACCACTACGGCATCACGCAGCTGGTCGCCCGCCCCGGCACCCCGGCGTACGAGGCCCTGGACAAGATCTCCAAGGAGTCCACGGTCCGCATCGACGGCCAGGTTGTTTCACGTGGAACCGAGAACGTGAACCCCGACCTGCCCACCGGCGAGATCGAGGTCGAGGTCGCCGAGGTCGAGCTGCTCGGCGCGGCCGCCCCGCTGCCCTTCACGATCAACACCGAGGACGGGGTCAACGAGGAGCGGCGCCTGGAGTACCGCTTCCTGGACCTGCGCCGCGAGCGCATGCACCGCAACATCATGCTGCGTACGGCGGTCATCTCGGCCATGCGCCACAAGATGGCGGCGATGGGCTTCAACGAGATGGCCACGCCGATCCTGTCCGCCACCTCCCCCGAGGGCGCCCGTGACTACGTGGTCCCCTCCCGTGTGCACCCGGGCAAGTTCTACGCGCTGCCGCAGGCCCCGCAGCAGTTCAAGCAGCTGCTGATGATCTCCGGCTTCGACCGCTACTTCCAGATCGCGCCCTGCTTCCGCGACGAGGACGCCCGCGCCGACCGCTCGCCGGGCGAGTTCTACCAGCTCGACGTCGAGATGAGCTTCGTCGAGCAGGAGGACGTCTTCCAGCCGATCGAGAAGCTGATGACGGAACTCTTCGAGGAGTTCGGCGACGGCCGCCACGTCACGTCTCCGTTCCCGCGCATCCCGTTCCGCGAGGCGATGCTGAAGTACGGCTCCGACAAGCCGGACCTGCGCGCCAAGCTGGAGCTGGTGGACATCACCGATGTCTTCGAGGGCTCGGAGTTCAAGGCGTTCGCCGGCAAGCACGTGCGCGCGCTGCCGGTGCCGGACGTCTCCGCGCAGCCCCGCAAGTTCTTCGACCAGCTCGGTGAGTACGCCGTCGAGCAGGGCGCCCGGGGCCTGGCCTGGGTGCGGGTGGCCGAGGACGGCTCGCTCTCCGGCCCGATCGCGAAGTTCCTCACCGAGGCGAACGTCGCGGAGCTGACCAAGCGCCTCTCCCTGGCCCCCGGCCACGCCGTCTTCTTCGGCGCGGGCGAGTACGACGAGGTCTCGAAGATCATGGGCGCGGTCCGGGTGGAGGCCGCCAAGCGCGCCGGCCACTTCGAGGAGGGCGTCTTCCGCTTCTGCTGGATCGTCGACTTCCCGATGTACGAGAAGGACGAGGAGACCGGCGCGATCGACTTCTCCCACAACCCCTTCTCGATGCCGCAGGGCGGTCTGGAGGCCCTGGAGACCCAGGACCCGCTGGACATCCTCGGCTGGCAGTACGACATCGTCTGCAACGGCGTCGAGCTGTCCTCCGGCGCGATCCGGAACCACGAGCCGGAGATCATGCTCAAGGCCTTCGAGATCGCGGGCTACGACCGGGAGACCGTCGAGGAGAAGTTCGCGGGCATGCTCCGCGCGTTCCGCTTCGGCGCCCCGCCGCACGGCGGCATCGCCCCCGGCGTGGACCGCATCGTGATGCTCCTCGCGGACGAGCCCAACATCCGCGAGACGATCTCCTTCCCGCTCAACGGCAACGCCCAGGACCTGATGATGGGCGCCCCGACCGAGCTGGACGAGGCCCGCCTCAAGGAGCTGCACCTCACGGTCCGCAAGCCGCAGCCCAAGTAGGCGCAAGCGATCCGCACGGACGGAGAAGGGCTCGGAACCGGTATCGGTTCCGAGCCCTTCCGCGTTCCGTCGCCCGGCGCTCAGGACAGGGTCTTGTAGCCGCCCCAGCCGGTCGCGATCTTCGTGCGGGCGCCGAAGGAGCCCTTGCCGTCGCCGTTGTTGCGGTAGACGTTGCCGCTGGTGTCACGGGAGACCAGGTCGGCCTTGCCGTCGTCGGTGAGGTCGCCGACGCCGACTACCGCGTTGTACGAGGCGCCCCAGTCGCCGAACACCTTGGCGCGGGCCGCGAAGGTGCCGTCGCCTCGGCCGTTGTACCGGTAGAGGGTGTTGGCCTTGTCCTGCGCGAGGAGGTCGCCGATGCCGTCGCCGTTCAGGTCGCCCGCGCCGATGACCTTCTTGTAGCCCTTCCAGTTGTCGTACAGCTTCACGCGGGCCGCCAGCCTGCCGTCGCTCGTGCCCTTGTGGAGGTAGACGGTGCCGGTGGAGGCGGCGCGGGTGACCAGGTCCGGGCGGCCGTCGCCGGAGAGGTCACCGGGGGAGGTCAGTACGTCGTACTGGGTCCAGCCGCTGCTCGCGAGGGTCGTGTACGACGTCTTCGGGGTGACCGCCCTGCCACAGCCCGGCTTGTACAGGCGCAGGGACCCGCTGCTCAGCCGGACGAGGACGTCGTTGCAGCGGTCGCCGCTGAGGTCGCCGAACGGGATCGCCCTGACGCTGGTGGCCCAGCCGCTGCCGCTGATCTTCTCGCCGAACTTCCCGGTGCCGGTCCCGGACTGGAAGGTGAGGCCGCCGGAGGAGTTCAGGGTGAGCAGGTCGCCCCGGCCGTCCGGGCCGTCCGGACTGCCGAAGTCGTGGCGTACGGCGGACCCGTGGCCCAGGAATCCCCTGCCGGAGGCCACCGTGACCGGGGAGGTCGTGCCGAGGCCGGTCGCCTTGAGGGTCCAGGTGTACAGGCCGTTCGGGAACGGCGTGCCGGCCGCCGTCTTGCCGTTCCAGTTCACCGACACCTGGGACGAGGTCGCGCCGCCGGTCACGGCGCGGGTGGCCCTGCCGGTGGCGCCGCTCTGCACCGAGGTGAAGGTCAGCGACCAGGAGGTGACCGGGCGGGACAGCAGCGCGTGGGTCCAGTGGGCCGTCGAGCCCGGCTCCACGTAGCTCTCGGCCTCCGTCTCGAAGGACGTCACGGCCGACGGGGCGATGCCGGTGGTGGCGATGTGCGTCCGCTCGTACAGGTCGGTCCAGGCGACCAGGCCCGTGTACTCGTCCACGGTCCACTTGAAGCGGCGGTCCACGGCGAGGCCGGTGTCGGGCACGGCGGAGGCGATCACCCGGACGGCGCCGGTGGCCGCCTCGGTCAGCACCAGGGTGTCGGAGCCGTGGTCGTGGCGCACGGTGAAGCCGTCGCCGAGCAGCACGTCACCGCCGGCCACCGCGCGGGAGGCACCGGCCTGGGTGTCGTACACCCCGGCCGAGCCGTCGCCGCACGCCCAGTACACCCAGCGGCCCGCCGCCTGCAGCTCGCTCGGCACACAGCCCAGGCCCGGCACGGTGACCGTGGCCAGGGTCCGGTCGGTGACGAGGCTGTAGGAGGTGAGCTTGCCGACGGTGGTCGTGGCGCTCCACAGCGTCGAGCCGTTCAGCGCGGCCGCGCGCACGGACCGCTTCAGCTTCTGTCCCTGCCCGAACTCGCCGACGTACTGCGCCGGGGCGGAACCGCCGGAGTCGTAGACCGCGTAACCGTCGGAGACGTCGACGATCGAGCCGCCCCCGGTGTGGAACTCCAGCCGGCTGCTGGACCATTCGTCGCCGATGGCGACCAGCCGGTCCGCGTTCTCCAGGCCGCTGCCGCCCTCGTCGCCGTCGTAGTAGGTGCCGAGGAAGACGTCCTCGGGACCGGCGCCGCTGTTGCCCCACAGCACCGAGCAGCTGGTGCCCGGGTACGGGCACACCGGGCTGACCGCGTCCCCGGTCTTCGCCTCGGACGCGGTCAGCAGGGTGCCGCCGTTCGTCGTGAGGGTGCGCACCGAGGTGGTGTCCGAGGCGCTGCTCGGGTCGTCCTCGGCGACGCGCAGGCTGCCCCGGCTGAGCGCGAGGCCCGTCTTGGCGTTCTCGGGCGCCGGGACCTGCGCCAGCTGCTGAACGCTCAGCGAGCCGTCCGCCTCCTGGCCGACCCGCCGCACCGACCAGTCGGTGGCGCCGGTGCCACCGGTGACGAGGGCGCCGCGGCCGGAGGCACGGACGGTGTACTCGCCGGCCTTGGCCAGCAGGGTGCGCGACGAGCCGTCCGTGAGGGACACGGCGGTCAGCTCGCTGGTGCCGGTGCCGGTGTGCAGCGGCAGCAGCAGCCAGTCACCGACGAGGACCGGGGCACCGTCCAGGAGGGCACCGGGCGCCGGCAGGTCGATGACCTGCTCGGTGCCGCCCGGGTCGGTGCGCGGCTTGAGGTGCAGGTCGCCGGAGCCGGACTCGTACCAGCCGAACCGGTCGTCGCTCTGGACGGTGACCGGGCGGGCGCTCACGCCGGTGAAGGCCTCGGTGGCGACGGCCGTGGCGAGGTCGAGGTAGTACAGGTTCGAGTCCACCTTGACCAGCGCACCGTGCGCGTCGGCGGCCGTGATCGCGCCCGAATTGACCCGCAGCCAGGAGGGCGAGATCGCGCGCGAGCGCCAGGCGCCGTCCACACGGTCGTGCAGCGCGCGGTCGGTGACGACGGTCCGTCCGGCCAGTCCCCGGTACGGTTGCGCGAAGGTGACGGACGACGCCGTCCGTGTCGCCGGGTCCCAGAGGGCCACGGAACCGGCCGACGGCAGCGCGACCAGGTCACCGTCGGAGCCGTACCAGGCTTCCGGGCAGGTGGACGAGCCCAGGTTCGCGCACGCGACCGACGGCGTGTAGGCGCCGTCCGCGGTGGCCACGACCGTGGTGGTGCCGTCGGCGTAGTCCGTCCACAGCAGCCCGGAGATCCCGCTCTGCCGGTGCAGGAAACCGCTCGCGCCGGCGACGAGCGGCCGGTCGGTGCGCGGACGCGTGGAGCTGGGGTCGGTCAGTGTGATCTCGGTGGTGCCGGCCGCCGCGGCGGCCGGGTCGGCCGAGGCGCCGCTCTCCGGCAGGACGGCTATGGACACGGCCGCAGCGGCGACCGCGAACGAGGAGACGGCCGCCGCCAGGAGGCGCCGTCTCGGGGCGTGTCTGCCCACGTGTGATTCCCTCCCCGCGAGGGCCCCCGCCCCCGCCAAGTGAGCGGACTTTACCAGTCCTTTTACCGGCCTCGAGGGAGCGGGTGGGCCTCATCCGGCGGCGCCCGGATCGGGCTCCTCGTCGGGGGAGGCGCCGTCCTCCAGCAACCGTTCGGCGATGTCGTCGGACCAGTGCTGGGCCCAGGCCCGCAGCGCGGTGAGCCGTGCCTCGTCGAGCCCGTACCGCAGGAACTCCCGGTCGGCGTAGAAGTCCGTGCCGGTCAGCCGGGACTGGAGGGTGGGCAGGTCGAAGGGGTCATGGGCGTGCCGGCGGCCCAGCTCCTCCAGGCGGGGCAGGGGCAGGCGGGCGGCGGCGGCCCGCGCGTCGATGAGGTCGACGGCGGCGCCCCGGTCGTACAGCGCGCGGATCTTCGTGCCGACGGCGTCCTCGAGGGAGAGGGCCGGGCCGTACTCGGTGAGCTGCGGCGGCTGCCAGAAGGCCTCCTTGTGCAGCGACAGGGCACAGGTCTCGCCGCTCGGAGGGTCCGTGACGGTCAACTGCGCGGTGAGGACGCTGACCGGCCCGACGCGCACCTGCCGACCCCGCGCCTCCAGGGCGGCGCCGACGGCACCGGCGATCTGTTCCATGGCCGCGGAACTCTCCGTGGCGAAGTCGAGGTTCGCGTGCGGGCGTTCCAGCAGACCGTGCGCCTGGAGGGCGTATCCGCCGGCGAGGACCAGCCCGTACGGGCTGCCCGCCGTGACGACGTCCGCGAGGAGCCGCCGGTGAGGTTCGGGGAGGTTCACGACACCGGTACTTTGCCAGATGCGCGGCGGGGTGCGGGGGCACGCTCACGGCGGCCGGAGAAAAAATTTCCCGCTTCCTGTCACACCGTGCCGGGCGCGGGTGTCAGAGCGGTGTCCGCAGCCCGACCGAGCCTCACAGGAGACTCCCATGCGCATCGCCGCCCTCGTCCTGACCCTGCTCGCCGCCCTCATGGCCGGATTCTCCGGAACGGTGCTGCTCATGCGGGCGCAGTGGATCGTGAAGGCGCTGAACGACTACCAGGTGCCCCGGTCGTGGTGGACATGGCTGGGGCTGGCCAAGACCGCCGGGGCCCTGGGTCTGGTGGCCGGGCTGTTCGTGCCGGTGATCGGGGTGCTGGCCGGGATCGGGCTGGTGGCCTACTTCGCCGGCGCCGCCGTCACCGTGGCGCGGGCGCGGTGGTACTCGCACATCCCCTTCCCGCTCGTCTACGCCGCGCCGGTGGTCGGTGCGCTCGTGCTCGGATACGCCGCCTGAAGGAGATCCCCTGGAGGAGATCCCTGGAGGAGATCCCCGGAGGAATTCCGTCCGCACGGCAACTTTCCCGTCCGCGGCGGCCACTGAGGGGTCGTAAGGCATGTCCAGCACACTCCTAAGGACTCCTCCGTGGCAGCTCCCTCCCACCGCCGGTCCCTCCGCAAGCGGCGCACCCTCGCCGTGTCCGCCGCCGTCGTGGCCGCGGGCATCGGCGCCGGGGTGTTCGTGATGAACGCGAACGCCGACGCCGTCGACCTGTACCACCAGACGCTCGCCGCCAAGGACGGCTGGGCCGCCTCCGGCACGGGGACCACCGGCGGCGCGAAGGCCGACTCCGCGCACACCTTCACCGTCTCCACCCGAGCCCAGCTCGTGAAGGCGCTGGGCTCGGCCTCCGACACCGCACCCCGGATCATCAAGATCAAGGGCACGATCGACGCCGACACCGACGACAGCGGGAAGAAGCTGAGCTGCGCGGACTACGCGGCCGGCACCGGATACGCGCTCTCCGCGTATCTGAAGGCGTACGACCCCGCCACCTACGGCCGCTCCAAGCTGCCGTCCGGCACCCAGGAGAAGGCCCGTGCCGCCGCCCAGGCCGAGCAGGCGAAGAACATCGTCTTCAAGGTGCCGGCCAACACCAGCATCGTGGGCGTGCCGGGCACGAACGCCGGGATCACCGGCGGCAGCCTGCAGGTGAAGAGCGTCGACAACGTCATCATCCGCAACCTGGCCTTCTCCGCGACCGAGGACTGCTTCCCGCAGTGGGACCCGACGGACGGCGACGACGGCAACTGGAACTCCGCCTACGACGCCGTGACCCTGCGGAGCGCCACCCACGTCTGGGCGGACCACAACACCTTCACCGACGCCCCCCACCTGGACAAGGCCAACCCGAAGTACTTCGGCCGCGAGTACCAGATCCACGACGGCGCCCTCGACATCACCAACGGCTCCGACCTGGTGACCGTCGAGCGCAACCAGTTCACCGACCACGACAAGACGATGCTGATCGGCTCCAGCGACAAGGACAGCACCGGCAAGCTGCGGGTCTCCCTCCACCACAACGTGTGGAAGGGCATCGTGCAGCGCGCGCCCCTGGCCCGCATCGGCCGGATCCACGTCTACAACAACGTGTACGACACGACGACCGTCGACGGCTACGCGCCCCTGTACAGCATCAACTCCCGCGCCAAGGCCCAGGTCGTCGCCGAGGCCAACTACTGGAAGGTGCCGTCCGGCGGCAAGGTCGCCAAGCTGCTCAGCGGCGACGGCACCGGCTCGGTCGCGGGCAGCGGCAACCTCGTCAACGGCACGGTCACCGATCTGGTCGCCGCGTACAACGCCGCCTCCTCGAAGAAGATCAAGTCGACGGTGAACTGGACCCCGGCGCTCACCGCGGGCCTGCAGACGTCGGCGAAGAACCTGCCGGCGGAGCTGGCGAACACGACCGGAGCCGGCGTGCTGAAGTAGCACGTCCGGTACGCCGAAGGGCGCCGGGCCCGCGGCCCGGCGCCCTTCGGCGCGTGTCGTCGGTGTGGCGAGGGTCAGCCCTCGCCGCCGAAGCGCTCCTTGTACGTCGCCAGGTCCTCGTCCGTCAGCTTGGCGAACAGCACCGGCGGCACCGTGAACGGGGTGCCGGCCGGGACGGACGCCAGGGCCTTCGCCTCCTCGGCGGTGACCCAGACGGCGGTGTCGTCCGGCAGCTCGAAGGCACCGCGCATCGCCGCCGAGCTGGCCGGGATCAGCGGCTCGGAGACCACCGCGTACAGGTGGATCAGGTTCATCGCCGTACGCAGCGTGAGGGCCGCGCCGTCCTTGTCGGTCTTGATCTCCAGCCAGGGGGCCTTCTCCTCCAGGTAGGAGTTGCCGGCCGACCACAGTGCGCGCAGGGCGGCCGCGGCCTTGCGGAACTGGAGGGACTCCATGTGGGTCTCGTACTCGGCGAGGAGCGTCGCGATCTCCTCGCCGAGCTTCGCCTCCGCCTCGCCGGGCTCGCCGCCGGCGGGCACGTCGTCGCCGAAGCGCTTCCGGGAGAAGGACAGCACCCGGTTGACGAAGTTGCCGAGCGTGTCGGCCAGGTCCTTGTTCACCGTGGCGGTGAAGTGCTCCCAGGTGAACGACGAGTCGTCCGACTCGGGGGCGTTGGCGATCAGGAAGTAGCGCCAGTAGTCGGCGGGCAGGATGTCCAGGGCCTGGTCGGTGAAGACGCCCCGCTTCTGCGAGGTGGAGAACTTGCCGCCGTAGTACGTCAGCCAGTTGAAGGCCTTGACGTAGTCGACCTTCTTCCACGGCTCGCGCACGCCCAGCTCGGTGGCCGGGAACATCACGGTGTGGAAGGGGACGTTGTCCTTGGCCATGAACTCCGTGTAGCGGACCTCGGTGTCCACGTCGTACCACCACGACTTCCAGTCGCGGTTCGCCGGGTCCTGGTCCGCCCACTCCTTCGTCGCGCCGATGTACTCGATCGGGGCGTCGAACCAGACGTAGAAGACCTTGCCCTCGGCCGCCAGCTCCGGCCAGGTGTCCGCGGGTACGGGGACGCCCCAGTCCAGGTCACGGGTGATCGCACGGTCGTGCAGGCCCTCGTTCAGCCACTTGCGGGCGATCGAGGAGGCCAGCTGCGGCCAGTCGTCCTCGTGCCGGGCCACCCACTGCTCGACCTCGTGCTGCAGCTTCGACTGGAGCAGGAAGAGGTGCTTGGTCTCGCGGACCTCCAGGTCCGTGGAGCCGGAGATCGCCGAGCGCGGGTTGATCAGGTCGGTCGGGTCCAGGACGCGGGTGCAGTTCTCGCACTGGTCGCCGCGGGCCTTGTCGTAACCGCAGTGGGGGCAGGTGCCCTCGACATAGCGGTCCGGGAGGAAGCGGCCGTCGGCCGGGGAGTACACCTGCCGGATCGCCCGCTCCTCGATGAAGCCGTTCTCGTTCAGCTTGCGGGCGAAGTGCTGGGTGATGTCCCGGTTCTCCGGGGAGGAGCTGCGGCCGAAGTAGTCGAAGGCCAGCGCGAAGCCGTCGTAGACCGCCTTCTGGGCGTCGTGGGCCTGGGCGCAGAACGCGTCCACCGCGAGGCCCTGCTCCTTGGCGGCCAGCTCGGCGGGGGTGCCGTGCTCGTCCGTGGCACAGATGTACAGGACGTCGTGGCCGCGCTGGCGGAGGTAGCGGGAGTACACGTCCGCCGGGAGCATGGACCCCACCATGTTGCCCAGGTGCTTGATCCCGTTGATGTACGGAAGGGCGCTGGTGATGAGGTGTCGAGCCATCGCGGGCTGCTCCCAGGTCGGGTTGTTTTACGAACCTTGAAATGGTAGCCGAGACGGGTGGGCCGCCCGCTTCCCGTTTTACAGGCTGGGAAGGGGCGGCCCGGTGGTCACCGCGCGTCGTCGTCCGTCACGGCCGCCAGGTGGCGAGCACGCCGTCGTACAGCTCCGAGTCCGTCAGCTCGCGGGGGGTGGGGCCCGCGTGGAAGAAGGACGTGTTGCCGGTCTTCAGCTTGCGGAGGTAGTCGAAGGCCTTGTTGTCGTGCTCACCGAAGGCGACGAAGGAGAAGAAGAGGGCGGGGTGCGATTCCGCCGCGGCGGTGAGGGCCTGGGTCGCGGGGGTCTTCGCGTCCGGCGCGCCGTCGGTCTGGAAGACGACGAGGGCGGGGGTCCCGGGGGCCGCGTTCTTGTCGTAGTGGGCGAGGACGGCCTCGACGGCGGCGTGGTAGCTGGTACGGCCCATGCGGCCGAGGGCGTCGTGGGTGTCGTCGATCTTCGTCTCGTGGTCCGGGGTGAGGGTGAGATCGGTGGTGCCGTCCACCTCCGTGGAGAAGAAGACGACGTGGACCGTGGCCTCCGGGTCCAGGTGCGCGGCGAGGGCGAGGGTCTGGTCGGCGAGGGCCTGGGCGGAGCCGTCCTTGTAGTACGGGCGCATGCTCGCGGAGCGGTCGAGCACGAGGTAGAGCCTGGCTCGGGTGCCGGTGAGGTCGGTCTTCTTGAGGGTGGTCGTCGCGGCCTTGTAGGCGGTGGCGAGGGAGGGGGTGCGGGACTTGACCTTGGCGAGGGGGGTGGCGGGGGTCGGCTTGGCGTTGCCCTCGCTGTCGGCGGCGGGCGTGTCGTCCGTCTCCGGTTCCGCGTTCTGGTCGTCGGCGGCTCGGGGTGCGGCGGGCTTGTCGTCCGTCTCCGGGTTCGCCTCGGCTTCGCCTTCGGCGTCCGGGTTCCCACCCGCACCACCCGTGCGGGTCTCGTCGTCGGCTGCGGGTGGCCCCTGCGGGGTGTCCTCGCCGTCGGCGGCCTGCGGGACGGTCGTCTTCTCGGCCGGCTCCGCCTCCGGCTCAGCCGACACCACAGGCTCGGTCTCGGTCGCCGCCTCAGGCTCCGGCTCGGTTGCCGCCTCAGGCTCCGGCTCAGCTGCCGTCACCGGCTCAGCCGGTACCACAGGCTCCGGCTCAGCCACCGCCTCGGGCTCCGCCTCCGGCTCAGCTGCCGCCTCAGGCTCCGGCTCAGCTGCCGTCACCGGCTCAGCCGACATCACGGGCTCCGGCTCCGGCTCCGGCTCAGCTGCCGCCACCGGCTCGGTCGGCTCTGCCGTGGCCTCCGGCTCAGCCGACACCACCGGCTCCGGCTCGGTCGGCTCAAGGGGCTGGGGTTCTGTCGGTTCCGCGGGGCGGGGGACCTTTACGTTGTTGAAGGCCGCTGTCACGAGGTCGTGTTCCTCGTGGGACGCCTGGCGGGGTTCGGGGATCTCCGGGGTGCGGGGCTCGGACTCGGCAGCCTCGGGAGCCTCGGGAGCGGTGGTGCGGGGCTCGTGGGGGTCGGAGTTCTCCGCGGCCGCGGCCGGGGCCTTCGGTGTCGAGGGCTCGGCGGCCGGGGCTTCCGGGGCCGGAGTCTTCGGGGTCGAGGTCTCCCCGGCCGGGGGCTGCGTGGGGAGGACGTCCGTACCCTCCGGCTCGGTGGCTCGTGCCTTGCGTGAGCGGCCGAATGCGTTCCGCAGGAGAGTGAGAATGCCCATGTGCGCAACCCTTCGTGAGTTGATGCCCGTCAATCCCTGGCCAGGACGGACACGTAAGGTTAGCGAAGCGCTCAGTGTGGGGACGCGATCGACCGGGCCGCCGCCACTTCCTGGCGGAGCGGCTCCAGGACACTGCCGGCGGGACCGGTGAGATCCGTGCGTACCGCGATCAGGGTTTCCGCGTTCCGTACCCCCTGCGACAGCTCCCGGAGCTGCAGGGTGACCTGGGCGATCTCGGCCGTGGAAGGGGGCGCGGCCCCGTGCCGGACGCGGACGCGGGCCGCCGTCGTGGCGTCCACGATGCGTTCCACGGCGACGACCAGCGGCCACCAGGCGGCGGCGCGCCGACCGGTCGGCGGCGGTTCGGTCAGGGCCCGCTGGAACTCGGTGCGGATGACGGAGAGGTCGCGGTAGAGGCGCCGGCGCATGCGGGCCCGGGCGGCCGGGTCGCAGTCGGTGGCGAAGGCCGTCTCCACGTAGGTCGCCGTGTCCGCCACCGCGTCCGCCAGCCGGTCGCCGACGCGGGTGTGCCAGCTCTCCGGCCACAGGAGGTAACCGGCGATCAGGGCGATCGCGCAGCCGAGGAGGGAGTCGGCCAGCCTGGGGAGCAGCAGTGCCGTGCCCTGGCGGTTGAGGATGTCGGAGAGCAGGAGGATCACCGGGGTGATGGCTGCCGTCTGGTAGCCGTAGCCCCGCGGGGTCAGCGCCGGGATCAGGGGGGCCAGCACGAGCATGACCAGGACGTCCCACCACCCCAGGGGCACCTCCGCCAGGACCACCGCCGCGATCACCAGGCCGGCCACCGTGCCGAGGGCGCGCAGCAGGGCGCGGGAGAAGACCGAGCCGAAGTCGGGTTTCAGGACGAAGGTGATGGTCAGGGCCACCCAGTAGGAGCGGGGCACCGGGATCAGGGAGACGAGGGCCTGAGCGATGCCGATGCACAGCGCGAGGCGCAGGCCGTAGCGCCAGGAGTTGGCGGAGAGGACCACGTTGCGGGCGGCGCGGGCCGTGCGGATGCCGAGGGCGGCGGGGCGGCCGAGGCGGTCGTCGATGCCGCGCGGGTCGACGTCGGGGGCCGCGACGACCTCGGCCGTGTGGCGCAGGGCGTGGTCGACCGCGCGGGCCGTCTCCGTGGTGGGGAGGGGGAGGTCCAGGGCTATCGGGCCGGTGTAGCCCGCCGCGACGGCCCGGGCGAGGTGGTGGACGGACTCCGGGATCTGCGGGGGCAGGGGCCGGCCCGCCAGGTGGGCCGCGGGGGCGGCCTCGACCAGCGGGGTGATCGCGTTCAACTGGGCGAGCAGGCGGGTGAGTTCGCCGCTGCGGCCGTGGTGGCGGGCGCGCCGGGCCAGGATCAGGTCGTAGGACTGGTTCAGCGACTGGGTGACGGCACGGCGGGCCTCGTCGTACTCCTCGGTGCGGTCCGTGCCGGAGACGGAGAGGAGGACCGCGGCCGTGCGGTAGGTGGCGGCGACCGCCGTGCGTTCGGGGACGCCCGAGCGCAACGGCCAGGCCAGCAGGGCGAGGAGAAGGACCAGGAGGCCGCCGCCGGTCATCAGGGCGGGGGCCAGCCACCAGGGGGAGGGCAGCGGAAGGCCCGCGCCGATCACGCAGTTCAGCAGCAGGAGCAGGCCCGAGACCGAGGCGACCGCGCCGATCGTCGAGATCATGCCGGACAGCAGTGCCACCCCGGTGACGGCGACGACCGCGTACCAGCCCTGCCCGTACACGAGTGCGCCCAGTGTCACGCCGACCGCGCCGAAGAGCTGCGGGACGGCGATGTTGAGGATGCGCATGCGGTAGGCGTCGGCGGTGTCGCCGATGACGCCGGACAGGGCGCCCATGGAGGCGAGTGCGCCGTAGGCGGGGCGGCCGGCGGCGAGGCCGATCGCCAGGGGGAGGCTCATGCCGATGGCGGCGCGGGCGACGGCGGCCCGGTTGACGGGTGCCTGCTGCGGTTGGAGGTTCCGGACCAGCCAGTCGGGCGGGGTGAGGCCGATGGGGAACTCTCGGGGCATGCGCCCATTATGGCGGCCCCGGTCCGGCCGGCCGGGCGCCGCGGAGGTGGCCGTTCGGCTCATTCGCGCTGGTGGAGCGTGAGATCGACGACGAGCGCGCGGTGGTCGCTGCCGGTCAGGCGCAGGAAGTGGGCGCCGGTCGCGGTGAAGTCCGGGGAGAGCAGGACGTGGTCGATCTGGGCGCCGATGACGGAGGCGGTGCGCGAGGGCCAGCTGGGGGTGCGGTCGTGGCCGGCGAGGCGGGCCGCGTCGGTCAGGCCGGTGTCCAGGATGCGGCGGAAGGCCGCGTGGTCCTGGGAGGCGTTGAAGTCGCCCGCGAGGATGGTGGGGGTGCCCTTGTCCGCCGCGGCGAAGGCGCGGAGCCTGCCGAGTTCGCGGCGCCACAGGCCGAGCTGGCTGGGCAGCGGGGGCATGGGGTGGGCGAGCTGGAGGCGTACGGCGTGGCCGCGCACGTCGGCGACGGCGCCGGGCATGCCCATCGTGCCGTCGACGCCCGCGGTCGGCTCGAGCGGGAAGCGGCTGAGGATCAGGGAGCCGTGGGAGCCGGCCGCGCGCACCGCCTGCCGGTACGGGTAGGCGTCCGCGAAGTCGGCTTCCAGGGTGGCCTGACAGGTGTACTCGCACTCCTGTACGAACACCACGTCCGGACGCCGGTCGCGGACCACCGGCACCAGGGCGGGGGCGCCGCGCCCGAACTCGACGTTCGCGGTGAGCACGCGGACGGCGGCGAGGGGCGGTCCGCCGGGCTCGTCGGCGGTGCCGTACGGCTCCAGGTACCAGGCGAGCAGGCCGAGGACGACGACGCCCCACACCAGTCCCGTCCACCACCGGGCGAGCAGTGCGCAGAGCAGGGCGAAGCCGGTCGGCACGAGCAGCCAGGGCAGAAAGGCGAGGAGTTGGGGTACGGGGGTGATGCCGTCGGTGTCGGCCACCCGGCAGCCGACGACCACGCTCACACCGGCCAGCGGCAGTCCGGCACACCAGGCGCCGATCCTGCGTCCGCGGCTTCGGGTCACGGGAGCGAGCCTACGATCACCCGTCCAGCCGCGCCAGGAAGCCGGCCAGCACCCGGTTGAACTCCCGCGGCCGCTCCAGGTTGGGCAGGTGGGCGGCGCCCTCGATGACGTGCAGCCGGGAGTCGGGCAGGGCCGCGTGCATCGCCTCGGCGTCGGAGACGGGCGTGTAGGTGTCGTCGGCGCCGACCACGACCAGGGCGGGCACGCGCACCCTGGTCAACAGGTCCCGGTAGTCGGGGCGTTCGGCCCGCCCGCGCAGGGCGGCCGCGGCGCCCTCGGGGGAGGTGGCCGTCATCATGCGGTGGACGTGGGCCTTGACCTCGGGGTGCGCGGTGGGGGCGACCATCTTCTCCAGCACCTCGTCGGCGTAGCCCCGCATCCCGTCGGCGAGCAGCCGGTCGGCCATGGCGTTGCGGCCCCGCTTGCCCTCGGGGGTCTCCGCGGCCGGGAAGGTGTCGGCGAGGACCAGGCCGCGGACCCGGTCGCCGAAGCGGCCGTAGCACTCCATGGCGATCTGGCCGCCCATGGACAGGCCGGCGAGGACGAAGGCGTCCACCCCCAGGGAGTCCAGGAGGCCGGCGATGTCCTCGGCGTGGCGGGAGAGCGGGACCGAGCCGGGGGTGACGGGGGAGGCGCCGTAGCCGCGCAGGTCGGGGACGACCACCCGGCGGCCGGCGGAGAACTCCGTCAGCTGTGGGTGCCACATCGTGCGGTCGAAGGGGTGGCCGTGGACGAGGACAAGGGGAACCCGGGAGGAGGTGCCGGGGTCTTTGTCCTCGTATGCGAGGAAGGGAGGCATGGAAGCGACCCTAGGTGCCCCAACTCCTCGGTGCAATAAGATCTTTGCCCTCGGTGCAATCGAGGGCACCGGTACGAACAGGGGGACACGTGGACGACTACCGGCGCATCGCCGACCGGATCGCCGACGACATCAGTGGTGGACGGCTGCGGCCGGGCCAACGGCTGCCGCCGCAGCGGGCGTTCGCCCGGCGGCACGGGGTCGCGCCGTCGACGGCCGGCCGGGTCTACGCCGAACTCGTACGCCGGGGGCTGGTGGTGGGCGAGGTGGGGCGCGGCACGTTCGTACGGGCCACCGAACCGGACGGGCAGCCGGGGCACGCCCTGGCCGAGGCGGCCGGTGCCGGGGCCGTGAACCTGGAACTCAACTACCCCGCCGCGGCGGGCCAGTCGGAGCTGCTGGCCCCGGCCCTCGCGCCGCTGCTGCGGCCGGACGCGCTGGGGCAGGCGCTGCGGCCGGCCGCGGCCGCGGGCACCCCGGCCGCCCGGGAGGCGGTGGCCTCCCTGCTGGCCCAGGGCGGTCTGCGCTCCGGTGCCGCGCGGGTGCTGTTCACCGGCAACGCCCGGCAGGCGATCGCCGCGACCCTGGCCTCCCTGGTACGGCCCGGCGGCCGGGTGGGCGTGGAGCCGCTGACATATCCGCTGGTCAAGGAGATCGCGGGCCGCCTGGGCATCGTCCTGGTCCCGCTCGCGACGGACGAGGAGGGCCTGCTGCCGGCGTCCGTCGCCGCCGCCCACCGCACCGCCCCCCTGTCCGCCCTCTACCTCCAGCCGACCCTGCACAACCCGACCTCGCGCACGACGGGCGCCGGGCGGCTCGAGCAGCTGGCCGAGACCGTCCACAGGCTGGGGACACCGGTGGTCGAGGACCGGATCTGGTCCTTTCTGCACCCGGGGGGCACACCCCCGCTCGCGGCGCTCGCGCCGGGGCTCGTCCACCTCGTCGACGGACTGTCCAAGCGGGTCGCCCCGGGGCTGACGGTCGGCTTCACCGTCGTACCGGAGGGGCGCACCGAGGAGGTGGCGCGGGCCATCCGGTCCGGCGGGTGGAGCGCGGGCGGGTTCGCGCTGGAGGCGGCCGTGCGGTGGATCGCGGACGGGACCGTGGACCGGCTCGTGGCGGCCAAGCGGCGGGACGCGCGGCACCGGCAGCGGCTGGTCGCCGAGCATCTGGCCGGGTTCGCCGTACGGTCCGATCCGGCGGCCTACTTCGCCTGGTGGGAGCTGCCCGCGCCGTGGCGGGCGGACACCTTCACGGCCGCCGCGCGGGCGCACGGCATCGCGGTCACCCCGGGCACGGCCTTCGCGGTCGGCCCCGCCCGGACACCGGACGCGGTCAGGCTCGGGCTCGCGTCCGCGCCTGAGCCGGAGCTGCGGAGGGCGCTGGCGACCCTGGCCCGCGTCGCGCGGCGCGGGCCGGCCGCAGGTGGCGGCTGAGCCAGGTGACGAGGGCCACCGCGAGGCCGAGGCCGAGCAGGAGCCAGGCGACCGTGCGCAGGGTGCCGGTGAGGGCGTCGTAGACGGCGCCCACGGCCGTGTGCGGCGCGTCGGCGGGCAGGTCGGCCAGGGTCAGCCGGCGGCCGACGGCGAGGGCCAGGACGAGCAGGGCGCCGCCGAGGGCCGTGCCCAGCGCGGTCGCGGTGACGGCCCGGCGGCGGTGGACGGCCAGGCCGATCCCGGCGACGGCGAAGACGACGGCCGCCACCGGCAGCCACAAGCCGGCGACCTCGAGCACGTGGAACCCCTTCCGGAGCCTGACCAGCTCGTCCGCCGGCAGCACGGCGACCGCGGTGTGCTCCACCGGGATGCGCTGGGCGAGCGGCACATGGTCGAGGGTGAGCTGGCGCTTGACCTGGGCGGTGACGGGGGCGAAGTCGACGGTGACGTCGCCTGTGTCCCCCTCGCGCAGGGCGCGCAGGATCGCGTCGTGCGTGACCCGGTTGCCGGTGTCCCAGGCCACCCGGAACGCCTCGGTGTGCGTGAAGGAGCGCACCGCCTCGTGCACGAACGGGCGGACCGAACCGTGCAGCACGCGGACGTCCATGTGCGGCTCCACCGTGCGCAGGATGCCGTCACCGACCGTGTCCGCGACGGCCTCCCGCACGTCCGGGTCGGCGGCCAGCGGGGCCATGGTGGTGACGTACCGGCCCGTGTCGGCCAGGCCGTACGCCGCCCAGGCCGCCAGCGCGCCGAAGGGCACGAGGAGGCAGGACAGGGTGATCAGTACGGCCGACAGGGCGTTCCTGAGGCGTGGGGACACGCCTCCAGGCAAGGACCGCGGAGTCCGTCCGGCGAGCGGGAGGACTGCATCCGGGCGGAAATCCGGGCCGTACGGGTGACATCCGGTCGCGGCCTGTGGTGCGGCCGGGATCGCGGTCTCCGGTGGAGGGTTCGCCCGAACGGGTGTTTCCTGGTGCTGGGGAGGCTGGTGAGGTGGAGGGAAACACAGGGGAGCACGTGGACCCCGGCCGCTCCGGCCGGGGCCCACGTGCACACGTCACGCTCAGCGGACCCGGTGCCCGGCGGCGTCCTCGCGCGTGTAGTAGCGGTAGAACAACACCGCGAACATGGAGACGGCGAACGCCAGGCCCAGGATCGTGGACGCCAGGACGGAGTGGCCGTCGCCGCTCAGGTTGAACAGGAACCCGACGGCGATGCCCGTGAAGGCCGCCCAGGCCAGCGCGTGCACCTCGCGCTTCAGGCGCGGCCCGGCGGCCTCCAGGCCCCGGTACACGGCGAAGAACACGAACGCGGTCACGAAACCGAACAGCAGGTTCCAGCCGGTGATGGGCCCTCCGTCCCGCGTGTTGGCCGCGGCCCAGTAGCCGTAGACCAGGCCGAGCACCGCGGGCAGCACCCACCGGGCCGTCGCATGCGTCCGCTCGCTGAACACGTCGGGCGCCCGGTATCCGATGGCCGGGACCCGGCCGCCGGGTTCGGGTAGTGCGGTGCGCCGCGGCATTCCTCCGGGCGCGGGTGCCGCTTGAGCCATGAGAGCACTCCTCTCTCCTCGCCCCCCGGTCTCCAGGGCACACCGGAGGGCACGGCCTGGCAAATCGGCCAGGAGAGTGACGAGTGCCCGGATGCGTGCCGTTCTCCCCCGTGATTCGCTGAGGGGCATGGAGGGCTGCCCGACGTGACGGAGATGGAGTACGGGCGGCGGCGCCAGCTGCTGCGGGTGCGCGGCCGGAGCATCGCCTGGGTGGTGCCCCTGCTGCTGCTCGTCGGCATCGTGCTGCTCGACTTCGGCACCGGCGAACGGTTCCGGATCATCTCCTGGATCGTCCTGGTCCCCGGGATCGCCGCCGCGATCTGCGGGGTGTGGACGACGGCCGCCTTCGGCGTGGTGTCGGTGGTGACCTACGTGGTCGTCGACGACGCCTGGCCCGACCAGTACCGGGCCGGGCTCGCGGACTTCGTCCTGGTGGCCGTCGGCGGTCTGCTGGCCACCCTGGCCGCCGCCGTACGGGTGCGCCGGGAACGGCAGATGCTGCACATCCGGGACATCGCCGAGACCACCCGCCGTACCGTGCTGCGCCCGCTGCCGTCGCGCTGGGCCGGTCTGGAACACGCGGGGGTGTACCTGGCCGCCGACGTCGACGCCCGGGTCGGCGGCGACTTCTACGACATCCAGCCCGGCCCGCACGGCGCCCGCGTCCTCGTCGGCGATGTGCAGGGCAAGGGCCTCGGCGCGGTGGAGACCGCCGCCGCGCTGCTCGGCACCTTCCGCGAGGCCGGCTACCACGAGCCGGACCTCGCGACGGTCGCCGAACGCCTGGAGACCCGGATGCTCCGGCACCGCCTCCACACCTCCGCGCTCGGCCGGCACGACGGTGACCGCTTCGCCACCGCCGTCCTGATCGGCTTCACCGAGGACGCCCCGGACACGATCGACGTCGTCAACTTCGGCCACGAACCCCCGCTCGCCGTCGGCCCGCGCGGGGCCCGTGAGCTGCCCGCCGGCGACGGGCTCCCGCTCGGCCTCGCCGAGCTGCAGGGCGGCCTGCCGTCGGTGCACCGCGTGCCGCTCGCAGCGGACGAGACCCTGCTGCTGGTCACCGACGGGGTGACCGAGGCCCGCGACGGTCCCGGCCGCTTCTACCCGCTGTTCCGCGAGGTCGACCGCGCGGTCACCGCCGACCCGCGCCGCACCGAACCCCGGCGCCTGGTGCGCCGGGTCCGCGACGGTGTGCTGCGGCACAGCGGCGGCCGGCTGGAGGACGACACCACGGTGTTCGCGGTGCGGCGGGTGCGGGAGGGGGGCGAAGCCCTCGAACGGGGACGTTTGCAGACCTGAGGCGCCGGTTTGCAGCAGCAGCGGCTACGGTGCTGGCTGGAGAGCGGATCTACGGATCCACGGACCCACAGGGCCTACAGGGGGAGGACCGATGCCCGGAACCGTGCTGCTGCTCGCGGCCGCGCCGCTGGGCCGGGGGCGCCTGGTGGACGCGGCCGGTGTGCTGCCGGTGCTGGCCGCCGTCGCCCCGGCCGTGCTGTCCGGCACCGACACGGCCAACGTGGTGGAGCTGGCCGACCCGCTGGAGCCGCAGGCCGTCCTGACCCGGCTGCGTGCCGCCGCGGCCGCCCCGGGCCCGCTCACCGTGTACGTCACCGGTCAGCTCCACCTGGACCGCCGTCAGCGGCTGCCGCACCTGGCGCTGGCCCGCACCACCGCGGCCACCGTCCGCTACACCGCGCTGCCCTGGCACTGGATCCGCGAGGAGCTGCGGTTGCGTTCCGCCGCGCAGACCGCGCTGCTGGTGGACCTGCACGCGGACGCGGAGGCCTGGCGGTACGTCGCCGAGCGCGGGCTCGACTCCGGCCCCACCACCGCCGTTCACGGCCGCATCGCGCCCGCGCGGGCGCCCGGCCGGGGGGGGGGGGGGGAGGGGGGGGGGGGGGGGGGGCGGGTGGGGCGGCTTGGGAGCGAGGAACGGCCGCGGTTGTC
>NZ_JBVIIT010000022.1:61973-96396 GCF_055569615.1 Streptomyces sp. NPDC031379 | reverse complement strand
TCCCCCCCCCCCCCCTCCCTCCCCCCCCCCCCCCCCCCCCCCCCCCCCCCCGGCCGGCGGGGCCCCGCCGAGCCGTCGTACATGAAGGCCGTGGCGACGCTGCTCAGGAGCGGACACCGGCCGCCGTTGGAGCTGGTGCACCAGCAGGCGCTGGACCGGATCGCGCAGGAGGCCGCGGGAAACCTGCTGCTGTCCCACCCCGGGGGCTTCTCCCCCGGGCCGGCGGCGGCCGATCCCCACGCCGCCATCAGTGCCGCCGTGCAGGCCGGGCGGCATGCGGAGGCCGACACGATCGCCGCCCGGCACGAGCTGGCCGCGGTACAGGCGCGGGGGCCCGCCTCCGAGGACGCCCTGCACTGGACCGAGGTCCGGGCGGATCTCGCGATGTTCTCGGGGGACGCGGTGCGCAGTTGCCGGGCCTGGCTGGCGGTCGCCGGAGTGCGGCTGGCCGCGGGGCAGGCCGTGGACGCGCCCGCGGTGGAGGCGGCCGTGGACCGTGCGCACCACCAGTGGGGCCGTATCGAGGACGCGGCACGGGCCCGTGAACTCGGGCCCGCGCTCGCGGAGTTGAGACTCAAGGTGCCGGGGCGCCGCAGCGGCGCGCTGGAGAACGTCCAGCGGCAGCTGCGGCAGCTGCAGGCCCAGTAGGCCTCAGCGGGTGAAGGTGAAGTACTTCCAGGCGCCGTGCGTCGTGGAGTTCACCGTGTCACCGGAGGAGCTGTTGATGTACGAGGAGCGGACCCGGAAGCGCCAGCCGACGTCCTGGCCGTGGTCGCCGGTGATCTGCACCTTGGAGACGCCGTCGGAGCCCAGCGCGAACCAGGCCGGGTCACCCGGGTACCAGGTGCCCTGGTAGTAGATCTCGTACTCGAACTTCTGCTTGCGGCCCTTGTAGTACGGCATCTTCGTCGTGATCAGCGGGTTCTTGGACTTGTGGAAGAAGTAGTACGTGTGACTCCACGTGTACTTCGACTTGTAGTGGTTGCCGACCGACGTGGACACGCTCACCTTGGCGCCGACCGTGCTCGCGGCGGAGGCCGGCTTGTAGCGGGAGTCGCCGGCGAACTTCGCGGTGACCTTGGTGTCCCGCTTCAGGTCCAGGGTGACCGAGAGGTTGCCGTCGGAGTTGACCTTGCCGGACTTCACCAGCTTGTTCGGCTTGTCGGAGCCGAACGGGTCGGCCCAGATCTCCACCGTGCGGTTCTTGTAGGTCTTCCCGAGACGGGCCGTGAACTTCACGTCCTTGCCGTACGAGTAGACCTTGCCGTTGTTGTTGATGGTGAGCGCCGGCTTGGCGCGCGAGACGTCGACGGAGTCGGAACCGGAGCCCGCCGTGTGGTCGGCGTCACCGGCGTAGGCGACCTTGTACTTCACCTTGCCGCCGGACGGCGGGGTGTCGGCGAAGGAGAACGTGCCGTCCGCCTTGGTGGTCACCGCGGCCAGGGACTTGCCCTTCGGGGACTCCAGGTCGGTGCGGGTGACGGTCAGCCTGGTGCCGGCGGGGAGCGCCAGTTCGGAGGTGACCTTGCCCTTGACGGTGAGCTTCTTGGCGCGGGCGGCGGTGGCCGGGGCGTCCACGGTGATGGTGGTGACCGCCTTGGTGGGCGAGGTCAGGACGCGCAGCGAGTGGACGCCGTCGCTGTTGGAGGTCACCGCGAACAGCCGCGAGCCGTCCGGGGCCCAGGCCAGGCCGGAGTCGGCCAGCAGGTCGGAGCCGCTGGTACGGCCGGTGTTGGGGAAGTCGTAGGTGCGCACCGCCTCGTGGCTGCCGGGCCGGAAGACGTAGACGTCCGGTTCGTAGGAGCCGTCGATGCCGGCCGCGACCGTGCCGTCGGGGGCGATGGCGACGGAGTTCGGGTACGCGTCCGTGACGTACTTGCCGTCCTCGCCGAGGTCGGAGGTCCTGAACACCTGCTGGTAGTACGGCGCGCCGCTGGCCACCACGACGTCCTTGCCGTCGGGGGTGACCTGAAGGTCGCCGAGGTTGCTGCCGGCCTCGCCGGTGCTCGCCAGCTTCGTGGCGGTGCCCGAGGAGACGTCGTAGGAGGCCAGAGTGACCGGGCTCTGCCCGAGAGCGCCCGCGACCAGCACGCCGGAGCCGGGCGCGGCGTCCAGCAGCGGCGCCGAGGACCAGCTGTCGTCCTGGCCGAGCGTGACCTCGTGCCGCTCGCTCGTCAGGTCGACGGAGCCGATGCCGCCCTGCGCGGCACCGCCGTAGCCGAACCACAGCCTGCCGCCCGCCAGGGCGACGCTCAGCGGCTTGTCGCCGACCGGGTAGCGGGTGGTCTCGGCGTCGGTGGCGGTGTCGATGACGGCGATGGCGTCCCGATCCCGCACGGCCGCGTAGAGCGTGCCGGAGTCGGCGGACAGCTCCAGGCCGCCCACGCCGGAGAGGTCGGCGGTCAGCTGCTTGACGACGTTGCCGGCGTAGTCCGTCACGACGATCTTGCCGTTCAGCGGATCGCTGACGAAGATCTGCCGGTGGACGCCGTCGACCACGATGTCACCGGTCTGCCTGACCGGAAGGATCTTGCTGCTGTCGGCGGACGCCGGAGTGGCGGAGAGCGCCGCCGAGCTGAAGAGGACCGCCAGGGCGGTGGCGGACGTAAGGGTGCGCATACGCACGCTGATTCGAACCCCCCGGATCGAATGAAGAAGTGAGCGCCACGCGGCACGGCTGTCGTGTGTGTCCCCTGTGGGCCGTGTGTGGCGGATGGGTGAAGACTAGGCCCGGAAGACTAGGTCATGCCACTGACAAAAGAGCGAGCGCCCCGGAGACCAGCGTGCGCACCCCGGGGGCGACGGTGGACAGGTCGGGCGCGAAGTGGGGGCTGTGGTTGCTCGGCACGGCCCAGAACTTCTCGGCGAGCGTGTCGCCCGGGGCCTGCTCCCACACCTCGGCCGGGGTGGTCGTGACGAACCAGTACGAGTACGGGATCGCACCGAGCGCCAGCTCCGGGAAGTCCTCGCTGCCCATCGCCGCCCCCGGGTCGAACACCGTGCCCGCGCCGAACACTTCGCCGTGCACGGCGGCCACCGTGGCATCGGTGCCGGCGTCGTTGACCGTCATCGGGAAGGTGTTGCCGACCGTCACCTCCGGCTCGCGGGGGCAGCCGGCGGCCAGGCACTCGCCGTGCGCGATGCGCCGGACCGCCGCCAGCATCCGCTGCCGGACCTCCTCGGACTGAGTGCGCAGATTCAGGGCGATGCGCGCCTGGGCGGGGATGATGTTGTGCCGGGTGCCCGCCTCGACACGGCCCACGGTCAGCACCGCGGACTCACCGGCGGCGATCTCCCGGGAGACCACCGTCTGCAGCCGGGTGACCAGATAGGCGGCCGTCACCACCGGGTCCACCGTCGCCTCCGGGCGCGAACCGTGTCCGCCCCGGCCGTGCACCACGATGTCCACGTCCGTCGAGGCCGACATGATCAGACCGGGCGCGTGCGGGAACAGCCCCGCCGGCCCCGGAGCGGCATGCTGCCCGAGCAGCACGTCCGGCCGCCCGAACCGCTCGTACAGCCCGTCGGCGAGCATCCGGGCCGCGCCCTGCCCGGTCTCCTCGGCGGGCTGGCCCACGACCAGCAGGGTGCCGTGCCAGGTCTCCCGCCCGGCGGCCAGCGCCTCGGCGGCCCCGGTCAGCCAGGTGACGTGCAGGTCGTGCCCGCAGGCGTGCATCACCCCGGCCGCCCGCGAGGCGTACGGCAGCCCGGTCGCCTCCTGCACCGGCAGCGCGTCCATGTCGGCCCGCAGCAGCACGGTCGGCCCGTCCCCGTTGCGCAGCCGGCCCACGACCCCGGTGCCGCCGACCCCCTCGGCGGTCTCGAACCCGGCGCCCCGCAAGCGGCCGGCCAGCTTTCCGGCGGTGCGGTGCTCGCGCAGGGACAGCTCGGGATGGCGGTGCAGATCCCGGTAGAGGTCCTCCAGCGCCGGGACGGCCGGGCCGGAGGTGAGGTCCAGGGCGGTGCGGGCGGCGGCGGAGGTCATGCGCGCAGGCTAGGTGGGTTTCACCGTTCCCGGTACCCCGGCGCCACTGTCCGGTTACGCTCAGCTACGAACCGTACGTGAGGAGGTGGCGCACGCCATGGGAAACGTCCGCGAACTCGACCCCAGTGCCTCACCGTTGGACTACTTCGGCTACGAGCTGCGGCGAAAGCGGGAGGACGCGGGACTGACCCAGAAGGAGCTGGGCTCCGTGCTCTTCTGCACGGGGTCGCTGATCGGCCAGATCGAGACCACGCAGAAGGTCCCGACGCGGGAGTTCGCCGAACGGGCGGACGCGGCGCTGGTGACGGACGGGTTCTTCTCACGGCTGGTCGGACTGGTGCTGCGCAGCCAGCTGCCGAGCTGGTTCCAGCCGTTCGCGGACCTTGAGGCCCATGCGACGTACATCTCGACCTACCAGGCACAGATGATCTATGGCCTGTTGCAGACCGAGGCGTACGCACGTGCGGTGCTTGCCACGGGTATGCCGGGCAGGCTCGACCAGTTGGTGGCTGCGCGCATGGAGCGCCAGCGCATCCTGATGCGGGAGCGGCCACCGATGAGCTGGGTCATCCTGGACGAGGCCGCACTGCGCAGGCCTGTCGGTGGCCGTGAGGTCATGTACGACCAGCTCGCCCACCTGTTGAGCTTCCGCGACCGCAAATGGGTACGCATTCAGGTGCTGCCGTTCCACGTCGGCGAACACGCGAGTCTCATCGGTTCGTTCACGAGTCTGCGCTTCGACGATCACCCTGATCTCGTCTACACGGAGGACCTGATCTCGGGACACATGACGGCCGACCTGGACACCGTCAGGGAAGCGGTCCTCCGTTACGCTCACTTGCAGGCATCTGCCCTCTCCGTAGAGGATTCGGCGGCACTGATCAAGCGCGTGATGGAGGAACGCTATGGGCACACACCAGACCCTGACGGACGTGCAGTGGCGTAAGTCCTCGTACAGCGGAAACACCGGCGGTGAGTGCCTCGAAGTCGCCGCTCTCCCCGCCCTCGTGGCCGTCCGTGACTCCAAGAATCCCGGGTACGGCGCTCTCAGGCTCACGCCGGAGGCCTTCGCCGCGTTCGTGAGGTTCGCCGCCGAGGCGTGACGTCAGGGCTGAATCGTCCGCGCCGTCGTCGGCGGCTGCGTGGTCGCGTCCGGTGCCGCCGCCCGTGCCGGGCCCGCGTTCGCCGCCGCGAGCAGAGCCGCCACAGCGATCACGGCCGCGGCGAAGGCCCTCGCGTACCGTGCGTTGGTGCGTTCGCGGGCGGCGGATGAATGTCCGAGCACGGCGTCCTCGCAATTGCAGCGACGGGTTAAACCTGCTTAATCCGCCGTTTAACCTAGGGCTGCACACGTCGAACGGCAAGACGCACCAGGGGAGTTGGGGGCCGCGCGCATGCGAGAGCGGGATGATCCGCAGGTCATCGGACGGCGCGTGCAGCGGTTGCGCACCCAAAAGGGGCTGACCCAGAAGCAGTTGGCCGAGCCCGCCTACACACCGGCCTACATCTCCACCCTGGAGGCGGGCCGGGTACGGGCCTCCGACGAGGCGCTGCGGCACATCGCCGGGCGGCTCGGGGTGGCCTTCGAGGAACTGGCCGTGGGCCGGCCCGCCCACCTCGCCACCGACCTGCGGCTGCGGCTCACCGAGGCGCAGCGCGTCCTCGCCGACGGCAGGGCCGAGGAGGCCGCCGCGCAGTACACGGCACTGCTCGCGGAGGCCGAGACGCACGGGCTCGGCTGCGAGCAGGCCACCGCGCTGCTCGGGCTCGGTGAATGCGCCCTGGAGACAGGTGAGTTGCAGGGCGCGCGCGAGTGCTTCGAGCGGGCCGAGGAGTGCCTGGACGGCGAGTCGCTGCCGGTGCGCGTGCCCGCGGTGCGCGGCCGGGCGGTCTCCCACTACCTCGCCGGTGAACTCCGCTACGCCGTCTACCTGCTGGAGTCCGCACTCGACGAACTCAACCGCGGCGGCCTGCACGATCCCGACGCCCTGCTGCTGCTCTACGCCAGCGTCATCGGCCCGTACATGGACATGGGTGCCCACGCCCGCGCCGCCCAGGCGGCCGAGTTCGCCCTCGCGCTCGCCCCGCGGGCCGCCGACCCCGCGCTGATCGCCCGGATGCACCGCTCGGTCGCCCGCACCCTGCTCGCCGAGGGCCGGGTCGCCGAGGCCGACGCCTCCCTCGCCAAGGCGGCGGAGCTGTACCGCCAGCTGCGGCTGCGGACCGAACTGGCCAACTGCCACTGGATGCGCGGCTACGTCTACGCCCAGGACGGCGAGCTGGAGCGGGCGGAGGGCGAGCTGCGCCAGGCGCTCGCCATGCTCTCGCAGACCCGGGCCGCCCTCTACCGCAGCCAGGCCGCGGTCGAACTGGCCGATGTGCTGCACCGCCGGGGCAAGTCCGCGGAGGCCGCCGAACTGCTCGAGGGCGTCGTGGGCGACTTCTCCTCCGAACGCGGCGCGGTCCACGCCGCCGCCGCCCACCGCCTCCTCGGCATCATCGCCGAGGACACCCGGGACACCGAGGCGGCCGAGGAGCACTACGTGCGCGCGCTGAGCCTCCTGGAACGCGCGGGCGCCGCCGGCGACCTGGCCGACCTGTGCCGGATGCTGGGCGACCTGCTGCGCCGCACGGGCCGCGTCGAGGCGGCCCTGGACGCCTACCGCACCGGCCTCGGCCACCGCACGGCCCCGGGCACCACCACACTGGGGCCGGCACCGGCCCAGCCGCCGCTGTGACCCGAGCCGGCCGCCGGTCCGCGGCCGCCGGACGACCCCGGTCCCCCGGCGCGGGCCCGGCGCGTCAGACCTGGGCCCGGCCCTGCTTGCGGATGTCCGCCAGGCGCAGTGCGCCGATCTGCACGGCGGCCTGGGTCGCCTCGTTCGGCACGTCGCCGAGACCGCCGTTGGTCAGGGCGAAGGCGTCCTCGCCGACCCGGACGGCGGCCACGTCCATCGTGAGCACGTACTCCTCCCCCTCGGGCGTCATGGTGGCGATCCTGAGGCGCAGGCCCTGGCGCGCGTCCCCGACCTCGGGCAGAGGTGCGTCGATGATCTGCACGTCCTCCTGGAGTCCGGTCTCGGTGGTGGCGGTGAACCGGGCGCACTGCACGGGCATCGTCCGCAGCCAGGACAGCACGGCGTCGACGTCCGCCGGGCGGCGCGCGCCGATCTGGTAGCGCAGCTGGGCGTCGGTGTCGGCGTCGTCCAGGCCGACGGCCGCACGGGCGGGGCCGCCGAGGAGTTCGTCGCTGTAGAGGGCGTCCAGCAGCCGCTGGCACTGCCCGGCCGTGGTGGCCGCCTTCAGCAGCCCGTCCCGCCAGGTCGCCGCACCGCGCGTCGCGGTCCAGGGGGCGCCCAGGTCCGACTGGGTGATGAGCGCGGCCTGCGCCTGTTCGTCGCTGAGCGAGGAACCGTCGGCCCGCGTGGACGCCTTGGGCGCCGGGCTCGTCCGGTCGATCGTGGGGAACGGGTGCGGCGCCGACTCCGGGTGCCGCAGGGCGAAGGCCGCGCAGCCGCCGACGGCGATCAGGCCGGCGGCCGTCAGGGAGAGAAGGAGGCCACGGGGGCGTATCTCGGCGGTCATGCGGGGTGCCTCCTGGGCTGCGTACCGGTGAGGCCGGCGGGGGCCGGTGGGGGGTGCCTGCCTCTCACGGCACCACCGCCCCGACGGCCCCACCAGCGCTCCGGGCCGTCCGGGTGAGGCGTTACGGCAAACGCGGCCCCGCGAAAACACGTGGCCGGACCCCGGGCCCGCTGCTAACGTCCCGATCCATGCAGCGCGCCCAGCAGTGCCCGTCGAGCACGACGACGCCGGAGACCGTCCCGGCGCGCTGACACCTGACCAGCATCGAAGCCCCGGGGCGAGCGCCCCGGGGCTTCGGCGTTCCCGCCCCCCGGGTCCCCCGCCCCGCCTCACCCCACGGAGGGACCCCGATGAACGACCGGCTGCCCGACCACCGCCGCCTCGGCCGCGAACTCGGCCTGTTCGACACCGACCCGCTGATGGGCGCCGGCCTGCCGTACTGGCTGCCCGACGGCGCGGTCGTACGGCACACCCTGGAGGAGTACATCCGGGAGGCGGAACGCGCCGCCGGATACCGGCACGTGTACTCGCCCGCGCTCGGCAAGCGGGAGCTGTACGAGACCTCCGGGCACTGGGACCACTACAGCGACGACATGTACCCGCCGATGCGGCTGGGCGCCGAGGAGTCCGAGGAGGTCGTCCTGCGCCCCAGTCTCTGCCCCCACCACGCCCTGATCTACCGCTCCCGCACCCACAGCTACCGTGAACTGCCGCTGCGTATCGCGGAGTTGGGCACCATGTACCGTGCCGAACGCTCCGGCGTGCTCGGCGGCCTGACCCGCGTACGCGCCATCCAGCTCAACGACGCGCACATCTTCTGCACCCTGGGCCAGGCGGTGGAGGAGGCCCGCGCGGCCCTGGAGCTGATCGCCCGCGCCTACGCCGACCTCGGCATCGAGGCCGTGCGCCACCGCCTCTCCCTGCCCGGCGGGGGCGGCAAGTACGTGGCCGACCCGGACCTGTGGAGCCGGGCCACCGCCCTGCTGAGGGAGGTCCTCACCGAGTCCGGGGTGGCCTACGAGGAGGCGGAGGGCGAGGCCGCCTTCTACGGCCCCAAGATCGACGTCCAGGTCGCCGACCCGGCGGGCCGCGAGTCCACCCTGTCCACCGTGCAGATCGACTTCCACCAGCCCGCCCGCTTCGACCTGCACTACATCGGCGCCGACGGGGCCAGGCACCGTCCGGTGATGGTGCACCGCAGCATCATCGGCAGCGTGGAGCGCGCGGTGGCCCACCTGATCGAGGCGCACGGCGGCGCGTTCCCGGCCTGGCTGGCCCCCGTCCAGCTGGTGGTGCTGCCGGTCGCCGAGGAGCAGGCGGAACAGGCGGCGGAGCTGGTCCGGCAGGCCCTGGCGCTGGGGCTGCGCGCCGAACTCGCCGGGCCCGAGCGGGGCAGCCTGGGCTCTCGCGTCCGCGCGGCGCGCCTGGTGCCGTACCAGGCGGTGATCGGTGCCCGCGAGGCCGAGGCCGGCCTGGCGGCCGTACGCCTGCGGGACGGCCGCCGCCCCGGGGCCTTCCCCGTGGCCGGGCTGCTGCGCCGGATCGCGGGCCGGGTGGCCGCGCGCGGCACCGTCCTGTGGGAGTGAGCGCCCGTCGCACCACCCGGCGCCGGTCGCCCCGCTCCGGCCTGATCTAAGGTCGGCACGACGGAAGGAGTCCGCCGTGACCGGTCAGCCCATTCCCGTGATCATCGACTGCGACACCGGCGTCGACGACGCCCTGGCCCTGCTGTTCGCCGTGCGCCACCCGGGCCTGGACCTGCGGGCGGTGACCTGTGTGGCCGGGAACACGGACGTCGACGGGGTGGTCCGCAACACCCTGACCGTGCTGGAGCAGGCGGGCGCCCCCGACATCCCGGTGGCGCGGGGCGCCGAGCGCCCCCTGATCGAACCGGCCCGCTCGGCCCGGCATGTGCACGGCGTCGACGGCATGGGCGACCTGGGTCTGCCCGCGCCGACCCGGGCCCCGGCCGCGGAGGACGCCGTGGCCCTCCTGCGCCGGGAGATCCTCGCCTCCCCGCGCCCGGTGACGCTGATCCCGACCGCGCCCCTGACGAACATCGCCCTGCTGCTGCGCACCCACCCCGAGGTGACCCGCAACATCGAGCGGATCGTGTTCATGGGCGGCGCGGTGGCCACCGGGAACGCCACGCCGGTCGCCGAGTTCAACGTCTGGCACGACCCGGAGGCGGCGGCGATCCTGCTGACGGCCGGGGTGCCGATCACGATGTACGGCCTCGACGTCTTCATGCAGGTCGTCGTCCCCGCTCCCGAGGTGCACCGGCTGCGCGCGAGCACCGAGCCCGGCACCCGCCTGGCCGGCGAACTCCTCGCCCACCGGCCGACCACCCAGGGCGGCGAGCCGGAGGCGGAGGAGGCGGGCGGCCTCGGCGACGCGGGCGCGGTGTGCGCGGTCGCCGACCCGCAGGGTCTCGCCACGCGCCTCCTCCCGGTCGAGGTCTCCCTCGCCCCCGGTCCGACCCGCGGCCAGACCGTCGTCGACCGCCGGCCGCGCCCCGGCGAGTCCGAGATCCACGAGGGCCGGCGCGAACAGGCCCTCGTGGACGTGGCGTTGCGGGTCGACGTGGACCGCTACGTCAAGCTGTACCTGGAGACGGTGGACCGCTCGTAGCGCGTCCGGCTCACCTTCCGGCGGCCCGCCGGCGACGCGTGGCGACCACCAGCGCACCGCCACCGGCCAGCAGCACAGCCGCTCCGCCGGCGATCAGGCCCGAGTTCCCGCCGCCACCGGTCTCGGCGAGGTCACCGTCCCCGCCGTTCGCCGAGGGGGCCGGAGCCGCGCTGGACGACGTGGACGGCGAGGAGGCCGGGGCGGGCGAGTCGGTGGACGCCGTCTCCTTGTCCCCCGGCGTAGGCGTGGCCGAGCCCTCCGCCGGGCCCGACGGCGTGACGGACGTGCTCGGCGTCGGCGCGGGCGTCTGCGTCTCGGTCGTGCAGTCCTTCGTCCCGCCGTTCCACGCGGCGATCAGCTTGTCCTTGATCACCGGACGGTCCGGGCCCTTGGGCAGCTCCCCGTGCTCGAACCCGTCCTGCGCGTCGAGCTTGCCGTCGAACTTCACGGCGCCCCGGTAGAGGTCGATCTGGGCGAAGCAGCCCGCGTCCGGCACCGCGATGTCGAGGGTGTCGGTCTGACCCGGCTTGACGTTCACCGTGTCGAAGTCGACGAAGACCTGCTCGCCGGAGGTGGCGAAGGTGGCGCCGTGGGCCTGGTACGAGGCCAGCGAGGCGGTGCACGTGCTCGCGTCCCCGGCCGCGCGGACCGTGATGTGGACCTTGCCGTCCGCCGTCGGCCTCAGGTTCTGGTCGTCGACCTTCACCGAGTCGTAGAAGTCGGTGCCGTTCAGCGAGAACTGGCAGCGGTCGGTGCCGGTCTCGGTGCCGGCCCCCGTGCCGGGCGCGTAGTGGCCGCCCGCCTTCCAGCCGTCACCGCCGGGCGCGCCGCCGTGGGCCCAGGCGCCGGATGCGGCGGCGACGGAGGCGGCACACAGGGCGAGCGACGCGGCGCCCGTCCCCAGCAGGCGGCGCGCGGTGACTCGTCTGGCTATGGACATGGAGATCCCATCGCAGAAGCTCGAAAGAGCAGAAGAAAGTCGGAAGGAACACTGGGCTCATCGGTCATATGCGCCACGGTGTGAGGACATGGTGATCGGCGGCGTTTAAACCTGTCAACCTGCGGTGATGCACGGGTAGTTCAGGTGGTCATCACAACTTCGCCACACAGGGAGTGATCCCCTCCGCAACGTTCGAATGTTCCCTTTCCGGGCAATGTGGACAGAGTCTCTACGGTCGTCTCTCCCGAAGGGATCCCCTATGGCAGACCTCTCGTCCAGGAACCCCGACTGGTGGCGGCAGGCCGTCATCTACCAGGTGTATCCGCGCAGCTTCGCCGACGCCGACGGCGACGGCCTCGGCGACCTCAAAGGCGTCGCCCAGCGCCTGGACCACCTCGCCGCGCTCGGTGTCGACGCCCTGTGGCTGAGCCCCTTCTACCCCTCCGAACTGGCCGACGGCGGCTACGACGTCGCCGACCACCGTGACGTCGACCCGCGCCTCGGCACCCTCGACGACTTCGCCGCGCTGGTCGCCGAGGCCCACCGGCTCGGCCTGAAGGTCGTCGTCGACATCGTCCCCAACCACACCTCGCACCTGCACCCCTGGTTCCAGGAGGCCCTGCGGGCCGGCCCCGGCTCACCCGCCCGCGACCGCTACGTCTTCCGCCCCGGCCGCGGCGCGCACGGCGAACTCCCGCCCACCGACTGGCAGTCCGTCTTCGGCGGCAGCGCGTGGCGGCGGACGCCCGACGGCGAGTGGTACCTGCATCTCTTCGCCCCCGAACAGCCCGACCTCGCCTGGGACAACGAGGAGGTCCGCGCCGACTTCCGCACCACCCTGCGCTTCTGGTCCGACCTGGGCGTCGACGGCTTCCGCATCGATGTCGCCCACGGCCTGGCCAAGGACCTCGCCGAGCCGCTGCGGGACGTCGGCGACGTCGGCGCCACCGGCGAGGACGCGCTGCCCCGTGTCCCGCCGGGCAGCCACCCCTACTGGGACCGCGACGAGGTCCACGAGATCTACCGCGACTGGCGCAAGATCTTCGATGCCTACAGCCCGCCGCGCACCGCGGTCGCCGAGGCCTGGGTCCCCGGGGCCCGCCGCGCCCTGTACGCCCGCTCCGACGAACTCGGCCAGGCCTTCAACTTCGAGTACCTGGAGGCCGGCTGGGACGCCGGGGAACTCCGCCAGGTCATCACCGACTCGCTGGCCACGGCCCACGCCGCGGGCGCCTCCGCGACCTGGGTGCTCTCCAACCACGACGTCGTACGTCACGCCTCCCGCCTCATGCTCCCGCCCGGCACCGAACCGGGCGCCTGGCTGCTGTCGGGCGGCAAGGCACCCGCGATCGACACGGCGGCCGGGCTGCGCCGGGCCCGGGCCGCGACGCTGCTGATGCTGGCGCTGCCCGGGTCCTCGTACCTGTACCAGGGCGAGGAACTGGGCCTGCCCGAGGTCGCCGACCTGCCCACCGAGGTCCTCCAGGACCCCATCTGGGAGCAGACCGGGCATGTCCGCAAGGGCCGTGACGGCTGCCGGGTGCCGCTGCCGTGGACACCGACGGGACCCTCGTACGGCTTCGGGCCCGGCGGCGCCTGGCTGCCGCAGCCGCCGTCGTTCGCGGCGTACGCCGTCGAGGCGCAGGCCGGCTCGGAGGGCTCCACCCTGGAGCTGTACCGCACCGCCCTGCGCCTGCGCCGCAAGCTGCTGGAGGGCGAGACGCTGGCCTGGACCCCCGACGCCCCCGCCGGGGTGCTGGACTTCACCCGCTGCGAAGGCTGGCGCTGCGTCACCAACCCGACCCGTGAGCCGGTGCCGCTCCCGCCCGGCGAGGTCCTGCTGAGCAGCACACCGCTGCCCGACGCGGGGATCCTGCCCCCGGACACCACCGTCTGGCTCGCCTAGGGGGCTTCGTTCGGATCAGCCCGGGTCCGACCTGATCCGAACGAAACCCCCTAGCCCACGGTCGGGCTGACGTTGGGACTGGGGGTGGTGCCGCCGCCCGTACCGCCGCCGCCCGTACCGCCGCCGCCGGTGGCGCCGTTCAGGTCCAGTGGGGTGGACGTGGCGGTGGGCGGTGGGGTGAGCACCACCTCCGGCTGGCCCGCGGGCGGGGCCGGCGGCGTCAGATCGGACGAGGGCAGCTTCGGCGGGGTGGTCTGCTGGAAGAGGGTCTGGTCGAAGTCGACCAGACCGGTCTTCTCCATCACCGTGATGTGGTCCAGCACCGTGTCGTTGGCCTGGTCGGCGAGGGCGCGCACCAGCGAGTTCTTGGTCGTCGAGCGGATTTTCGCGATGGTGTTGAAGATCGAGCCGTGGGTCATCCGCAGGATGTTGGCGAAGTCGGTGTCGAACTGCTTGCCGCTCTCCCCCTGCAGCTGCCTGACGAAGCCCTGCTGCTGGGGGCTCGCCACATTGGGGAGCGTGATGTTCAGCATGGGACCGATCTTGCGGCAGGAGGCGTCCAGCGCGGCATGTCCGTCGATCAGGTGCTCGCTGGCTGTCTTGACCCCCTTGCTGCTGCCCTTCTGCAGTCCGATCTGACCGAGGGGGTACTCCCACAGCCCGGCCGCGCGCACCTTCACCACGAAGTCCCGGTCCTGCTCGGTGAGCGGTCCCCACTGGGTGGTGGCGATGATGCGGTCCTGCGAGGTGGAGACCTTGTCCAGGCCGAGCATGCCGGGGTAGGCGAGGGCCGCGAGGGTGAGGGCCATCGCCCCGCCCACGAAGAGAGTTCCCGTCGCGTTCCGCGAAAAGCGCACCGTGCCTCCTGCCCGGTCAGGGATCCGCCCACGACGACGGCGTGGACGGTTCGGACACACAGCAGTACGGACGGGAGATCGATTCGTCTCGGTGGCGCGGGTAAAAACTGCGGAACTCCCCGATCGCCGCCACCTCTTGCCATCCCTTGGTGCTCATGACAATCGGTTGAGGAAAGGTTGACCCTTCTCCGGGAGAAGTTGACCTTTCGCCGGGAGAAGCCGGAGCGGCCGCGGCCTAGATTCGCCGCATGCCCCCCCAGCCGGCCCCCAGGCCGCCCGCCGCGCTCCCCGTCCTGCCCTACCGCAAGCCCACCAAGGGCCGCGACTACTGGGTGCTGGACGACGTCCTGCCCGACGTGGACGCCGTACGGGAGCGGTGCCTGGCCAAGGACGACTGGGTCGAGGGCCACCCGTACGCCTCCGAGAGCTGGCCGGGCCTGCGGGCCATGCCCGGCCTGGAGCCGGGGGAACTCGCCCGCGTCGAACGGCTGGTGAGGAAGTCGACCGGCGCGGGGAAGCTGTGGGTGCAGCAGGCGCCCGGCGGCGGCACCCTCAACCACAACTGCGTCCAGGTGGTCGGCGAGGGCGAGAGCGCGCCGCGCCCGCACACCGACTCCCGCGCGCTGTGCCGGTACGCGGCCGTGCTGTACCTCAACCCGCACGTGCCCAAGAGCTGCGGCACCAGCTTCTACCGCCAGTCCCTGCCCGGTGGCCGGCTCGGCGGCAACGTCGTCCAGGCCCCGCACAACAACCTCGTCGAGGCCCTCGGGACCCGCTTCGTCGCCCCCGACGCCTTCGAGGAGGACGTCCGCGTCCCGCACGCGTACAACCGCCTGCTCCTCTACAACGCCAACCTCGTGCACAGCGCGACCGCCTACTGCGGCAGGACACTCCAGGAGAAGCGCATGACGGCGGTCTTCTTCTGGATGGCCTGAGCCGTACGCCCGTCACGAGGCGCCTGGCGGGCCGGGCCGGGGGTGCGTGAAGATGACCCGGTGACCGTACAGATGGACCAGGCCTCGGTCCGACCCCTCGGGCTGCGGCCCGTCGAGGTGTCGGGGCGGTTGGCCGTCGGGGGATTGTTGCTGGCCGGGGCTGCCTGGGTGATGCGCGGCGGGTGGGAGATCCGGCTGGCGCTGGCCGGGGAGCCGGCCTCGGGGCCGCCGGACCAGGGGAACGGGGTGCACCGGCCGCTCGACGCGCTGGAGAACGCGTACCACTTCGTCACCGCCCTGGCGGGCGGTGCCGCCGTGCTCTGCGCGCTGCTCTTCGTGTCGTGGCTGTGGCGGCTGCGGGACAACGCGCGTGCCCTGTCGGGAAAGGCTCCCAGGTACGCGGGGATCTGGGTGTACCTCGGGTGGATCGTGCCCGTCGTGAACCTGTGGTTTCCGCGGGGCATCGTCGTCGACGCCTTCGCGGCCACCGCGCCGGGGCGCAGGACACCGGTCGCCGTCGACGTGTGGTGGGGGCTGTGGCTGGTCGGCATGCTCAGCGGGGTCGGGCTCCTCTACGAGGACTCCACCGACGAGATCATCGCCCGCGCGTACAACGAGGTGTGGCCGCTGCTCGTGAGCGACGCGGCCGTGGTCGGGGCGGCCGTCGCGGGAGCGTTCGCCGTACGGGCCGTCACCCGGGTGCAGGCGGAGCGGATGCGGGCCGCCGGGCCGGCGGCGGGCACCGGCGAACCCGCGGGGGCCCGGCCGCGGCCGTGACGGCAGCGGCCGGCTCCACGGCGGTGCGTGTGGGGGCACGCCGCGTGCGGTACGGATGGTGGGCATGGGCACTATCGCGATCGTGGGAGCCGGGCCCGGGCTGGGGGCCGCCGTCGCGCGCCGGTTCGGGCGGGAAGGGTACGACGTCGCCCTGGTGGCCCGGGACCGGCAGCGTCTGGACGTGATCGTCGACGGACTCGCGGACGAGGGGATCACCGCTCGCGGGTTCGCCGCCGATGTGCGCAGGCCCGAGGAGCTGGCCTCGGCCCTGGAGTCCGCCGCGAACGCGCTGGGGACCATCGAGGTGCTCCAGTACAGCCCCGTCCCGCACCGGGACTTCATGCGGCCCGTGCTGGACACCGGGCACCGGGATCTCATCGGCCCGATCGAGTTCTCCGTGTACGGGCCCGTCGCCGCAGTGCGGCAGGTGCTGCCGGGGATGCGGCGGCTCGGGCGCGGGACCATCCTGTTCGTCAACGGCGGCACCGCCGCCGTGCCCCATACCGAGCGGGCCGGCACCTCGATCGCCTTCGCCGCGGAGAGCGCGTACGGGCATCTGCTGCACGAGCGCCTGGCGGCGGAGGGCATCCATGTGGCCCAGCTCGTGATTCCGGGGGCGATCGTGGCCGGCCACGCCCGTAAGGATCCGGCCGTGCTCGCGCAGACCCTGTGGGGCATGCACCAGGAACGGCACGGGTTCCGGCGCTACGCCGACGACCTCGGCAGCTGACGCAGCCCTGTCACCCTGCGTGGAGTGACTTTGTGAGCCAATATGGTGATGTTGGCCGCATTGTCCTCTTCAAAGGGGCCCTCAATGGCTGTCGAAATCCCTCCGCTCGTCAAGCCGTCCCGGCTCAGAAGCCGGGGTGGGCTGCTGGGCGAGTGCCTGGCGGAGTTCCTCGGAACCTTCGTCCTCATCGCCTTCGGCTGCGGCGTGGTCGCCATGGCGGTCGCCGCGCTGCCCGGCTCGGGCCGGGCCGCGACCCCCACCACGATCTTCCTCGCCGCCGGCGACTGGCTGCTGATCACCTGGGGCTGGGGTCTGGCCGTCATGCTCGGCGTCTACGTGGCCGGCGGCGTCAGCGGCGCCCACCTCAACCCGGCGGTGACCCTGGCGATGGCCGTGCGCCGCGGGTTCTCCTGGGCCAAGGTCCTGCCGTTCTGGGCCTCCCAGTTCCTCGGCGCCTTCGTCGGGGCGGCCCTGGTCTACCTCGTCTACCACAACGCGATCGACGCCTTCGACGCCGCTGTGCCGGGACCGAAGGTGAACGGCCACACCAACGCCACGTTCTCGATCTTCGCGACCTTCCCGGCGCCGTACTTCCACGGGGGCATCTGGGGGCCGCTGATCGACCAGATCGTCGGTACGGCCTTCCTGCTCATGCTGATCGCCGCCGTCATCGATCTGCGCAACCAGGCCGTGAAGGCCAACCTCGGTCCGCTGATCGTGGGCTTCGTCGTCGCCGCCATCGGCATGTCCTACGGCGCCAACGCGGGCTACGCCATCAACCCCGCCCGTGACTTCGGGCCGCGCCTGTTCACCTACGCGGCGGGCTGGGACAGCCTGGCGTTCCCGGGGAGCGTGTCCGGCGCGTTCAGCGCCTACTGGTGGATCCCGATCGTCGGTCCGCTGGTCGGAGGGACGATCGGCATCCTGATCTACGACCTGTTCATCGGCGACATCCTGCATGTGCGTGCCGAGCTGGCGGAGCTGCCCGAGCCGGGCCGGACCCGGCCGGTGAAGACGGTCGACGAGGACGACGAGTACTGATCCCCTTCGGCGGCGGTCCCCACGGACGCGGCCCCCGCCCGGCGGGCCGTCGCGACCGGCGGAACGCGGCAGGTCAGCCGAGACACACCAGGACCAGGCAGAGCTGCGCCGGCGAGGTCGGGTCGGATGCCGGGGCGGTCCCGGACGTGCCGGATTCCGTGCCGTCGTGCGTGCCGGAGCCGGTGCCGGAGCCGGTGTTCGTGCCGTCGTCCGTGGTGGCCGGTGCCGGCGCCGGCGCCGTACCGGTGTGGTCGGGGGCCGTGTCGGCGGCGGACGGTGCGGTGGCCCGCGGCCGCGGGGTGTCCGCCACGACCTGACGGTGCGACACGGCGGTGGTGTCCGGCCGGGTGACCGGCGCCGTCCGCGGGGTGGCCGGCAGGGACTGCTGCCGTGGCACGTCGGCGGCCGGCGACTGCGCCGTGGGGGTGGTGGTGCGGGCCGTCCGGTGCGGGGTGGACGGCGTCGGCACCGCCCGGGTGGGCTCGTCCGTCCGCTCCTCGGCCACGTCCATGCTCCTGTGGTCCGGGGCGGCCGCCGCCTGTGCCCGGTCGGCGGAGTTCCGGTCCATCGTGGCGATGGTCAGGCCGCCTCCGACGATCGCGACGGCGGTCGCCACCGCTGCCCGGCGCCGGCTCTTCTTCCAGCGGGCCATCTGACGGCGCCGCGCCGCCCGCCCCCGTGGCGCGGGAGGCGCGTCCTCGACCTCGGCGGCCGGGCCGGCGGCCGGTGCCCCGGCGCCGCGCTCCCCGACCTCGGCGGCCGGGCCGGCGGCCGGCGCGCCCGCGGTCGTCGTGCCCGTGGTCGTCGTGCCGTACGCGATGCCGGTGCTCGCCGAGCCGGCCGCCCAGGACGGTTCGCCGAGGGCACCGGGGCCGTCGGTGCCGGGCGGGGCGATGTCCGGGGCGTACGCGCCGCATCCGGGACACACCAGGGCGCCGTTGAGGTGCCGACGGCACGAGGAGCAGTAGTCCATGCGCGGTCTTCCTGAGTTGACTGCGCCGTCGGCCCGCCTGGGCCACGGCCTGGTCACGCTCGCACAGGGGATCGAGCGATCAGTCACGCTAACGAGCCTTTCGAAAGGCTGTGTGCAGCCCGTGTGGCACTCCTGCACAGATTCTCGTACCCGGCCGGGTGAACCCACCGGGGCATCCGGGCCGACGCACCGTCCCCCGCCCCGCCGGTCGGCATAGTGGCGGGCGGCTCCGCACCGGACCGGCAGGAGGAAGCGCATGCTCGGCACAGAATTCCGCACCGGATCGCCCATCTGGATCGACCTCGGCAGCCCCGACACGGACACCGCCGTCGCCTTCTACGGCTCCGTCTTCGGGTGGCGGTTCTCCTCCGCCGGTCCCGAGGCGGGCGGCTACGGCTATTTCCGGAAGGAGGGCAGGACGGTGGCCGCCCTCGGGCCGCTGACCGAGGAGGGCGCCTCCTCCGCCTGGATGACGTACTTCCGGACCGACGACGTCCGGGCCACCGCCCGTGACGTGGTGTCCGCCGGCGGCACCGTGCGCGCCGAACCCATGACCATGGGCGAGATCTCCATGGCCCAGTTCACCGACCCCCAGGGCGCCCGGTTCGCCGCGCTGCAGTCCCGGCAGGGCCTGGAGACCGTGTCCGAGGACAACGCGCTGGTCTGGGTCGAACTGCACGTCGGCGACCCGGAGGCGGCGATCGGCTTCTACCGCGGGCTGTTCGGCTGGCGCACCCAGGAGATGCGGGCGCCGGGCATGTCGTACCAGGTGCTCAGCATCGAGGAAGGCGACCAGCAGGAGGGCTCCTTCGGCGGTGTGGCCCCGCTGCGCTCCGGTCAGGAGGACGCGCGCTGGGTGCCGTACTTCGCGGTCGCCGACGCGGACGCCGTCGCCGACGCGGTGCAGGGCAACGGCGGGACGGTGCTGATGCCGGCGGCGAACGTGCCCGACGTCGGCCGTATCGCCTGGCTGGCCGACCCGGCGCAGGCGGTGTTCGCCGTGCTCAGGCCGGACCCACGCCAGGCGGCCTGAGAACGGCGGGCAGGCCACCGGTCCCCGACCGGGGCCACGGGCGGCGGAACCGGACGCGTCCCGGAACGGCACGGGGCGGACCGGAACGGCACGGGACGGCACGGGGCGGACCGGCCGAGGACCTGGGCGAGGGAGCCGTGCGCGTCGAGGGCGGCCCGGTCCCCCTGTACGGCGTGGATCCGCCCGTGCGGACGGTGAGCCCGGCCCGCGCCCAAGGCCCGGTGACGGCGCCCGCCCGGCGTGCGGAGAACCCGCCCGATGACCCGAACGGCCCCTGCCTGCTCGCGGAGGCGTCCCGATGACGGTCCGCTGGCAGACAGAGCGAGCGGAACGACCGGGAGGCACGGGTGACGGACGGCAGCGCACACGCGGACGAGGGCGGCGAACGGTCCGGGGAGGCCGAACTCCGGGAGCTGCGCGCGCGGGTCGCGGCCCTCGAGGGCGAACACGCCCGGCCTCCCCGGCACCACGGCAGATCCTTCCTCGCCGCGGTGCTCCTCGTCCTCGGATGCGTCCTCGCCCCGCTCTCCGTCGTCGCCGCGTGGGCGGCCGACGAGGTGGGCGACACCGACCGCTACGTGGCCACGGTCGCCCCGCTCGCCTCGAACCCCGACGTGCAGGACGCCGTCGCCAACCGGGTCACCGACGCGCTGATGAACCGCATCGACCTGCCCGCCCTGCTCGCGGAGGCGGCCCCCGAGGACCGGCCCCGCCTGCAGAAGGCGCTGGGCGGCAGGCTGGGCGACTCGCTGGAGGGGGCCGTACGCAGCTTCGTCCACGACAAGGCCCAGGAGATCGCCGCGTCGAACGCCTTCGCGACCGTCTGGACCGATGCCAACCGCAGGATCCACAGCTCCCTCGACAAGGCCCTCACCGGCAGCGGCGGCGGCGCGGTACAGCTGAAGAACGACACGGTCACCCTCGACCTCGGCCCCCTCGTGGACCAGGTCAAGCAGCGACTCGTCGACTCCGGGATGAGCGTCGCCGAGCACATCCCCGCGGTGCACACCGACTTCACCCTCGTCAGATCCCAGGAGATCGGCAAGATCAAGACCTATGTACGGCTGCTGCAGCTCGCCGGGAACTGGCTGCCGGTACTGGCCGTCGTGCTGATCGCCGCCGGCGTACTGCTCTCGGTCCGGCGCCGCCGGGCCCTGGTCGCGGGCTGCCTCGGCGTCGCCGTCGCCACCGGACTTCTCGGCATCGGCCTGCGCGTGTTCCGGGCGATCTACCTCGACCGGCTGCCCGCCGGTGTCTCCCAGGACGCGGCCGGCGCCGTGTACGACACCCTGACCCACTTCCTGCAGACCGCCGTGCGCATGGTCGTGGCTCTCGGCGTCGTCGTCGCCCTGGGCGCCTGGCTCACCGGCCCGGGCCGCCGCGCCGGGCTCGTGAGGCACCTGTGGACCTCCGGCATCGGAGCGGTACGCGCCACCGCCGACCGCGCCGGCCTGCGCACCGGGCCGGTCGGCCCCTTCGTACGCCGTTACCGCACCTGGATCACCTGGATCCTGGTGGCCGTGTCGCTGCTGGTCTACCTGTTGTGGCCGTACCCCACCGGCTGGGTCGTGGTCGGCATCGCCCTGTGCCTGGTCTTCGTGCTGGCCGTGGTGGAGTTCCTGGCGGCGACGCCGTCCGCGGGCGAGCAAGGGGTGACGGCACCCGCTTGAAATCCGGTCGGTCGTCGCTCGGGGATCGCTTTATTCCTCCGTGCGGCGTATCGGGGAATTTCCGTCCAGCGGTGGCGAGGAGCCGTACGCGGATTCGCATGAATGAGCCGAGGGGAATGCGAAAAGCGGTTTCCCGGTGTCGGGGAAAGAAATGAGCCGGGGCCCGCACCCCGAAGGGTGCGGGCCCCGGCCCCAGGAACGCGTCGGCGTCAGGCGGGAACGATGTTCTCGGCCTGCGGGCCCTTCTGGCCCTGCGTGACGTCGAAGCTGACCTTCTGGCCTTCCTGAAGCTCGCGGAAGCCGGAGGTCGCGATGTTCGAGTAGTGGGCGAACACGTCAGCGCCGCCGCCGTCCTGCTCGATGAAGCCGAAGCCCTTTTCCGAGTTGAACCACTTCACGGTGCCAGTCGCCATAATGAATCTCCCTTGGGGGGCAGTGCCGGACTCCGCACTTTGCGGATCCGAGTCGCCGCGATGATCACCCCTCCGGAAAGATCCGGAAAGCTGTGCAAAGAAAGCAAGTCTCTGGCAACCAAAACTGCAACTGGTATCACGTTAACACAGGTCGCATGGCGGCTCCCGTGTTTTGAGGCCTTCCGGAAATCCTCATCCCCTGGGAGCCCGTATTTCTGTACCGGCGGGACCAGATATCCGTACCGGCGCGGCTAGGCGCCGGCGCCGCGCTCGTCCAGCTTCCGGCGCATCTCCCGGTTCAGGCGGAGGGCGTCGTCGAGCTGGTCCTCAAGGGAGATGATGCGGCACGCGGCCTCGATCGGGGTGCCCTGGTCGACGAGTTCACGGGCGCGCGCGGCCGTGCGCAACTGGCTGCGGGAGTACCGGCGGTGGCCGCCTTCCGAACGCAGGGGAGTGATCAACTCGGCTTCGCCGACGGCCCGGAGGAAGGCGGGGGTGGTGCCGAGCACGTCAGCGGCACGCCCCATGGTGTAGGCGGGGTAGTCGTCGTCGTCGAGGTTGCCGGCGACAGGGGCTTTCTCAGCGGGCATAGCACCTTTGTTTCGGGGACGCGGCGAGGGACCCGGGCGTGCGCGGCCCCCGTGTCCCGAAGGGTTCAGCACCATCTGCCTCGTCCGACAACCCTAACTCCGGCAGGGTCGGACATGTGTCGTCGCCGTGACAGGTTTCTGCTCACCTCAGTGGTGAGAGGCCCGCCCGCCCGTGTTGTGGATGAAGCGCTGCAGCACCTTGATGGTGGTCAGGTACTCCTCGTCGGAGATGCCCGCGCACCGTTCCGCCCGCAGCTCGCCCTGGACGGCCGCGGCCTTCTCGAAGAACGCCCTGCCCTCGGCGGTGAGGTTCAGGCGGCCCTCGGCATCCTCGGTGACCCAGCCCCGGGCGATGGTCCTGCCGATCTCCGACTCCACGGTGTCGGAGCCCGTGTCGAGGTAGTTCCCCAGAAGGAGGGACACCTCGCCGCGCGTCTTGACGGCACCGGCGCGCGCGACCTGCGCGATGACCCACCACTGCGGCTGGGTGGTGCCGATCTCGGCGAGAGCGGCCCGGGTGCGGGTGGCGACCGCGTTGTACGCCGCCCAGCTCCAGTAGCCGATGGGTTGCCGGAGCAGTCCGGCGTCGTCGTGCGAGTACTCCACGGCCGATCCCTCCGTCTTCGCCTGAGCCGGCTGCACGGGAGCGACTGTAGAAACTCAACCTGACTTGAGGTCAACGCCTTCCGGCCGGTCCGGTCCGGGAAGCGAGGCGCCTGCGCGCGGGCTACGGGTTCTTCCCGCCGCCCTGCCCGCCGCTCGCCTGGTCGTTTCCGCCGCTTGTCCGGCCGCTCCCGCCGCTTGTCTGATCGTTCCCGGTCGCGTTGTCCGTGCCGCCGGGGTTGTCACCGGACGCGCCGGTGCGGGACGTGCCGGTGCCGGAGGCGCCGGAGTTCCCCGCTGCGCTGTCGCCGGCGCCTGCCGCGCCCTCGCCGGGTCTGCCCGTCCCGGCCGGCCCGTTCGGCGCGGCCGTCGCGCGGGTCGGCTGCTCGGAGCAGTACGCGGCGACCTGGTTCTTTCCGCCGGCGGCCGTGACGAGCCGCTGCCACGCCCTCGCGTCGAGTGCCTTGCCGCGGCTCTTGACCTGCTCGTAGGCACGGCAGTGGGCCTCGTTGTCCTGGGCGGGGGAGGGGCGGTCCGTCGGTCCGGGGCCGGCGGAGGACGCCGACGATGCCGCGGCGCCCGGCTGGTCCGTGGCGACCGCCGACGGGTGCGCGGGCCTGGGGCCGGTACCGGCACCGTCCGTGGACGAGCCGGCGGAACCGATGGCCGCGACCGCGACACCGCCCAGGGTGAGGCTCGCGAGGACCACTCCGAACGTCATCCGCACCGGGCGCCGGACACGCCGTTCCTCGGGCTGCCGCCAGTCGTCCCGGCGCCGGGTACGCGCCCGGCGCGCGCCCGCACCGTGGGCGGCGGTCCGGAAGGCGGCCAGGGCCCGCTGCTCGGCCTCGGCATCGATGCGGTCCGCACGTATGACGGTGGCCAGCAACGTCTCCAGCGGGTCGGATTCATGCACGTCCCTCGGACCGGACACGGCGCCGCCCGGGTGCGCACGTCGACGGCCCGGGACGCCGTCGCCGCTCAGCCGTTCACCCATGTGCGTTTCCGTTCCTGTCCGACATTTTCGATTCGCTCGACGTAGAGGTCTGGCGCCTTTCCGTACGCACACTGTCGACGTCGTTGTTCACTTCGACTCCCCCAGCGTTCGGGAAGCCCCATCCGTCACACCCTGCTCCGCCTCGCCGCCGACGCCCAGCTGGCGGGCGAGGCGTTTGAGGCCGCGGTGGGCGGCAGTACGCACGGCTCCTGGGCGCTTGCCGAGAACCCGTGCGCTGGCGGGACCGTCCAGGCCGACGACGACCCGCAGGAGCACGGCTTCGGCCTGGTCCCGGGGCAGCCCGCGGACCATTTCGAGGGCCCGCTCGGTGGAGAGGCACTCCAGGGCCTGCTCATGGGTGCTGTACGGGCCGGGCAGGTCGAGTACGTCCTGTTCCGTCCCTCCCGCCCGGGGCCGTACCCGCTGCCGGCGCAGGTGGTCCAGGGCCCGGTGCCGGGCGATCGTCGCGGTCCAGCCCCGGAAGCCGGCGCCGTCGCCCTTGAACCGTCCGAGGTCGCGGGCTATCTCCAGCCAGGCGTCGGACGCCACGTCCTCCGCGTCGTCACCGACGAGGCCGTGCAGGTAACCGAGCAGGCCCGGCTGCACGATCCGGTAGGCGGCCGCGAAAGCGTCCTCGTCGCCGTCCTGGGCCCGCGCGACTGCCGCGCCCAGTTCCCCGTCGTACGCCTGTACGCGCCGGGGTTGACGTGCCTGGCCCAAGACTGTCCTCGTTCGCACCGGTTCATAGCGATTCCATGCCGTCCGCCCGTGCTCAGGTCGCGTCGACGGCCCCATGGTGACCAGCGTCCGCGCTCGCAGAAGTGTCACCACGCACCAGGCGCCCCTCGCGTCCCACCGCCCCCGCGCGAGCGGCGCCGGCTCGCCCGGGTGACGTCTCGCGTCGGCCGTGCGCTGCAGGAGTGCCGGGTGCGGTACCCGGCGGGCCGGGGCGACCGCCCGCCGCCCGTCGGCACCGCGACCCGCCCCCGGACCTCTCTCCGTGCCGTTCGGTCTCCCCCCGTGAGCGGCACGGAGAGGGTCGGGGCGGCCGGGCCCTGCCCACTGCACAGGGACCGGCCGCCCCCGCACGGAAGGCGGGCCCCGGCGGCGCCGCGTAATGCTTCGGCGTCCCCGTGCGCTCCTTGTGGCATGAGTGCGTACCTCCGTCTACGAGCCGTGCCGCCCGCGGCACTGCGCAACAGCGCGACCTGGATGGAACGACTTTTCGAGGAGGAAGACTCGGAGGTCGTTCGGCTCCGGGTCGGCCGGCGCCGTGAGGAGGTGCTGGACGAGCGTTATCTGGACCAGGAGCGCATCTATGCCGGCGCTCTCCCGCGGCATGCCGTGGACCGGCCCCAGGCCCAGGTCGTGCTCGGCGGCCGGCCGGTGTGCCGCGTCGACCGGCGCAGGGCGCCGTTCCTGGTGCTGACGGCCGCTCAGGCCCGCCGGGTGGCCGGGTTCCTGACCGCGGCCGACTTCGTCGCGCTGTGGGACTTCGCCCGCGACGAACTGCTGCCGCGCTACGGCGGCGTGATCGCGGAGCCCCGGACGTGGCACGCCTTCGCGGCGGCTCACCAGGAGCTGAAGGCGTTCTACGCGCAGACGGCCGAATGCGGGGACGCGGTGGTGAAGTGGCTGCCGGACCGGGGTGTTCTGTCGTGATTCGCCCGCAACGCACGTCTCGGGTGTAACAGTTTCGGCCGATGGCGCTCTTTCCAAGCGGACGACCGCGCCGGTCGGCCGGGACAGGGGGCACGACCCGTGCAGTGGACGGACGAGAGCGGCAGAACGTACGGCGAGGATCCGTACGGCGGCGTGGGGTACGCCTATGCCCACGGTCACGCGTACGGCGGCAGCGCGACCACCGAAACGGTCACGCTGCCCTGGGTGCCGGAACAAGCCGCGCAGCAGAGCGAGTCGGAGCGGCCGGTCTTCCTCGCCGAGTGCATGCCGACCGTCCCGGGGGCGGTGGGCGCGCTCCGCCGCCGTGCGCTGCTCGGCCTCGGCGGCGTCAGTGACGTCACCCTCGCCGAGGACACCGACCTCACCATGGCGCTGTGCCGCGACGGCTGGCGGGTGGTGTACGAGGAGGGCGCGGTGGCCTGGACCAAGGCGCCCGCGCCCGCGCCGTACGAAACCACGCGGTCGCACTGAGAGCGCGAGCAGCGTGCTGTGGTGGCCGCAGGAACGGCGTTGCCCCGGCCCGGGACGGTCACTAAGGTCGTCCGGGTGACTGCCGGGTCGGCCATGGGCCATGCACGAGTGAGGTTCCCGGCCTCGGCGTGAGCGCGAGGCGGGCAAGAGGCCCGCCCCCTTTCTCCGCGTCTTTGCTCCTGGCGCCGCGCGCGGCGCCCCCATCGCAGCGGATCCACGGATCCGCAGATCCCAAGACCGGAGACACACCACCGATGTCCCATGACCAGCGGCACCCGCACGCATCCGAGCTGTCGGCGGCCGCCGTCCAGCTGAACCACACCGCCGTCTACGCGAGCGACCGGCACCTGTCCGCCGAGTTCATCGCCGCGATCCTGGGCCTGGAGGTCGGCGCCCCGTTCGGGCCCTTCCTGCCCGTCGACCTCGGCAACGGCGTGACGCTCGACTACTACGAGAAGAGGGACGAGCCGATCCAGTCGCAGCACTACGCCTTCCTCGTGCCCGACGAGCGGTTCGACGTCATGATCGCCCGCCTGGAGGCGGTCGGGGTCACCTACTACGCCGACCCCGGCCACACCGAACCGGGCCGGATCAACCGCCTGTTCGGCGGTCGCGGCGCCTACTTCGCCGACCCGGACGGCCACAACATGGAAATCATGACCAGGCCCTACGTCCGCCCCTAGCGGGCCGACCGGCGACGGCCGGCCGCACGCTCCCCGAATGATCAAGGAGCCGGTGAGAGCCACGCACCCCGCGTCGCTCCCCTACAACCTTCCTGGGCCTCCGGCGACGACCCGGCCATCGGCCACTACGCCTGCACCCTGCCGATGTGGGCCAAGCCGGATCTGAAGGTCGGCTTCCCGTTCCAGCTGCGCATCGACCGGGTCGTCCCGGATGCGACGGGCCGCGTCGTCGCCCGGCCCGAGCGCGGCACGTCCTTCGCCTTCGACCCGAAGAGCAAGAACAACTCGGCCAAGGTCGTCGTCAATCCGTCCGCCTGACAGCGGTGCGGGCAGCGCGCCCGAACGTCCGATGCCTGTGATCGCTCGTTCGGGTGCGCATCTTATGCATGTTCATACCTGAACGCCCAGGCTTGACCTCGCGATGTGTCTCCTCGTGAAGGTGGAAGAACATGCCGACGTACGTCGCCTTGCTGAGCTGGACCGATCAAGGGATCCGAAACTACAAGGACACCGCGAAGCGCGCCGAGGCCTTCGGCTCAGCGGTGGAGAAGCTCGGGGCGAAGCTCCTGAGCGTCTACTGGACCGTGGGCCCGTACGACCTCGTGGCCGTCATCGAGGCGCCCGACGAGGAGACCGCCACGGCAGCGCTCCTCCAGCTCGGTGGAGTGGGCAATGTCCGCTCCACGACACTGCGGGCCTTCGGCCGGGAGGAGATGGAGCGCATCATCGCCAAGACGGCCGGCTGACGACCGCCGGCCCGCTCCCGGCCTCCCACATGGCCTTCACCCCCACCCATTGCAATGAGCAAGGGTGGGGGTTGTTGCGTTAATCCGGAGGTCATCGCAACGATTTCCGGGCTCTCACCTGCAGTGATGGTGCTGTCTTGCAATAAATACGTTGCCGGATCCATGAATGCAACGTAGCGTTTCTGTCATCGGAAACGAAGCAGCGCACTGAGGGAGAGCCCGATGCAGAAGTTCGACACCCCCGCCGCGGTGACCGCAGTCCTCGACATCCCCGCCGGACGCATCCAGCTGATCGCCGCCGACCGGGCCGACACCAGGGTCGAGGTCCGGCCGGCGACCGCCTCGAAGAGCCGTGACGTGAAGGCGGCGGAGCAGATCGAGGTCGCGTACGGCGACGGCGTCCTGCGGATCGCGGCCCCGCAGGCGAAGAACCGGATCCTCGGCAACTCCGGTTCCGTCGAGGTGACCGTCCAGCTGCCCGCCGGCTCCCGTGTCGAGGCGAAGGCGGCCCTCGCCGAACTCCGCGGCGTCGGACGCCTCGGCGACGTCACCTTCGAAGGCGCCCAGGCCACGGTCAAGCTCGACGAGGCCGACAGCGCCCGCCTCACCCTCCAGGCCGGCGACATCGGGATCGGCCGCCTGGGCGGCCCCGCGCAGATCAGCACCCAGAAGGGCGACATCCGCGTCACCGAGGCCGTGCGCGGCACCGTGACCCTGCGCACCGAACACGGCGAGATCTCGGTCGGCGCCGCCCGCGGAGTCTCCGCCTCCCTCGACGCCGGCACCGCCTACGGCCGCATCAGCAACGCACTCGAGAACACCGACGGCACCGCCGCCGGCCTGACCATCCACGCCACCACCGCCTACGGCGACATCAACGCCCGCAGCCTGTAAAGGAGAAACCTCATGAAGTCGCCGCTCGCACAGCAGCCCGAGATGGCGACCCCGGCCGGCCCTGGCCCCATCGCCTCCTTCATACGGTTCGTGATCTTCGGGGGCGGCGTCGGAGTCCTCTCCAGCTTTGCGGTACCGCTGTTGACCACGATCACGCACTGGGCGGTCGCGAACGCGATCACCACCGTCGCCTCCACCCTGCTGTGCACCGAACTCCACGCCCGCTACACCTTCGGCAAGGGACGCGGCGCCGGATGGCGAGAGCACTGGCAGTCCGCCGGCTCGGCCACCGCCGCCTACCTGGCGACCAGCGTCGCCGTACTCATCCTGCATCTGGCGCAGCCCTCCGCCGGCCTGCTCACCGAGCAGCTCGTCTACCTCAGCGCCTCCGCCCTTGCCGGCACAGGCCGCTTCGTCGTCCTGCGCCTTTACGTCTTCGCCGCTCGCCACACCAAGACGGCACGTCCCGTGAAGCAGCGCGGAACGATGGCCGCGCCCGTCCTGGCTGCGGCATAGGTGACGAACAGCGGGGCCGGCCGAACTGTCGGGACTCCGCCTCTCACCGCCTGCGGCGCGTCCCGAACCTCGCCGGCCATCGAGCCCCCTGGGCGTGGTGGGCCGTGTGACAGCGCGGGATGACCGGCCGGCCCGGACGCCATCGGGGCGCGGTCTTCGTCCGGATATCGGCACGGCCTCGGGGTACCCGCCGCGCAGCAGGGGCCCTTGGCCGAGTCCGGTACGCGGTGACAGCAACGGAGAACCAGATGAAGGTCCGCCGATCAGCAGCCCCGCCGACTCCCGCGCCGATTCCAGCGGGTACGCAGTCCACCCATGTCCTGGCCGGCCGGTACCGGCTGAGCGGGAAGGTCGGATCGGGAGGCATGGCCGACGTCTACGAAGGCGTCGACACGCGCCTTCGGCGGCCCGTGGCCGTCAAGGTCTTCCGGCCGGGCTCCGAGCCGCAGACCGAGGACCGTCTCGCCGCTGAGGCCCTCCTCCTGGCCCGCCTGGAGCACCCCGGGCTTGTCACCGTCTACGACGCCGGCCGCCACGACGACCGCACCTACCTGGTCATGCAGCTGGTCGACGGCCCCACGCTGCGCGGCCTCCTGGGACGCGGCGCGCTGCCGCAGCGGCGCGTGGCCGATCTGGGCGCCGCCCTCGCGCGGGCGCTCGCCCATGTCCACGGGGCCGGCATCGTGCATCGCGACGTCAAACCGTCGAACATCCTGCTCGATGCGGCCGGCGCCCCCCACCTGGCCGATTTCGGCATCGCGCGCCTGGCTGACGCCACCCGCCACACGGCACCCGACGTGCTGACGGGCACCGCCGCCTATCTGGCACCCGAACAGGTCGAGGGAAAGCACGTCGGACCGGCCACGGACGTCTACGCCCTCGGTCTGGTCCTGTTGGAGTGCCTGAAAGGCGAACTGGAGTACCAGGGCACCCCGCTGGAGGCGGCGATCGCCCGTCTGCACCGCCCGCCCACGCTCCCCGCCTGGCTCTGCCCGGACCTGGCGGCCCTCCTGCGGACCATGACCGCCCGGGACCCTGAGGCGCGCCCGGACGCCGAGCAGTGCGCGCACACGCTCTCCGCCCTCGACTCCGGAAGCGATCCGTACCCGCTGCCGCTCTCGCCGCCCTCCCCGGCCCGCGTTCCAGCACCCGGCACCGTTCACCCCTGCGCCGAGGAGCCCACACGGAGGCGGACGGCGGCGGCCGGTCGGTCCCAACGTCCGGGCGGTGCACGGCACAACCGCCGCACGGCGGTGGGGACCGCCCTGGCCGCACTCTCCGTGGCCCTGGGGACGACACTCGCCGTCGCCCCGGGTGCCGGCGGAAGCAGTGACGACCGGGCCGACACGACTCGGACCGCCGCCCATCCGCCCTCCGGCACGGCGATTCCCCAGAGCAGGCCCAGCGCCGGCCCACCGGCCGAAACCCGTCGGGACCAGCCCTCCTCCAGGACGTTCGACGCCTCCGGCCCGGCGGCCGGATCTCGTACCGAGCCCGTTTCCATGAGCCTGGACTCCTCCGACCCGGCAGCCCCGACGCCTCGGGCACCGGCCCGAGATCACGGTGCTGAACCCCGTGAGCGGGCTCCGCACCACGCCCGGGGGCCACATAGTGCTCCGAAACCGCCGGGAAAGGCCGACCAGCCCACGCATCGACCGACGCGGGAGGCCCACGGCTGAGGTGCAGCGGGCCAGGTCCTCGACGACGGGCTGCCGGCGTGCGGTGACGGGCGATCCGTCCGGCAGGCGTGACGGTCCCATAGGCCGGCCGTCCTGCTGTGCGGCCGTACGGCCTCTCGCCTCCCTGACAGTCGAGTTCGCTGTCCTGAAACGCTCTGGCCGGGGTACCCGCGCCCTCACCGGCGGCCTGGCGCTGCGGCGCCCGAGGCCGGACGACGGATACGACGGGAGGTGATCGCCGTGTCGAGTACGCAGCCTCGACCCGGATCAGGTCGAGGGACAGCACATGGTTCGGAACCGGTGGGGGAGTTGGTGCAGCGTGCGTCGCAGCAGCTGACGGATCTGGTGCGAGACGAACTGCGCCTCGGGCAGGCCGAGATGAAGGAGAAGGGCAGAAGGTACGGCAAGGGCGGCGGGCTGTTCGGCGGGGCCGGCGTGGTCGGGTTCCTGATGCTCCAGCGGTGCCGCTGCCGGTGTGGGCCGCGACCCTCGTCGTGACCGCCGTGCTCGGTGTCGTCGCCGCGGTGATGGCGCTGACCGGGAAGAGGGAGGTCGCTCGGGCCGCACCGCCCACGCCCGAGGAGAGGATCGAGAACGTGAAGGCCGACGTGGCCGAGATCAAGGAGAGTGCGCACCGATGACCCAGCCGGCCCACGACGAGCCCACCGCCTCCAGCCCCGAGGAGCTGCGCGAGCAGATCGAGCAGACGCGCCAGGAACTGGGGGACACGGTGGAAGCGCTCGCTGCCAAGACCGACGTGAAGGCCCGCGCCCAGGAGAAGGCCGCCGAGATCAAGGGAAACGCCGCCACCAAGGCCGGTGAGCTGACGGAACGGGTTGCGGCGAAGACGGCGCAGGCCAGGTCCAAGGCCGCTGAGGCGGCGTCCCACCTGCGCGACAAGCTGCCCGAACCGGTCAGGGAAACAACGGCCCGCGCAGCCGGACGAACCCGTGAAAAGGCCGCTCAGGCCGGCCGGTTGTGGCAGGAGCAGGCGCCCGAGCCGGTGCGCGCGAGGACGGCCCACGGCGCGCGCCTGGTACGCGAGAACCGTTCCCGGCTGCTTGCCGTCGCCGGGGCAGCGGCCCTCGTATGGCTGTTGTGCGGTCGCCGGAAGGGATCGAGGTCATGAAGGCTTCGAAGATCACGTACAAGCCGGTCGGTCTGGCCCTGGGACCACCGTACTTTCCGCTCCGTGACGACGGGCGGGCCTGAGTTGTCTCCTCACGGAGCGGGCGCGAACGGTTGAAGCCTGTCGGGCCACGTTGCTGCATTATTTGGGCACGGCCCCTGTCGTCCTTTACTGATGACCGCACGGCCCTTGGCGTCAATTTTTTTTATCGGGCGAACATCTCCCATATGGGGACTCTGCAATCTTTTGGGGGGCCAACATGTCAAGGCATTCACCGTGGCACCCCGCAGCGAAGATACTTCGCGCATGTCGGCCGAGCCGAGGTCTGTAGTCAAGAGTTGCGCATCAGTCAGGTCCGCCTTGCGGAAAATGGCGGTCGATAGGTCTGCTCCGGTGAAGTCGGCGTCCTTCAAAATGGCATGATTGAAGTCTGCACCTCGAAGTGACGCGTCACGAAATTGGTAGCCAGTGAGGTCCCATCCCCGGAAATTGGCGTCGGAGAGGTCCTTCCCGTTGAAGTTCATCCCTTCGATTGAATGTCCTTCGGGGTTGAATCCGCGAATGGAAGAGGCGATGGTGACGTTTGCACGCCACGCCGCCTCCTCTTGGGAGCTTTTCAGGGCTTCTTGCAGAAATAGCATGGAAAGGCTGACGGCGAAACCGGTGATCAGGCCGCCCCCCATACCGGCAAGGACGCTGCTCTCGGCGGACAATTGATGTGCCCCGAGTGCAAGTCTCCACGCGAGAAGCGAAAAAGAAACCCCCATGGCAATCATCACTCCGACAAGCATCCACTGTCCGAGATTGATCGACGTCAGCATGCCGGTCATTATTCTCGGCGCCGATACCGCAAGGCTGCATCTTCGGTCGATGTCTTTCGATGATCACCCAAACAGGTTCCAAGTTCCTGAACCGATGAAATGACTCATCCCTCCCTGCTGCCCCACCTGCTCGATCGAGGACTGCGTCCTGTTGATCTCGGAGTCGGTGACCAACGCGATCCTCTATCTACGGCTGGTCGGATGGGGAGCGTCAGGAGGGGGTAGTGGCCGGCCTCGACGCCACGGTTCGGAAGGCTCGGGCTGAGGCAGTCGAGAAGGAGGTCGCCGAGCCTTCCGGCGCGCATCCGGCACGCGGCAACTGACCACCCCGCACAGCAAAGAGGCCCGGGTCCGTTCCGGCGCTGTCGTCCCGGCCCGGGTGTCCCCATCGGCTGTCCTGCCGTATCTGAACGCCGCCCAGGCGGCTCATCCCGCCTATCGGCGAAGCCGGGACCAGCTTCGGGACATGGACGTCCTGATCGGCTCGTACGAGCCCCACCGGCCGAAGGCGGGCGGTGGCGCGGACAGCTTCCGCTGGGAGGAGGCCCTCGATCTCCTGGAACCGCGGCTCCGTACTCGGCCGCCGGTCAGCCGGTGAACTTCGCCACGTCGTCACCAGCCTGCCTGGTCCGGCGGTGCGCTTGTGGTGCGGACCTGCGGGGACGGGATACGCCTGCGCCGTTGCACGGGCCGGTTGGTACCGCTGGTGACCCTGGTTGTCCGCTCTTATGGGCACGCGGTGGGCACGGCGTCGAAGGACGCCGGCCGAAGCGCTTGCGCGAACGGGTTCTGCGCTTGGCGCCGCTGTCTCCGTCGACGTGCCCGGGGACCCTTGGCGAGTGCACAGCCCTTCCGGCGGGGTGCGCCTCCCGGAGGCGAGGGCGGCGTCGGTCCGGCAGCAGCGGACCGGCGACTTTCCGAGCCGTGCTCTCCTTCGGCCGCAAGACGGCGCTCCGGATACGGCACGCGCGCGCGTGTTCAGGCGGAGTCGGAGCCGGCACGGCCCGCCGATTCGCTGGCGGCACGACGGTACTCGGCGTTGATCCGCTGCGCTTCCTCGAGCTGGTCCTCGAGGATGACGATGCGGCACGCGGCTTCGATCGGAGTCCCCTTGTCGACGAGCTCCCGGGCGCGCGCGGCGATCCGCAGTTGGTAGCGGGAGTACCGGCGATGTCCTCCCTCCGAGCGGAGCGGAGTGATCAGACGAGCCTCACCGATGGCCCGGAGGAAAGCCGGGGTGGCGCCGAGCATCTCGGCTGCCCGGCCCATCGTGTACGCGGGGTAGTCGTCGTCGTCCAGACGATCATTCAGGGGGTTGTCCGATGTCATGTCACCTCGTTGTGCAACGCGTCGAGGGGCCCTGGTGCGTACGGCACCAGGGCCCCGGAGGAAATTGAACACCATCTGTCGGCCCTACTGCTGTGCCGACCTTCTGTTTCCGCTACCCGGCCCGTAGAGGGGGGTGCGGTGGGATCGCAGCTGCTTGACCGGGGACCACCATCCATTCCGGGGTCTTGCGGTACCCGGGCCGAGTGCTTCTCGGGCCGGGCGATCCTGATGGCGTCTGCTCCTCCCTTCCTCTCTGAACAACCTCTGAGTGAACCGGTACTGCTGTTGGCAGCTCCTCGACGTGCGAGCCGCCCAGTGCGGCTCTCAGCCCCGTCACCCGTTCTGGGAACACTCTGGCTTCGAGGCTCGAGAGCCGCACTGACCTGCGTACTTCGTACTCAGCCACCCGCCAGTTCGTGTCTGCCGGGTCTCGTCGACCGTGTCTACGAGAAGAAGCATACCCATGTCAGGAACGAAAATCTACTCATGCAAAAGCAGATTTCACCCTTCTGGTGAAGGAAGAATCTGCCGCGATCGGGCCTCACCGGTTGGCGGAAGCCGCCTCCTGCCGAGCGCGCACCTGCTGCGGCCCCACGGGCGGCTCCTGGTACAGGTGGGCCGAAAGCTGTGCTGTCATGTCGAACCCCGCTCGGATCCTGCGTTGCCCGGCCGGCGCTTTCCGAGCGGACGGCGACACAGCGGTGGGGGGGGGGGGGGGGGGGGGGGGGGGGGGGGGGGGGGGGGGGGGGGGGGGGGGGGGGGGTGGGGTGGACGCGGGACAGAAAGAGCGGGGTGGATAGTGAGGG
>NZ_JBVIIT010000022.1:0-61963 GCF_055569615.1 Streptomyces sp. NPDC031379 | reverse complement strand
CTCCCGTTTCTCCTTTCTCTCTCCCCCCCTCCCCCCCCCCCCCCCCCCCCCCTTCCCCCCCCCCCCCCCCCCCCCCCCCCCCCCCCCCCCCCCACCGGGATCCTGAGGGCGGTCTCCCGCCCGTCCTCACACGGCCACGGGGCCGGTGTCGCCGAGCAGTGCGGACGCGGTGTGGAGGAGCGTGGGTCCACCCTCGCCCACGGGCGCGCCCTCGGGGCGGTCGTGGCAGGTGAAGCCGAGGCGTGTCATGGCCCGCACGACCTCGCCGGCGGTGAAGTCACGGGGGTCCTGTCGCGTGATGACCTGGCCCACCTGCTTGACGGGGTAGCGGCGGCGGCCGATGGTCACGGACGCCCCCGTGACGAGCTCGGGCCTGACGCCCTTCATCGAGGCCAGAACCCCGGTCATGGTCAGGTCGAACGGGTACCGGGCGATGACACAGCGCATGATGCCTCACAGGGGAGAAATCGCGGGGAGAAGGAGAACGGGCCGCCCGGGGCGAGACGGATCAGCACGCGAGGGCGGGTACGCCCGGAACCCGGCCGTACTCACCGGCGCCGCCCGAGCGGCCGCCGGGTGAGGGCAGTGGTGCGTCGAGGACGTCCCGCAGACGGATCCGGTCCGTGTACGCGGAACTGTCGCGGAGAACGGCGAGCCGGAGCCGGGTGACCAGGCCTGTGCTCTCGTCGTCCCCGTCGCACACGGTCAGGTACTCGACCCGGGCACTCGCCATGACGGCCAGAGCCACCTCGACGGTCATGTCGTCACATACCCGAGGCCCGTGCCCTTCGCTGTCGTTCACCACGGACACGGGGGTGGGGTCCGGCCTGCGGTACTGCGTCCGCGCTGGCGTCAAGGGTGTCTCCTTCGGTAAGGGCTGGTCGGCTTGGCGGCCTTCGGCCCCGGGAGACCACGGTGGCTTCCGGGAGGCCAAATGGGGCTCCGGGGACTGCGCCGGCCTAAGCAGCCGAGTCGTTGCCGGGCCGCCGCTGTGCCCTGCGGCGCACCCCCGCGCCGGCGGGTCGGCCCTGGCCGGTGCGGCCCCGGCGGTCCCCGGACGGCGAAGGCGCGCGGCGGGTGCGTTCCACGACAGGCGCGGTGATGACCACAGGGACCCCGGAGGGCGCCTGGGCACCCGTGATGCGGCTCAGCTCCGCCTCGCCCGAGCGGACCGGGGTGATGCGCGGGGTGATGCCGGCCGAAGCCATCAGCCGGGTCATGCCGCGGCGCTGGCCGGGGGTCACCAGGGTGACGACGCTGCCGGACTCCCCGCCGCGGGCCGTACGGCCGCCACGGTGCAGATAGTCCTTGTGGTCGCTGGGCGGGTCCACGTTGACGACCAGGTCGAGGCTGTCGACGTGGATGCCGCGGGCCGCGACGTTGGTGGCCACCAGGACGGTGACGTGACCGTCCTTGAACTGTGCCAGGGTCCGGGTGCGCTGCGGCTGGGACCGGCCACCGTGCAGGGCCGCGGCGCGGACACCGCTGCTCAGCAGGTGCTTGGTCAGCCGGTCCACGGCGTGCTTGGTATCCAGGAACATGATGACCCGGCCGTCCCGGGCCGCGATCTCGGTGGTCGTGCGGTGCTTGTCCGCGTCGTGCACGTGGAGTACGTGGTGCTCCATCGTGGTGACGGCACCGGCCGACGGGTCGACGGAGTGCACCACCGGGTCGGTCAGGTAGCCACGGACCAGCAGGTCGACGTTGCGGTCCAGGGTGGCCGAGAACAACATCCGCTGGCCCTCGGGGCGCACCTGGTCGAGCAGGGCGGTGACCTGGGGCATGAAGCCCATGTCGGTCATCTGGTCGGCCTCGTCGAGCACGGTGATGCCGACGTCGGCGAGCCGGCAGTCGCCCCGGTCGATGAGGTCCTTGAGCCGACCGGGCGTCGCGACGACCACCTCCGCGCCGGCCCGCAGCGCACCGGCCTGCCTGCCGATGGACATTCCGCCGACGACGGTGGCGAGCCGCAGGCTCACGGAGCGGGCGTAGGGAGCGAGCGCGTCGGTGACCTGCTGGGCCAGCTCACGGGTGGGGACGAGGATCAGGGCCAGCGGCCGACGCGGCTCGGCCCGCCGGCCCGCCGTACGGGCCAGTACTGCGAGGCCGAAGGCGAGGGTCTTGCCCGAGCCGGTGCGGCCGCGACCGAGTACGTCGCGGCCGGCCAGGGAGTTCGGCAGGGTCGCCGCCTGGATCGGGAACGGTACGGTCACGCCTTCATGGCCGAGCGTGGCCAGCAAAGGCGCCGGCATGGCGAGACCGGCGAACGACTCGACAGCGGGCAACGCGGGCCTGACCGTCTTCGGCAGCGCGAAATCGCCCCCCGCGGGCTGTCGGTTTCCGTAACCACTGGAGCGGTGCGGAACGCCGGAGCGGCCCGCAGCGGCTTTTCCTCCGAAGCGGTCGTATGTGCGATTGGTGCGTGTGCGAGTGGTACGTGTGCGGTTCATGCGGAACCTTCCTCGATGTGGGCACGTATCAAGGAATTTCCGCAGCAGAATGAGCGGCGCAGAATCGCGAGAACGAGCCGAAAAAGACAGGACGAATCGCCCTGGGAATAAAGCGAACTGGGGCCCGCACCCCAAGGTGCGGGCCCCAGCTGCGAAGTATGCGTCAGTGCCGGTGCGTCAGGCGGGAACGATGTTCTCGGCCGTCGGGCCCTTCTGGCCCTGCGCGATGTCGAACGAGACCTTCTGGCCTTCCAGCAGCTCGCGGAAACCCTGGGCGGCGATGTTCGAGTAGTGGGCGAAGACGTCGGGGCCGCCGCCGTCCTGCTCGATGAAGCCGAAGCCCTTTTCCGCGTTGAACCACTTCACAGTGCCCGTAGCCATGTTGTTTCTCCTTCGGAGGCGGTGTACAGGAACGCGCACTGTGCGCATTCCGTGTCGCCGTGATGATCAGCCGTCGGAAAAACCTTCTGGCAACCACACCTGCAACTGAGTTCGACAGTAGCACGGTGCGATCGGCCTTGCGTGGTCGATAATTCTGCTCCGCCGGGCGGTCGAAAAATCCTCGCCGCACCCTGCACCTATTCCTCAATTCGCGGGCACAGATATTACTCTCCGTGGACGCGGCTTTCCTGTCGTGGCGCTTCCCCCTACAGCCCTGTGACCTCCCTCGACGGCAGATGTGCCGCTGCCACCGTCGTCAGCGGATGGCACAACGGCGAACGCGCCTGAGACTCCTGTACGGCAACAAAGGTCACATCCCCCGCGAAGAGCGCGACGGCCGGTGGCCGACAGCCACCTCCGCAGGGGCAGCGCGCGACCTCGTCCCGCGGTGGCGGACGCCTCGGGCGACGTCCAGACGACGGTGATGCGTCGGTCAGGTGGATCCCGGAGATTCCTGGGGCACGGGGAGCAGCGTGGGAGGGGCGAGGCGAGTCCCGTGTTCGCACCGGCTCCCGAAGACGGGTGGTCCTCACGACCGGCTCCGATTCACCCCCTGATTCCCTGCATCTGCCGAGCGGCGTTCACCGGACCGTACGGCCGGGGTGCGCCCTCCGCTGATAGCCCGGCACGGTTCGACTCATCGACTACAAGACGCGGCCGAGCCCACAAGCACCACTGATCCATCGCCGTGACGCCTCTCACAGCTGCTGCGTGCGTCGGGTGAGCACCTGTGAATCGATGTCTTACGAAAGGGAAACGAGGCACCTGCCGGGCCGCCTCTAGCCTCGCGGGGCATGAGGGGGAACCGAATCCGCCGACCCGACCAGTCCGTCCGCATGCCCGGCTGGGGCTCCATCCGTGGCCGCATGGCAATCGTCCTTGCCGTACCCACCTGTCTGCTCCTCGCTCTGACCGGGCTGGGCGTAGCCGACCGCGCCCACGACTGGTCCGCCGCGCGGGCCACGGAGTCCCAGGTCGGCATCCTGCTGCGGGAACAGGACCTCGTCCGTGAGCTGCAGCGTGAACGCGGTCTCACCAACGGCCTGTTGAGCGGCGCCGAGCAGTACCGGGATGATGTCCGCAGGCAGCGGGCGCGCACCGACACCGCGCGTACGTCCTTGAGGGCGGCGCTCTCGAAGGAGAGCGGCGATCTGCCCGAGGCCGCGGCCTTCGCCTTACGCCAGGCCCAGCTCCCGCTCGTCGACCTCACCGCAACCCGTACCGCCGTCGACACCGGCACGGCCGACCGCACTGCCACACTTCGCTTCTACACCGGGGCCGTCACCGCTCTGATCGACGCTGAAGGGGCCGGCGCGCCTGACGGCGACCGCCGTATCGCGCGCGGCGTGCAGGCGCTGCAGGCCCTGGCGCGTGCCACGGAGGCCGTAGCCCTCGAACGCGGCTCCCTGAACGGCGTGTTCGTGGCACAGCGGTTCCGCTCCGGCGAGTACCTCGACTTCACCGATGTCCGCGCCACGCGGGTCGCCGCCCTCGGCCAGTTCCGCCAACTTGCCGACAGCACCGAGAACTCATCCCTCGACCAAGCCTTCGGGACGGCTGCCGCCCGCCGCGTCACCGGATACGAAGCCAAGGCCGAGGCGGGCGCCGGCGGCTCGTCCCTCGGCGTCGACCCCAGCCGCTGGTGGGCCGACATGACGACGCTCGTCGACGATCTGCACGGCGTGCAGAAACAGGTCGGTGACGACGTACGGGCGCGAGCGGACCAGGTCGGCGACGCGGCTACGCGGGAACTCGTCGGCTTCCTGGCACTGGGCGCGCTGATCCTCGCCGTAGCATCCGCGCTCGCGCTGTTCTCGGCCCGCTCCATCACTCGCCCCCTGGGCGCCCTGGTCGACGAGGCCGACGCAGTCGCGGGCACCAGGCTGCCGGACGTGGTCAAGTACATCCAGGAGGCCGACCCCGACACCCCGTTGCCCTCGGAGCCCGAGGCGGCCGAAGTTCCCAACGGTGCACGGGAGATCACCCGGCTGGCCGCCGCACTGCGCAATGTCGAGCGCGCCGCCGTGGGCCTCGCCGTCGAGCAGGCCGTCCTGCGCCGCAACAGCACCGAGTCCCTGGCCAGTCTCGGCCGCCGCAACCAGGCGCTCCTCAGCCGCCAGCTCGGGCTGATCACCACCCTGGAGAACCAGGAGCTCGACCCGGACGCCCTCGCCGAACTCTTCGAACTCGACCATCTGGCGACGCGCATGCGCCGCAACGCCGAGTCCCTGCTCGTCCTCGCCGGCGAGGAGCCCCCGGCTCGCCGCTGGCCCGGCACGGTCACCGTCACCGAGGTGGTGCAGTCGGCCGTCTCCGAGGTCGAGCAGTACCAGCGGGTCGCCGTCACCGACATCGAGCAATGCCGCGTCCGTGGCCACTGTGTCGCCGAACTCTCACACCTGCTTGCCGAGTTGGTGGAGAACGCACTCATGTTCAGCCCGCCCCAGCAGCCCGTCGCGGTGTACGGCTGGCGGGACGGCGGCGAGTACTGCCTCGCCGTGGTCGACCGGGGAATCGGAATGACCGCGCAGCGGATGGCCCAGGCCAACGCCCTGCTGTCCGGCAAGGGCGGCTCCCCGCTCGCTGCGCCCACCCGGTTCCTCGGCCACCATGTTGTCGGCGCGCTCGCGACCCGCCTCGGCGCCCATGTCGAGCTGCGCCCCACAGAGGGCTCGGGCATCACGGCGTACGTCGCCCTGCCCACCACGCTCGTCCAACAGCCGGACGTCTCGACCACCACAGCAGCCACGTGAGTGCACACCGGCGGCCCCGGGACGGCGAGGGCAAAAGCTGCGGCCGTGCCAGAAGCGGAGCCCGCCGAACCCGACGATCAACCATCCGGCACGCATCTGGCACGCGGCGAGTGATCACCGCGGACAGCCAAAAGGCCCGGGTCTCTGACCTGGGCCTTCGGTGGAGCGGGTGACGAGAATCGAACTCGCGCTCTCAGCTTGGGAAGCGACGGCGCTTGGATGGCTACGCAGGCTCTGACCTGCGGATATGTCGCCTCCAGCATGGCTTCGAGAGCTGGCTTCGCCCCGCTGTTTACCGTGGTTGTCCGGTCTTATGGGCACGCTTTGGGCACGAACCCACGCGGGGATGCTGTGCCGGGCTCGACTGCTCCGTCGCGGTGCTGCACCTGCGGGTGCGGGATGTCCCCGACGCGTCGGCTTGCAGGTGCACACTCCTCTGTCGACGTAGGCGGTCCTAGGACAGTGTGGGCCCAATGGGCGGTCACGTTCGGCCGAGTGAATGCCTTTGCAGAGTCCCCGCCTCGATACCCGCTTTAGGAGTGGGATCGGATCCTTGCCGGGGAGTGCCCGGCGCTGCCGCGCGGTGCTGTTTCCCCAGGTCAGAACCGTGCGGCGAGCCACTTGATCCGGCTCATGCCGCCCTGTATCGGATCGTCCGCTCACGCATCGCTCACGCGCTGCCGACTGCTGAGCAGCGCCAGGTCAGACCTGCCCCAGGTCGATCTCCACCGGGAAGGGCGCCGCTGCCTTGAGGACGCCGGTGAAGACGTCTCCGTCCCGGTAGGTCTTCGTCGCGGGGTCGAGAACGTAGGTGTACACGAGGGGAACGCCGGTCGCGGCCTGTTCGATCCGCCAGTAGAAGGCGATGCCTGCCTTGGCGTACTGGTCGACCTTCACGATCCGGTCGGTGGTCTCCGATCCTGGCGACACTACCTCCGCGACCAGCAGCACGTGCTCAGGGCGGGTGGGGGTGATGTCGATCGTGTCCGCGCGGTAGACGACGACGTCCGGGCGGCGATTGGTGAGCGGGACGTCCTGAAGCCGGACGTCAAAGTCGGTGTCGGCGTTCCACTCCGAGCCCGCGGCGGCATCCAGAGCGTTGGCCAGAATGCGGGCCAGCCGGTTGTGCCGCTTGGACGCACTCGGGCTCACGACGACCATCCCGTCCACGATCTCGATGCCGGCGCACTGCTCCTCGGACCAGGAGTCGTACTCCTCCGCCGTGATCTGCTCATGCATCCACGCCGGGGCCACCATCTCGGCTGTCATGAAGCACCTCCCGGACACTGTGCTGCGGGCCCGATCCCGCTGGATTCAGCGTACTGTCTGCCATCCGCCCGGCATGCTGATCCCGCTCACGCCCCTCCCCGTCGGCCGGCGTCCGACCAGCGATCCCACAACAAGTGATGAACAGGCGCCGGCCTGCGGAACGTCTCGGTCGGTAGCAGCCCCTCCGTCGAGGGACCGTACGGGGCGTTCACCTCGCTGCTCCGGACCGGGACCGGCACCCTGCTGACCGCTGGGGTGCGGGGATCACGCCCGTGCGAGCCATGCTGGAGGAGGCGCCCGGCGGCGGCGTCTGCTGTGCCGGGTGGGCAGCGGCGCCGACGCCGTGCAACTGAACGAGGTGCGCCACCTGGTCGCGCTACGGGGCGGAGCTGCACCTGCTCACCGGCGTTACCGGCGAGGGCGGCACTGCGCCGTTCGGCCCGGGCAGCCGGTACCGGCTGGTCCCCGACATCACCGAACACGACGTGTACGTCTATGCCCCGCCCGCCCGCCATGACCAGGGCCGTGCCCGCCGGCCTACGAAACTTGCGGGTCCTGCGCGACAGGCGCACGCCGAGGAGTTCGGTCTGGCCTGAATCGGAAAGCGGCCCGACGTTCGCGGCCCTGGGTTATTAGGCGCAAGGGGCTTGAAAGTGTCGCTTCATCCAATTTCCGGATGGGGAGACATGCGCTCGTTGACCAGTCAACGGCGAGGAGGCTGCGTGTCGCGGAGACAGGACACAGAGAGGATCTTCAAAGAGCTCGAAGAGATACGGGAGGCGCTCAACGATCCGACCATCGGGCTCGGTGCTTTCCATCAAGATCAGGACCAACTGCGCCGCAAGATCCTGGAGAACGTCCAGCAGGGCACGGCCGGACTGCGCGAAGAGAACCGGGAGTTGCGCCGCCGCCAGGAGCGGATGCTGAGCGATCTCGGCGACACCCGCACTGCGGTCGAAGCGCTCCGTCGCGAGATTGCGCAAGCATGGGCGCACACGTTGGGTGTGCCACGCCCAGTAACTCCTGATGACCGGATCCGGATTGTGCTTCCAGAGCATGAGCCACAGCCTTTGGGGGCCAGCAGCGACAACGAGGAGCCTCACAGGTGGGGGGAAGAAGAGGTGGCCGAGGTGACAGACGCGGACCCTGCTGACGAAGGAAGCGCCAGGCACGACGATCAGTCGGGAACGAACGACCCACCTGCAGAGGCGTTGCCGGTGCCTGAACCGGACGTGGCGTCAGCCGATGCGAATGAGGGGGCGCCAACCGGACACGACGAAACGGCATCGGACATCGAACTGAGGGAGTCCCGGCGTGCGGAGGAGCGTGGTAAGCACCTTCGTGGCCTACTGACGGCCGCGGCCATTTCCTCGGTCCGACTGATCTGCCACAAAGATACGTGGGCATTCCTGCTGGAGCAGACCTCTCGGCACCAGCACTTTCGCCTGCCGGACCGCGTCACCGACCTCGAAGACGGGCGAATCGAGACGTTCGTCTCCGGTCGCTCCCTGCTCGCGGTTCTGGTCACCACCCGGGAAATTCTCGATGATCACGGGCCCGATACCGACATGGTGACGTGGGCCCTGGCAAGCGCGGTGTACTCGCGAACTCACTTGGCTATCGAGAACGCCACGGTGAATCGACCCGATGACAGTGAGGTCACGACCATCGTTCTGGACGACCGTCCAGGACGCCCGGTGCAAGGCAGCGCTGCGTGATCTCCTTGAGCCCGACCGTCGGTTCGTGCCCCTGAAGCACTGCGGCGTTCACTCAGAGGGCGATGTCAGCAGCGATGGGTGAACTCGGTAAGTGACCGCCTGGTGGCGCCCCCTGGAACTGGTTCGCTCGGTCTGCAGGGGGCGCACGTATCCGTGTTCTTCGAGCAGCCCGAGCACTGAGCTGACGGCAGAGACGGTCTTGAACCGGCGGGAGACGGTAACGACGTCCTTGTACGGGGCATTGAAGTGGCGGACGATTGAAACCAGGGGTTTCGGCTCGATCCCTCGGCGGCTGGTTGTGCACCAGCATCGTTGAGGGAAGGGGGCCGCACTGTGCGAGGTAGAGGCGACTGCCGTCAAATGGTGCCGCCAAAACGGCCCGGACCACGATCGGTCCGGGCCGTTTTGCCTAGTGCCCCCGGCAGGATTCGAACCTGCGACACCCGCTTTAGGAGTTCGATCCGAGCGCAGTCCCGGTGCTGCCGACGACTGATGCGATGCCCGGACGCAGCCGCTGGTGTACACCCCCGCCCGACGTCGTTGATGTCAGCAGTGGATGTCAGACACGTGGTCTTGCGGGGCGGGTGACAGCGCGGCGCGGGCGGCGGAGAGCACCCGCCCGGACAGCGGGGAGTTCTTGGTGGCGCGGGCCAGGAGAAGGGCGCCGAGCATGGTGCACAGCCGGGCGATGCCGTCCTCGTCGTCGGTGGCGAGCCACTGGGTGAAGTCCTCTACCCCTTCGGCGTAGGCGCGGTGCGCTCCGTGGTCGCCACTGTCCCGGGCCATGTCGGTGGCGAGCGCGGCGACGGGGCAGCCCGAGGCGGGGTTGTCCCGGTGCCGGACGGACAGGTACCCGTCGATCAGGGACTGCTGGGCCTCGACACGGTGCCCCTCGTGCTCTTCGAGTGTGGTGGCGTGGAACTCGGCCAGTTCGCCGAACGCGTGGGTGACCGCCTCGTCGATCAGGGCCTCCTTGGAGGCGAACTGCTTGTAGAAGCCGCCGTGCGTCAGGCCGGCCGCCTTCATCAGATCCGCGACGCTCACGCCCGTGCCCTGCTCGCGGAACAGCTGCGAGGCCCGTTCCACGACCCGCTGGCGGTTCGCCTGTGCCTGCGCCTGTGAGACGCGACCCATAGGGCACCTCCCTTTTGGATGCTGGACGGCATCTATCGTACGGTTGCTGTTTAGATTACTAACATCATCTATTTGTGGGTGCCCCCCTCCCCTCGTCCCAGGGCGCGCCCCCTTTCCGGGAGACACTTCATGGCCACTCGCCTCGGCCCGGCCGCCGAAGCCGACCTGACCACCGCCACCTCCTCCTCGGCAACCGCGCCACCGGTCCGGCTCTGGCTCCAGCCGACCGTGATCGCCCTGGTCGTCGTGGCGGCCTTCATCGGCTGCTACGTCGGTCTGCAGCGCAACCCCCAGCCGCACCGGGTGCCGGTGGCTGTCGCCGGCCAGGAGCTTTCGGGCGAGATGAGCCAGGTCCTTGGTGACAGCGTCGATGTCCATCCTGTCGCCGACGCCGCCACCGGGCGCGCTGAGGTTGAGCGCCGCGATGTCGTGGCCGCGCTCAGCGGCCGCGCGGCCTCCGACCGGTTGCGCCTGGAGGTCGGCGGAGCCAACGGGCAGTCGACCACGACGGCCGTCAAGAGCCTGATCGGCGCCTATGCCCATGGGTCGGGCCAGCGCCTGACCACGGTGGATGTCGTCCCGTTCGCTCGTTTCGACTCGCGTGGACTGGCCGGCTTCTACCTGGCGTTCGGCGTCACACTGGCCGGCTTCGTCCTCGCCCAGAACGTTCTGGGTCTCGCGAACCATCTGCACCTGCACCACCGGTTCTGGCTGCTGTCCGGCGCCTCTGCGGCCATCGGCATCGTCGCCACCGTCATCGCCGGCCCCATCCTCGGGGCGGTGCCCGCGCCGGTGATGCCGCTGGCCTTCGCCCTGACCCTGCTTGCCGCGGCAGCCGCGTTCACCACCAAGCTGCTGGGCACCTACCTCGGCCCGGTCGGCGTGCCCGTCGCCACTCTTTTGCTGCTCACGGTCGGCAATTCCACCAGCGGAGCGGCCATCGGCCCGGACCTCCTGCCCTCCGCCGCACACGCCGTCTCCGCCCTGCTGCCGCCGGGTGCGGCCGTTCGCGCCGTGACCGACCTGAGCTACTTCCACGGCGCGCAGGCGGTGCAACCCTTGGCCACCCTCGCGCTGTGGGCGCTGATCGCCGCCATGCTGGTGGGCCTGCGTCCCCGCCTGAGGCGGCGGCGCACGCGGGTTGCCACCTGACCCCACGGTCGGGGTGAAGGTCGTGCCGCAGGCATGGCACTACGGGCCCCCAGGGTCCTTCGCTTTTCTCAGGGCGGCTGTCGGCGTTAGCGAGTGAACAGCTCGGGGTTCTTGCGGACGAAGTCGGCTACTCCTCCGGCGGACCGCCCGGTGACCTCTGCCATGCCTTCTGCCTGGCGGTCATAGCGGCCGTCCAGGTGCAGGCGAGCCATGGTGGAGATGTGCTGACGTACATGGGCCGGCAGTTCCAGCGCTGCGAGATCGTTGTCCAGCCATTCCTGCAACGGGACGGCGGTGTAGTCGACCGTGTGGTGCAAAGCATCGGAAATCTCCGCGGCCAGGCCGGCAACGTCCTGTGATCGGGGGCCGGTCAGCTCGTAGCTCCGGCCGATGTGACCGGCCGGATCGGCCAAGATCTCCTCGACAACCGCGGCAACGTCATCGGCCGCGATCGGGGAGGTTCGCGCCTCCCCGAAGGGCCACCTGATCACGCCGTCCGTGGCGATCGAGGAAAACACGGTCTGGAAGAGCGGGTTCTCCATGAAGACGGTGGGCCTGACCTGGACCACGGGCAGGCCTGACCAGTCGAGAACCTGCTCGACCAGCCACTGCTGTCGATGCTGGTGCGACTCGGAGCCGCTGGTGGCGTCCATCTCGGAGACGGTCAGCTGCGACATGTTCACGAACACCTCCAGCCTTCCGTAGGCGCGCGCGACCGCCGCCGTGGTCACGGCAGCCAGCAGATACTGGTCTGACACGGCCATGCCGAAATACATCCGACCGCAGCCGTCGAGGGCGTCGGCAACATCACGAGCACACGTCAGATCTCCGACCACGACCTCGGCGCCCGTCGCGCGCAGCGCCTGGGCACGGTCGTCATCACGGCGCACCAGAGCACGGACCTGGAGACCCCGGCGCCGCAGACCCTGGACCACGGTTCTGCCGACAGCCCCGACGCTGCCCGCAGCACCGGTCACCAGAATGGGCCGCATGCCTGCTTCCGGGCTGTAGTCCATGTCGGCAGACTGCGGCCCGCATGGCCAGGACGCAACCGGGGGGCGTTCTCCCGACCTTCGGGGCCGGAACGGTGGCCGAAGTGACTACCGCCCGCGTGCGGAGCTGGCGCGGCAAGCTCTTGGCGGCCGGGGCCACAGCAGCTCTCGCACCGCGCTGATCCGTCAGGGAAGCGCTCATTGCGAGGTGAGGACCGGACCTGCCTGAACGTGTGGTGTCCGTCGCTGAATGAGACGGAAACGAGACGGCCGGACGTCCGCCGGACCAGGTGCGCTCCCCCATGCGAGCTACGGGTACGCCGGGGAACGGGCCGGACGCTGAGGCCAGCCCGTCGGGGTCAGGAACGGATGAACGCGAGGATGTCCGGGTTGAGGACCTCCGGGTGCGTCGACAGCATCCCGTGCGGATAGCCCTCGTAGGACTTGAGGGTCCCGTTCTTCAGGAGCTTGACCGTCAGGGGTGCCGAGTCGTCGTACGGGACGACCTGGTCGTCGGTTCCGTGCGCGACGAGGACGGGCACCCTGATCTGCTGCAAGTCCTCGGTGAAGTCGGTCTCGGAGAACGCGGCAACGCACTCATAGTGCGCGTTCGCCGCGCCCATCATGCCCTGGCGCCACCAGTTGTCGATCAAACCCTGCGACACCTGCGCTCCGGGACGGTTGAAGCCGTAGAACGGCCCCGAGGGAATATCGATGAACGACTGAGCCCGGTTGCCGGCAACGCCCTCACGGAAGCCGTCGAAGACCTCCATCGGCAGACCGCCCGGGTTGGCCTCCGTCTTCAGCATCAGCGGTGGCACCGCGCCCACCAGGACCGCCTTTGAGACACGGCCGGGCTTAGCGCGGGCGACGTAGCGGGCCACCTCGCCACCGCCGGTGGAGTGGCCGATGTGCACGGCGCCCCGCAGGTCGAGTGCGTCGGTCAGGGCGGTCACGTCCGCGGCGTAGGTGTCCATATCGTGGCCGGTCGCGGTCTGGGTGGAGCGTCCGTGGCCACGGCGGTCGTGGGCGATGACTCGGTAGTCCTGCGCCAGGAAGAACAACATCTGGTTGTCCCAGTCGTCGGCGCTCAGCGGCCACCCGTGGTGGAAGACGATCGGCTCCCCATCCCGAGGACCCCAGTCCTTGTAGAAGATCGTGGTGCCGTCGTCGGTCGTGACTGTACCCATCGCAGGTCCTCCGCTCGTCCGAGCGCACCCCCAGCTACAGAGCAATGGGTGCGGGGCACGCGGGACTTCACGCCCAGCGGGCGCGGTCCGGATGTATGGCCCACATTACGCGCTGCCCCTGCGGGCCACATCCGCAGCTTGTCGGCGTCCGCCAAGTCTCAGAGATGGCATCAAGCTCGCCCGCCCGTCGTGGTGGCTCGTGGCCCTGCTCCTGGGATCGGTCTCTAACTTGTTGATGGTCAGGCCACGAGCAGAAGCGCCGCTCCCGGCATCGGGGCCGGCCGTACCCTCGCCCACCGCGGGCACCTCCCGTCCTCAGCGGGCCAGGTCCGCGCGCCCTGACCCAGATCGGTGCAACTCGGGGTTCGTGAAGCTTGCGGTCGTCAGGGGGTCGCGACGGCTTTCAGGATGGTTCGGCTCGTTCATCAGCGTGGCCGCCGGATTGGCGGAGCTCCCCGATCCATCTCAAGGCGGACAGGGAGGGCATGAAGAAGTATTCGCCGCCGCGCAGCACGTTGAATGTCTGGATGCCGTGGATGCGACGCCGCACCGGATGTTGCGGGATGGTGAACGTCGCCCCGTCCTCCTGCAGCCCGACGTTCGGATCGCGTTCGTCGCCCAGGTCCATGAAGTTGCCGTTGTTGATCCACTCCTGCTGCAGGAACTCCATCGTGGCCATTGCCTTGGCGCTGAGGAAGATGAAGTAGGTGCCGCGTGCTACCTCGTCGTCCTGCTCCGAGGTCGCGTCAGGGTCGTAGGGTGCCCCGTAGGTCGTGCTGCGCCGGATGATCCGGTGAACGTTCACGTCGGCGAGTAGGGCCATCTTGGTGTCGCGCGGGTTCATGCGCCGCATGTGTGAGCCGAGCGGCACCTGCCGGCCGTGCGGATCCGCGGCGTAGGTGAAGTCGTTGTTCCGGCGCGCGTCCGCGCCGAGCGCTGGGTCGTCCTGCGTCGGGGCGAGCGTCAAGGGCGCGCCGCTGCGCCAGCGGCCCACCAGCTTCGCGGCGAGCAGTTCCCGCTCCTGCTCGGTCTGCGCGTGCTCGCGCAGGAACCGGTTGAACGTCCCGACGCGGGCCTGGTAGTTGCGCAGCCCGACGAAGGTGCCGTTGCGGCCCAGCACGTCCGGGCGGGGCATCGGCAGCGGCACGCCGGCCTCGCCGGGGTAGCCGAGGATGAATTCGCCAGCCTTGATCGGTGGTCCCTGGCCGGGCAACGAGTCGACGCCGCAGCCCTCGATGGCCGGCTGGCCGATCGAATCTTTGTAGCCCAGCGGATTGAGGTCTCCTGGCTGGGCGCCGAAGTCCTGCAACAGCATTACGGTGACGCCGGAGAACCCCTGATACTGCTGGCCCGCGGTCTCCATCGCGCGGCGCCACTTGTCTTCCGTGTCGCTGAAGATGCTGACCGCGATGTGGATCTCCCCGGTGCCGAAGGGCCTTTCCCAGTTCGTCGGGTCGTTGGGTCCGTAGTCCCGGAGCTTGTCGGCGCGTGCGGCCATCCCCACGCGGAATGCTTCGGGGAAGGACCGGAAAGAATCCTCCGGCAGGCCTAGAGTCACCAGCCCGGTGGAGCTGATGGCGATTGAGGTCCAGACGTCGCCGGCCTGCCACCAGTCGGCGGCGGAGTCGACATAGGGTGTCAGCCGCTGCACGAATTCGCGGCCGGCCTGGGCATCCTCCACGTGGAGCATGACGTGCGTGCCGTAGTAGGGCTCGGGCCGGTAGCGCAGCACCGTCGCCTGGATGTCGTCGAGCTCCACGGTGACGGGGGCACGCGGAAGGTCGCCTCCGAGGCGATCGACGAGCGGCATGGCGTTCTCCCCACAAGAAACCGAGACGAGCCGGCTCACGGGGACACTCTCGCCGGGTGGCACGGCCGCACCCCGCAGACTGTCCGGGTGGCTGGACTAGTCGCTGATCTTGTCCAGGAATTCTTCCAGCGCGTGGCCGACGCGGTTCAGCCGCCTGGTCTCCGCCACCGTCAGATCTGGATTCGCGACGTACCAGCCATCGGCCGGGATCTGGTACTTCGCGATCCAGTCCTTCACCGACGGGCTGCGCGTTCCCGGCCATCCCACGCAATTGCACATAAACAGATCCAGTTCGTCCGGGATCTTCGTTGCGAAGTCGTCGATGTAGGGGTCCCACTCATCGTCGTAGGCGGTGCAGAAGAGCAGCTTCGTGTCGTTGTCAAGGAATACGAAGCGCATATCGTGGACGGTGCCAACCCTGTCTGTGTCATCGAAGTTTCCGTCCCGCAGCTGCAGGAAGGCGCGCAGTCGCTCCGCTCCACCTTCCACGAACGGAGCGATCAGGGTGAGCTCCGAGACCCTGCCCTGACGGCTGCCGACCCGGCCAGCGGATTCCATCCGCGTTCGCGGCTTCCCCACAAACGACGTCGCGCCTTTTTGGAGTACGTTCTCCAACGCCTGCTTTCCCACCTCCGGCGCGTCGGCGTAGAGCTCTCGCAGCTTCTGGATGTTCTGCTCCACGGCCTGATCGGGTTCCGGTGCGGTCGCTGTCCCTTCTTGCATTGTCATAGCTGTCCTGTCCTTTCGATCCGGTTCGATTCCTGCGCCCGGATAATGGCCGCACGGCCCACGGATGCGCCGCGGACCGGGTGGCTACCGCCCGAGCCGGGCCCGTGGGCCTCTGATCACGGCAACACCGAATCGGCACTGGTCGGCTCGGTTTGCGGCTGGTGGTTGAGCGTCCGGCGGACCTTGGCCGACGCCGTGTAGATCCGTCGCACGTTCATGATTTCGCCCAGCGGGCGGTGAGCGGACGTGACACGCCACTGATTGAACGCGAGCGCGTCACCCTTCTCGAAGTTCTCGGGTCCCGAGATGTCCTGGCGCGGTAGATGCACGCGTCCCACGGTGACAAAGGGAGACAACTTTTCGGGCCATTCCACGGTCAGGACGTTCACTGGCATCGCCGCGAGGTCCGTGCACAGCTGGACCTGAAGATCGAAATCGAATGGTCTCGCCTGTAGCTCGTCCGCCAGCGTCGGATAAAACACGTCCGGGCCAATCGTGAGGTCGAGATCACGATGGATCACGTGCGTGGCGCTCTCCGCGGCCGGCGCGACACGTATCTTGGCGATGTAGTCCCCATGACGTACCGCGCCCATGCTCCAGAACGTGGTGAGCAGCGGATTGCGCACATGCGTCTGCGTTACCAGTCTCACGATCGCGAATAGCTCGTCCCATGCCCACTCTTGCTGGTGCAGCTGGCCCTTGCCCGTGAGCACATCCGCCAGCAGCTCGTGGAGACCCGCCTTGCCGCGCGTCAGGTAGTCCTGCGCGTTGTTCGCGATGTCCTCGATGAACAGGTAGTGTTTCGCTGTATTGCTGATGAAGATGGGATTATTTTTGAGCACGAGGTCGAAGGTGGTCGAGTCCGGCTCGTCTTCGACGAGTTTTGGTCCGTCGATATCGAATATTTTGATCGCGAAGCCAAGGCCGGGTCCGAGTTGTGCGTCCGTGCCCAGGTGGGTGGACGTGCTGGAGAAGCGAATCAGTGCGCCGTGGTGGCCCGGCTTGGCATAGATGCCCTGCGCATACGCCGCCGGCACATCAGCCAAGATCTCGACTTCTGCCTTGACCAGGCCGAATGACTTCGCGTGCGCGCCGCGGACGGCCCGCCCGGTGCCCTCGGTACTCGGCGATTCACGGCCCTTTTTCTCCCAGAAATCGATGATCTGTGCCAGCAGCTCGTCGAGATGGGGATCGATGGTCTCGATCTCAGGGGTATAACGAACGAACTCGGATGACATTTGTCGCTCCTCCAAGTCGGTCTCGCTTGTCCCGTTCGTTCAATGCTTGTGGTTCTGTTGTACTCCCGAGCAATATTTGGCGGCCAAGTACAGCCTTTGAGTACTGCTGGACTCGATGGTCCCGAGTGTGCCCGGCACTGTCGGCGACTGGCGGAGGTTGCCGCTGTTGATCCACTCTTGTCCGAGAACTATCCATCGCCTCGGCACTAACTCTGATCATTCATGCGCCCAGCAGACGGGAGGTGACCTCGTGCAGGTGATCTTTCGCTTGCCGATGTGAGTCCGGTCCGGGTGCCTGCCAGGAGGCCCAATGTCCGAGCACGCTGGGGCCCGGTCTTGAAACGGGTCAACTGCAGACTGGGGCAGTCGCCGAAGGCGCATCACCCGACCTGAGTTGCATCATTACGGTGTAATCATCGCATGCGTTGGGCAGGAGCGCGAGCCGTTCGAGGGCGGCGGTGATCTGTGCACTGCTTCGACGTAATACACGATTCGTTCCTGCCTCGCTATCTTGAGGTGCTGGCTCGCGACGCTCGAAAGGCGGCGGAGAGGCTCGATGAACACTCGGTAGAGATCGCGGCAGGTGTTGGGTACTCGGACTTTTCTGTAGGTCACCAAAATTTGCGGCCGCTAGAGCCCAATCACTCGTACGATCTAACTCAACCATGCACGATACACATCGGCCGATTGTCCACTTCTTTGGCCATCTCGGTAGATAAATCTAGCGGTGAGATATCGAGCGCGCTCCTACCGGGTGCACCGGTGTTGGTCTCCCTGAGCGCACTGCCCGAGGAGGCCGCTGTCCGCGCCTGGATCGGCTCCGGGACCCGGCTGGTCCGCCAGGCGGCATCGCGAGCACGGCCAGATCGTCGGGCGTCAGCCGGTCGCGGTCGAGATCGCGCAGGGCGCCGTACGCCTCGGCCCAAGCATGGCGGGCCACCGCGTCTCTCGCCTGCTCGACGCAACGCCTGCGGGGTCGCGTGCTCACCGGCGATGATCTGCCGGCTCGCACCCGTACTCGAAGCAGGGCACCTCGCGCGGCAGCATCTCAGGCCGACGCAGCCGACGACACCAGCTCCTCCAACTTGTCGAGACCCTGCGTCCAGCCCTCCTCGTGAAGAGCGCGGCGCCGCTCCGTGGCGAAGCCACCCTGGATGAAATTCAAATCGGTCGCCGTACCGCCGATATCGCCAAGCGACAGCGTCACCACTGTCTCCCGGTCCTCGGGATCGGGATCCTCCCACCGGAATGTGTAGGACAGACGTTCAGGAGGCTCGACCTCTAGGAACTCGCCGACCAGGTAGAACAGGTCGCCTTGCGGAGGCTGCATCGCGATCCGATACCCACCTCCTGGCCGAAGGTCGCTTTCCACACTCGGGGTGGCGAACCCGTCAGGGCCCCACCACTTGGCCAGCCGCTCCGGTTCGGTCAAGGCCCGGAACACGACCGAGCGGGGTGCGCGGAGGACACGCTGCATACGCAAGCTCAGCCCGCCATCGTGCGTCACCAACGAACCTCCTTCGGCCGAAGGTGTCAGTGACCTTGACGGCCTGACAGAGCCGGACACCCATCGGCTCGCCCGAGAAGTCGGCGCCCCTACGGGTGGGTCAGAAGATCGGCGTCTGCGCCTGGATCTCGGTGAGACCTTCTTCCAAGGTCAGGGACGGCAGCACATGAACGCTGTTCCACTGGGAGAGACGAGACTCCATGAGGAAGCGGTCGACATTCTCGGCCTTGTCCGACTGCACGACGGCGACAACCGTGTGCTCGCGGTTGACGAAGGGACCGGCCACGATGTCGACGCCTGCCTTCTGGGCGAGGTTCGGCAGATCGGGAGCGGTCTTCAGCATCAGGTCGCGCGTTGTCGCGTTGGCGGTCGGACAGGTGTCCGGCGTGTGCGTCGCGAGCAGGACGAAATGCATCTCAGGATCCCTTCAACTCGAGGACCCTTGATCTCAGGCTAGGCGGCCCGGAGCGCTCCGGCGACCGGCGATCCCGGCCCCGGCTGCGGACGAAGCGAGTCCCGCCCGGATCGCAGCGCAGTTTTGGGCTATCCCGATGCCCCGTCGGGTGTCGGGATGACGCCGAGCTGCTGAAGGAAGCCGAGGAGATCCTTGTCCGACCACTTCTCGGCGAGCTTGCCGTTCTCGATGCGGTGCGTGACCGTCGCGGTCATCGTGATCGGCCTGCCGGTGGTGGGGATGCCGGGGAGGTCCCCCGCGTGCACGCCCCGGGCCGTCAGCCGGGTTACGACCTTGTCGCCCTCCGCGATCTGGTCCTCGATCTCGTGGGTTCCGGGTGTGGCCTCCCAGAACAGACGGAACGCCTGCTTGAGTCCCTCGCGACCGGGTGCGAACCCTGGAAACGGCGGTGGCGAGTGGTCTTGGTAGTCCTCGGCCACGAGCTCGTCCATGGCTTCCAGGCTTCGAGCCGCCCGCCGAGGCCGGCGAACGTTTCGCCACCACTCTGCTGCTGGAACTCCCTGACGACGACCCCATCACCCGCATGATCAGCTGCGGACACCCCCCTCCCTTGCTGCTCAGCCCCGGTAACGCCCTGACCGTCCCCAGCCTGCACCCCGCGCCACGGGACCGGATGCATACGCCATCGACGCGGTTTCCTTCGAGCCCGGCGACACCCTCCTGCTCTACACGGACGGCGTCATCGAAGCCCGTGACGCCACCGGCCGCTTCTACCCGTTCGAGGCACGGACCGCCCAGTGGAACAAGGCCGACCCCGCATCACTGCTCCACCACATCCAACGCGATCTGCTCGCCCATACCGGCGGACGCCTTGACGACGACGCGGCTCTCGTCGCGCTCCACCGCGAGCCCGACAGCCACCGCCGCCACGAGCGCGTCATTCACTCAAGCGGGTTCGGCCACACCTCCTGAACCAGAAGTGAGGGCAGGGCGGGTGCCGGGCAGCCGGCCGCCTGGCAACCGCAGGGAAGATGACAGGAACGGCTCATGAGTATCGAGGCGCACTGGATGTACCGGGTGGAGGAGCCGCACGGCTCCGAAGGCTGGCAGGGGACCGTCACCACCGACGACCCGAAGGAGGACGCCGAATACGTCGCCGCCCTCGTCGTCACCGAACGCGGACGACCAAGGCAACTGCCAACGCCGGCGCAGCGCGGGCGGCCGCCTCACTCATCCATGTCCTCATGGGCTTCCGCGCTGTCGCTTCTCGCTCGCGTGGCTTTGTTCACGAGTCCCGTTCTCGTGACAGAGCCACGCGCGATATCGGCCTGGCTCGCAGCTCGCACCCTGAGGGACCAGCATGAAAAGGGAGAAGGTAGACCCGACTGGCTTCCAGAGGACGGGAGCGGCTCCGATGGCCACCGACAACCGGAAACTGATCCAGGGGGCGTACGACGCCTTCGGTGCCGGCGACATCCCCGCGGTGCTTCAGGCTTTCGCCAAGGACATCACCTGGCACGTTCCGGGCCGCAGCCCGCTCTCCGGCGACTATCGCGGGCACCAGGAACTCGTCGGATTCTTCGGGCGGGTCATGGAGCTGTCCGAGGGCTCGTTCCGCATCCTGATCGACGACGTACTCACGGACGCATCGCGGGTCGTGGTCCTGTGCACGGTCAGCGCGGAGCGCAACGGTCGGGCCTGGACCTCGCCTGAAGTGCACGTCTGGGAGATCGCCGACGGCAGGGCCGTTGCTTTCCGCGAGTTCCAGGGGGACCAGCAGACAGAGGACGAGTTCTGGACATGACCAGCGGTAGACCGCGTCCGGGCGTCGTCGGCACGCATGACGACTGCGACGATGCCCGTGCCCTTTCGCGTGGCGCCTGGCCAGGCTCTCTCGGCATCCCGACGATCTTCCGTCCATGGCCCATGGCCATGGACGATGCATGCCGCCCCCGGAAAGCTGATCCGGGCTGCCATTGCAAGGTAGTCCGAGCGGGCACCATGGGCCGTCGGCAAGGGCTGTCCCAGGGAGTCCGCACTACCGTCGACCGCCGAATGGTCCGCCGGTGATGGCCTACTCGTAGGCCCACGCACGGCCGGTCTGCCGGTATTCCTCCACAGGGATTGGGGAGACTCCGGTTCGCATGCGGGCGGTGTACAGCAGGCCGTCGAGGTGGTCGATCTCGTGGTGGATGAGGCGGGCGAGGCCACGTTCGTAGACGGCGGTGGCGGCCTCGCCGGTCAGCGCCGTGGTCTCCACCGTGATCTTCAGCGGGCGGGGGACGAGCCCGCGGACGTCGAAGAAGCTGAGGCACCCCTCGTATTGCTCGTCCGTCTCCTCGGAGCGGTCGGTGATCCGGGGGTTGAGCAGGATGACGGCCGGGGCGTCGTCAGGAGGCAGGACGACCGCGGCTGCGCGGGCGATGCCGATCTGTGGGGCGGCGATGCCCATGCCCTTGGCGAAGGGATGGACCTGGCCGATGCGCTCGATGGCGGCGAACAGTTCGTCCACGATGCGTTCGGCCTCGTCTCGCTCGGCGGGCAGGTCGAAGGCTCGGGCCGGTTCGGTGAGGATGCCGGTGCCGTGCTGGACGACGCCGAGGTCTCGCATGCGCTGGCTTGGCCGCACGTCAATCACCTGAACTCCCTTGATCCCATTCGCTGTCGGGCCTTGCCCTGAACCGCCATTCCAGACGGTACCGAGCGTGCAGGGCGGGTGTGGCCGTGATCCATGTGAATTGCCGTAGTCCGGCGTCGTCGCTGCGGACGGGTGGGGTGCGCAGGGGGGAGGCTTCGGCGGTCATGGAGGTCTCGGTGCCCCATACGACGGGGTCCAGGTCTGCGGGGAAGACGAGCTGGACTTCGAGTTGTTCGGTGGGTAGACGTACGGCTCGCTGGAACCAGTTGCCCCACTTGTTGTCGCCGACGGTGTATGCGTACTCGATCCATACAGATTCGCCGGGGTAGAGCGGGAAGCGACCGTGTTCGTTGTCGAACAACAGCCAGACTTCCTTGAAGGCGTCGCGGTCGTGTTTGGCCTGCCAGCGCATCGTCTCGCCCCGGCAGGTGGCGGTGAGGGCGAGTTCGTCCCAGGTCAGGGGGTGGGCTCGGTGGTGGGCGTTGGACCGCTCGGGGTCGCCGGGGTAGCGGTCGACGCTGATGCGGATCAGGTAGCGGGTGACTGGTTCGGTGCCGGTGTTCCGCAGCAGGCGGCGCATGGTGAGCCGGTAGTCGCGGCCGTCGTACTTCAGGCAGGCGGCGTCGTGTTCGACGACGAGGGCGGAGCCGGTGGCGTAAGGCTGCTCGGGCCTGCGCGGGGCCGGCGGGGCCGCCGGCGGGCGCTTGGCCCGTGTCTCGCGGGCTTTGGCCTGCTCATAGTCGCACCAGCGTCGCCAGATCGCCTTGCCGGCGTTCAGGGCCTCGTCGGCGAGGCGGGCGAAGTCCTCGCTGGGCTTGTGACGGCCGGATTCCATGTGGCTGACGTAGGACGGGTCGAAGCCCATGGCCTGCGCGAGCGCCCGCTTGGACATGCCTCTCACTTCCCGCCAGCGTGCCAGCTCGGCCGCGAAGTCCTCGGCCGCCTGCTCGACGGTGATCTCCTCGCCCTGCGCGTCCATCGAAGTCCCGCCCCGCGTCATCTTCAGTGACCATGAATGAACCGTGAGTGATCCCAGTTCATCATCCCGTCACGGCTCACGTCGCGGCTTTCCTTCCCTCACCGACCCGGATCGACCCGTCCGGGCAGATGAGGGAGGCGACGCTCCATGCGCATGCTGTACCTGCTGAACATCTCCAACCCCGACCGGCTGTCAGCGGATTCGGGGTGGATCTTCGCCGACCTCCTCGCACCGGCGATGGCGGACGCGGGAGCGGAGGTGACCGTGGCCGCGCCGGCGCCGGCCGGTGACGACCGCTGCGGCTTCCACCAGACCAAGGTGCCAGGGACGAAGTACCGGGCCCGGTTCTCGGCGGACATCGACGAACTGGTCGCGCTCATCCGGACTGAGCGGCCGGATGTGGTGGTTGCCAACCAGATCGAGGAGGCTCCGGCCGTCCGCACCGCCCTGCTGGAGGCTCGGTCCGAGGCTCTGCTGGCCGGGTACTGCCACTACCTGCCCTTCTCCTTCAACAACGGCGGTCAGCTCCTGCTCGACCCGTCCCTGAGCGATGCCGGTTTGGGCAGGCCGGTGCTGCTGGCGTTCGCCGCCGGCCTGGCTGCCTGTGACCGGGTACTGGTCCACTCCTCGACGGCCGCCTCCTGGGTGTCTGCCGCCGCCGCCCGGATGACGGTGGACCTGGGTGAGAAGCTGCGAGTGGTGCCTGCGCCCAGGGACGAGCGCCTGGTTTGTGATCTCGCCACAGCCCGGGCCGGTTCGGGCACCGGCGGCGCGATCGGTATCTACAACCACCGCCTGTACGCGCATTACGGCACCGAGCAGTTCGTCGGCCTGGCTCGTGAGCTGGTGGCCGCCGGAACAGTGAGGCTGCGGGTGATGGACCTGTTCGGCCAGCGTCGCACCGAGCGCACCGGCCTGGACGACAGCCCCGAGAAGATGCGCGACCAGCTCGCCGCGCTGCCGCACGTCCAGGTCGTCTCCGACCGGGGCGACCGCGTCCGCTACCGGAGTCTGCTGGCCGGTGCCCGCTTCGGCATCGCCCCGTTCAGGCCCGGCTGCCCGTGGTCGATGAGCGTGATCGACTGCCAGGGCATGGGCCTGCCCGTGATCTCGCCCCGCCTGGGCTGGCTCGCCGAGCACATCGACCCCGAGCTGTGCTTCACCACCACCGACGAGGCTGTGGCCCTGGCCGAACGCCTCGCCACGGACGACGAGTTCCACGCCGTACACGCCAAACGCGCCCACGCCTCCACCTGCGAATTCACGCCCGCTCTGGTCGCCGCCCGCTACCTGGAGGCCGTCGCGTGAGCCTGTTCGACGCAGTCTTCCTCTCGTACGACGAGCCGATGGCCGGCTCCTTGCATGCCCGGCTGCAGCGCACGCTGGGTGGCACGGTCAAGCGCCTGCACGGTGTGCACGGGATGCGCCGGGCCTACCGGCTGTGCGCAGAGCTGGTCGATCGTGAGCAGTTCTTCCTCGCCGACGGCGACTTCGCCATCGACAACGGCTTCGACGCCTCCGGCATCGAGCCGCTGGAGGAGGGGGTGTCCATGCGGGTCTGGCAGGCGGTCAACCCGGTCAACGGCCTGGCGTACGGCTACGGCGGGCTGAAGCTGATCCGCCGCAGTGCACTGCGTGCGATGGGCGAGGCCGTGGATGTGCTGGCCGCGCTGCCCGGCCGGATCGAGTTCGCCCAGCAGAGGGCGGGCATCACACGGTTCAACCAGAGCCCCTTTCACGCCTGGAAGGCGGGTTTCCGTGAGTGCGCGATGCTCGCCCGCGGCAGCGAGTACGGCATGGCGGACGACGACGCACGCCGGCGGGTGGAGGCATGGACGACCAGCCGCGACGGTGAGTTCGCCGACTACGCCGCCGCCGGGGCCCGTGAAGGCGTCGCCTTCTCCCGCGAGGCCGCCCGCGACGCGACGCAGTTCGACCATCTCAACGACCCCGCGTGGCTGCGTGAGCGATTCACCACCGCTCACGGCGACCAGGTGGTTTCCGGATGACCGGCCCGCTCGTCCTCATCGAGCCCCATGCTCACCGGCTGGGCGGCCACCCCCAGCGCACGCTGGCAGCCCTGGCCCAGGCCAGGCCCGGCAGCCTGGTCATCGCCCCGCACGGGATCGCAGCCGAGGCAGTGGCCTCCTTGCGCGAGACCGGTGCCCGGCTGGTCACCACGCCAGCCGGACGCCGGGCGGCCATGCTCCTGATCGCAGCGCGAGCGGCGGCCGGGCTGTCCGCGGCCGGCCGGCGGAGCTTGCGTCATCGCCGCTGGCCCCGCGTCCTGCGGCGGCTGCCGCACCAGGCCACACTGGTCGCCCGTTGCTTGACCGAGGCGTCCGCCCTGCGCAGTGCCCGCCATCTTCAGCCCGCCGCCGACGCCGTGGTGATCCTGACCGCGAGCGAGGCCCTGCACGGAGCCGCCGCCCTGCTCGGCGGCGCGCCGCACCTGCGGTTCATCCACGAACTGGTCACCACCGAGGACACCATCGTGCGGTGGCTGGGCCGGATCGCTCGCCGCTGTGAGCAAGAGGCGATCGCCCTGGCCCCGACCAGGGCTGTCGGCGACCAGCTCGCCGCGTCCTTCCCCCACCTGCCCGCGCTGGTGGCCGCCTTCGCGGTCGATGACGGCCGTCGCCTGAGCGACGCCGAACGCGACGGCGGGCGGGCCGCGTTCGACATTCCGGCCCCCGACGCCGTGGTCTGCCTGGTCGGCGGCTGGTGGCCCTCCAAGGACATCGACACCATCGACGCCGCCCTGGCCCGGCTGAAGGAACCGTTGCACCTGGTGGTCACCGGCCATCCCCTTGATGAGCAGGTCCTTCAGCGGTGGCGTGACCTGCCCCATCTGCGGCTGCACATCGTGCCCGGTCCGGTCACGGACAGTGTGCTGCGGCTCGTCTACGGCGCCGCCGATGCCGTCCTGGTCGCTCGGCGTCCCGGCGCGGCCAAGGAATCAGGGCTGGTGATGGACGCCGCCCGTCTCGGCGTCCCGCTGATCTTCTCCGACCACGATCCGGCTCTCACCGCCCGCCTGCGCGGGCAGCCGTGGGCCCTTCCCTTCCCCGCCGGCGATCCGGACGCCCTCGTCGGCACCCTGCACGACGTCATCCGTCAGCCGCCCGAACTGCCCGGCACCGACGCGCCCGCCCTGCTGGGCATGCGCTCGGCGGCCGAACAGGCCGACCTCCTCACCCGCACCTTCGCCTCCCTGCACACGAAGGGGTCCTGATGCTGAGCACGCCTCCCGCCCTGATCGCCGTGATCGGCCCCATCGAGCCTCCGCTGCTGGCAGCCTGGGCCCGCCACTACCGCAAGCTGGGCATCGAGCGGTTCCTGATCGCGTTTCACTTCCCCGAGCACGTCCCCGACATCCGTCGGCACGAACTCCAGGCTGCCGCCCGGGAGGCGGGCATCATCCCCGCCCACACCAGCACCGGTCCCTGGCACGAACACACCAACAGCGAACGTCGAGACGCGCTGCGTCACCGGGCCGGACCGGGCTGGCACCTGCTCGCAGACGCCGACGAGTTCCACCAGTACCCCGGCCCGCTGCACCAGGTGATTGCCCACGCAGAGAAGACAGGTCACAGCGTGGTGGGCGGGCTCATGCTCGACCGGGTTACTGCGAGCGGACGCCTGACCGGCTGGCGTCCGGAAGGCGGACTGGACCACGCCTATCCCCTCGGCGGCTACCTCACCCATCGGCTCCTGCACGCCGACCCGCGCAAGGTCGTCCTGGCCCGCCACGACATCACCGTGGCCTCCGGTAACCACCGGGCTCCAGGCCACCGCCCGGATCCGGACCGCATCTGCGCGGTGCACCACTTCAAGTGGCGCGACGGCGTGCGGCAGGACATCGAACGCCGGGCGACCCACTCGGCGGATGGGACCTGGCAGACGGCCTCCCCGGCCCGGCTCGCTGAGGCCCGTCGCCTGCTGGCCCACCTCGGCGAGCATGGGGGCGGCATCAACACCAGCGACCCGCGGTTCGCCTTCCGCCGCGTGAGCTTGGCCCGGATGCCCGCGAACTGGCACGCCGAGGCCCGTGCCATCGTCACCGCCTGGCGGCCGTACGCCTACAGCGGCCAGGATTGACCGACAATGGCCCATGTTCGCGGACAGCTCCTTGCGGAAGGGATGAGCACGTGCCCCTCGCCGTTCTCCTGGCCGGCCTGACCGGCTCCGGGAAGACCACCGTCGCTCAGGCGCTGGCAGCGCACGGCTTCACCCGGCTGTCTGTGGACGAGGAGGTACACCGCCGCCATGGCCGCTACGGCGTGGACTACCCCGAGCACACCTACTTCGAGCGGGAACGGCCCGTGGTCGAGACGATCCGCCAGCGGTTCATCAAGGAACTCCAGGCCGACCACGACCTCGTCCTGGACCACGGACTGTGGCGCCGCGCCGAGCGCGACGCCTGGCAGCAGGCCGCCCGCGAAGCGGGCGGCCACCCCGTGGTGGTCTACCTCCCGGCCGACCGGGAGGAACTGCTTCGGCGCCTCGCCGGGCGCAACCAGCGCGAAGACGCCAACGCCCTCACTGTCACCCCCGAGGCCCTCGACGACTTCTTCGCCCGGTTCGACATCCCGGGCGAGGACGAGGAAGTGATCGTCCATACCGGCAGTGTCGATGGTCTGCTGGCCAAACTCGCCAGGGAACGGCAGAGCTGAAGGTCTCGGTCTCGGCCGCACCGCCTCGCTGAAGCGAGGCGGTTGCGCCCGGATCAGCGGTGTCGGGGACGTGCCGCAGCCGCAGTGGGCTGGTGGGAGCGGCTCAGTGCAGGGTCGGCAGGCTGCCCCGGTTGCGCTATCGCGGCCGTGCGAGCTTGGGCGGCTAGCGCTCGGTCACTGGGTGCGTGCCTTTGGGAGAGGCGTTGGATGCGCCAGGTGAGGGTCCTGGCGGTGGAGCGGGCGTCGTCCAGTGCGCGCTGGTCGGCGGCGTGCTGGAGGAGCTGGCGGGGGTCGTGGCCGACGGTCTCGGCTTGGGTGAGAGCGGCGGCCAGTGCCGGCCACGCGGGGTCGTCGAGGACCTGATCGGCATGGTCGGGCAGGACGGCTCGTACATGCTGGACGTGGCGTTCCATGGTGCGGGCCGGTGGCGTGCGCTGAGCCAGTGCGGCCAGTGGCTGAGCCGCAGCATGCTCGTAGGCAGCCTGGAGGTGGATCAGGGTCTGGTGGGCGGCTGCGACCTGTTGGTCGTGTCGGCGGGCCTGGTGCCAGCGGGCGGCGGCGATGACGACCAGGACGGCGATGTCGAGGAACATCGCCAGCCCGCTCCCGTCGCCGGTGACCGGCGCGGTGCGCAGCGCGCGTACCGCGTTACGCAGGGCGCGGGCCTGGTCTTGCTGGGCGCGGATGCGGGAGCGGGAGGCGCGTTCGAACGCGAGGGCCGCCTGCTGAAGCTGTGCTCGCTGGTGGGCGGGGGCGATCAGCGGCAGGACGTCGAGGGCCTCGGCGAAGGCCGCGATGTGCGCCTGGGCCACCGTGTCGTTGCTGCGGTCGAGGTGGTCGGGGATGCGTTCGGCCGCCGCGGTGGCCTGGTGCCAGGGGTTCGGCCTGCGCCGGCTGCCCGCCCCGATGGCGGGTGGGGTGTCGATGCCGGTGAAGCGTTCGGCGATCTTGGGGAAGGACAGGTCGGGGGCGAGTTGGGAGCCGGAGAACCAGATTGGCTGGCCTGCGGCGTTGGTGTCGCCTTCGATGGCGACCTTGTAGCCGCGTACGTCCCCGGAGGGGAAGCGCTGAACGTCGACGCGGACACCCTCGACCCCGTCGAGCAGGTGGAGGAACTCCTCCGGGCTGGCGGCGACGGACACCAGTTGACGGACGGTGGTGCGCAGCTGTTCGCGGGAGGTCTTCTGCCGACCGTTGCGGCGGGCCTTCTCCTGCTCTGCTCGGGTGGGTCGCTTGGCGGCGGTGCGATCCCCGCGCACAACCTGCTGCAGGCCGTATTCCTTCTCGACGGCTGCCAGTTCGCGGTCGGCGGTGAGGTAGTCGTTCCAGTGGCGTGCGGTGCGAAGGTCGCCGCGGACCTTGGTGGCGGCGATGTGGATGTGGTCGGGTGCGTGGCGTACGGCGACCCAGCGGCAGCCGTCAGGGTCTCCGTCGGGTGCGATGCCGGTGGCTGCCACGACTCGGCGGGCGATGTCGGCCCACTCCTCGTCGCTGAGGTGGCGGTCGGTTGTGGCGGCGCGGATGGAGCAGTGCCACACGTGCTTCTCGGGGGCGCGGCCGTGCCGTCGGGCCTGCTTGACGTGCAGGTCGAGGTCGGCCACGAGGAGCCTCTTGGCGGCGTCGAAGTCGTCGGCGCGGCCGGGGTCCGGGGCGAAGCCGTCCCAGGAGGCGACCAGGTGGGGGTCGGTGTGGTCTGTGGTCTTCTTGGTGTCGAACAGGTAGCGAATCAGGCCGCTAGTGTCCTTGCCGCTGCCGATCTTCGCGATCATCAGGCTGCCTTCTTCGAGACGGCCTGGTTCGCGGCTGTCGCTATGTCGCCGATGGCTGTGCGGACCGTGGTGAGGGTGCGTTCGGCCTGGGCCAGGACGGCGGTGTCCCCAGGGTGTGGGTGGCCGTTGGAGTTGAGCTTCCTGGCGATCTGGTTGACGTTGTTGCCGATCTTTGCGACCTGGCTGCGCAGGGCGTTGAGTTCGTCGATGTAGTCGTCGAGCGGGGTGCGCTGGCCGGGCAGGGTGAGGTCACCATCGATGTAGGCCATGACTGCAGCGCCGACGAGGTAGGCGCCGCTGACGTTCAGCTTCTGGGCCTGGCCGAGGATCTTGGTCTTCTCCTCGATGCTGTAGCGGGCGTCGACCCGCTGCTTGCGCTGGCCGTTCGGGTCGGGCTTACGGCGTCGGGCGACGCGGTGCAGGGCGGCGGCTTCGGAGGCACGCGGCAGCTGGGCGGCAGCGGTGTCGGCGGGCTGTTCCCCCTCGGGCGCCCCCTGGTGCCCGAGGGCCTCCGCCACCCCCGGGGCGGAGGCATCCCCGTTGAGGCCGTCCTTGGACGGTCCAGCGGCATACCTTGCTGCGCGGTTGTCTGGGGCGATGGGCGTCTCCTGCCGGTTGGTGTGTTCATGGTGTCGATCGTGCATGTGTGGTTCTCCGGGTGTTCGGTAGGGGAGCTGAGCCGTCGGGGCGCCGAGCGAGGGCAGCGGTCGGAGCAATTCGGCGGTGGTGGGTTGAGGTCTGGACAGGTCGACCGAGATGGGCGCTGTCCGAGCGAGGGCTGCGGTTGAAAGGAGAGCGACGGGGACCGGTCCCCAAAGTGCTGCGGTGCACGGTCCCCAGACGCTTGGGGACGGGGACGCGATGCTCATCGGGGACGGTCCCCCTGACATGTCGTCACGGGGACGGTCCCCGTTTTTCTGCACGGTCCCGGTCCCCGAGGGACCGAAGGTGCTGCTGCGGGGACGGTCCCCGTTGCTGGGGCGGCTCTGGGGACCGGCATGAAAGGCCCTCTGAGCTGCGGTTTCAGGGGGACCGGTCCCCGGCGGTCGTCGGCACGGTCCCCTGGGGCGCGGTCCCCAAAGTGTTCGTCGGGACCGTGTACGCGGTTCGGGGACCGACGGACGTAGCCCCACGTAGCTGCCGCGAGGGGCGAAGCCGGACCCCGTCACGCAGTTCGGCGTCGGTCCGTCCGGGCAGCGGCGCGGTCGACGCGCGAGGGGTGGGGAGTCGCACGTGCGGCATGGCCCCGGGCGGTTCCGTCGGGGCTCGCCCTTCGGTGACGGCAAGGGGAGCCCACGGGTGCGTGGCACCAGTCGCACCGGACACGAAGCGCATCGGGGACGCCCTCGGCGACGGCGGCCTCGCGTGCGGCGCGGGTCGGACGGTAGTGGGCCAGCTCGGTGCGGACGGCCGGCGGGATGCACGACCCGATCTCACGCAGGCGCTCCTCGACGTCGCGAGGTCGGCCACCGCTGGCGATCTGCCGGTGCGTGGTAGGGGAGGCTATGCCGGCGGCGACAGCGTTCCGGGACCGGAGCAGCTCGGCTCGCCAGGCGGCCGGATCGTCGGGGTCGGCGGCGGGAGTGGGGTCGGTGTGCCGGTCTAGGCGGTCGCGTCGGTGGGCACGCCATCTGCGGGCGATGTCCACGGGCAGGATCGGGTAGGGCGAGTCGAGTACGTGGGACCGTATCGCCTCGCGGACGTCCCAGCCGCCGTCGGTGGCGAAGGGCACGGCGTCGAGTAGCTCCTGCCACTGGGCGATCTGGTCACGGGCCTCGCCCGTGCCGGTGCGGATGGTGCGGGGATCGAGGCGTCCGGTGTACGCGAGGACAGCGGCGATTTCGTGTCGGTCCAAAGGCGGGTTACTCCGTTCCGGTCGGTTCGTCGAGGGCGGCGAGCAGGGAGGCCATGTGCGCCTGGGAGCGCGTCATGCCGGGTGTTGGTGTGGAGGGTGTGCCGCCTGGCAGGGCGTAGAGGTTGGGGCGGCCAGGGGCGGGGGTGTGCTCGCGGGCGATCCAAGCGCGCCAGTCGGCCGCCCACGCGGCGGCGGTGCGGGGCGCCCAGGCTGCCCGGTAGGTGCGCCACTTCTCGTCGGCGGCGTGCAGTGCGTCCTCGCCGAGGCGGTCGAGGTGGCCGTGTTGCTGCAGCCAGGCACGGGCATCGTCGTCGATCTGCCATTCGATGGCGGGGATGAGCGGGGCAGAGCTGCTGCTGCTCTTACCGTTCACCTTCGGTTCTCTACTGTTCTGGGGGTCGGAATCTGCACCCCCCTCGGGTCGGAATCCGTACCCCCTGGGGGCCGGATTCCGTTCCCCGGGGTCGGATTCCGACCCCCCTTCGACGTGCTCGGCAGGGTCAGATTCCGATCCCCCGAGGGTCAGAATCTGACCCCCCTGGGTCGGATTCCGGTCCCCCTCCGCGGCCTGTTCGGCGAGGAACCGGGCGGCGCCCGGGAGGCGGTAGTACGTCTCGCCCCGTGGGCCCTTGCGGTCGGGGAGCTGCACGAGCTCGCCGTCGGCGATCAGCTTGGTCAGGGCGTCGCGCACGGCGGTGCGGGAGGCGTTGGCGCGTTTCATGAGGGTGGGCACGGACGCGTACGCGACGCAGTGCTGGTCGCGGCACCGGTCGGCGATCAGGGCGAGGACCATGCGGGCGGTGCCTTTGCTGTGGCTGTGATCCCACACCCATTCGCGGGCGTCGTAGCTCATCGGGCGGCGGCTCCTAGGTGAGGACGGGGAGGTGCGGTCGGCCCTCGTCGGGCATTGCACAGGGAGGGGGTTGCACACAGCCCCGGTCCGAGCGCGGGGGAGGGCTGGTGGCGTCGTATAGCCAAGACAGCCACACGCATGCCGCACAAGTCCAGCATTCCGCTGCGAAATCAGACAGCTGACGGCGAACGTGTGCTGCGAGGCATCACTAAAACCATAAACCCGGATCAGCGGTTACCGAAATAATGCACCGTCAGTTGAAGCCAGAAGCATCACATCGGGAGACCGTTGACTCCCTGCTGCGGCGCAAGCTACAACACAACATCCCACGTCAGAGCACTCTGTCGGGCCGGCGAAGGCAACGCCCGACGGATCCCCGAACCCCCAGCCCAGAGGTAACTCCCGCCTGTTCGCCGGGCGGAACATAGCCGACGATCCCCGGTTAACCAAACCGGCGAATGCAAGCTACAAATGGAGCCATGGCAGCACGATCCCTGGAAATCGGTACGGCCGGAATACGGACCGCCCGCAGCATCGAAATCCTCCGCACCGAACGCGGCCTCGCCCAGCGCGAGCTCGCCGCCCGCGTCACCGCCCTTGGCCGTCCGATGACCAACACGATGCTGTCCCGCATCGAACGCGCCCAACGCCGTTGCGACATCGACGACCTCGTCGCCCTCTCCCAGGCCCTCCGGGTCTCGCCCCAAGAACTTCTCCAGGGGCCCCGTGCCGCGTAACCCCAAGCGCTGCCAGCAGGAACGGCCTGCCGCCCAGAACCACCCCGAGTAAAGGACCCGTCGCCCTTGCGCCGATCCGCAATACCCCCTGCCCTTCCCCGCTCCCAGCGCACCGCTCGCACCACCGAGGAGGTGACCGCGAATGGCTGACCGCCTCCTGACAGTGGCCGAGGCCGGCGAAATGCTCGGTACAGGCGAGCGCTTCGTCCGCCGCCTGATCGCCGAGCGCCGCATCCGCTACGTGAAGCTCGGCCGCCCGGTGCGCATCCCGGAAAGCGCGATCGCCGAGTACGTCGAGGCGCGCACAGTCGAGCCGGTCCGCCGCATCCGTGCCCGCTACGGGAAGGCGGCTTGATGGCGGGACGCAAGCCGCAGCGGCGGCGCGAGTTCGGCACGGTACGCAAGCTCCCCTCCGGCCGGTGGCAGGCTCGCTACCTGGGACCGGACGGGCAGCGCTACACCGCGCCGGAGACGTTCGACACCAAGTCCGACGCGCAGGAGTGGCTCAACCTCACCCGCGCCGACATCGAGCGCAATCAGTGGCGCGACCCGGAGGCCGGGGCGGTCAACTTCAAGAAGTACGCCCTGCGCTGGCTGAAGGAGCGCGGACTGGCCCCGACGACGGTCGACCGCTACAGCGGTCTGCTGCGCCTGCACATCCTGCCGACCTTCGGCGGCAAGGACCTGGACGAGATCACCCCGCCCAGCGTCCGTACCTGGCGGGCCGAGCGCTTGAAGGCGACGGGCGCCACCACGGTCGCCAAGTCGTACCGGCTGCTGAAGGCCATCCTGCAGACCGCGGTCGACGATGACCTGCTCCGCAGCAACCCGTGCCGTATCAAGGGCGCCGGCAAGGAGGAGGCCGACGAGCGTCCAACGGCCATGATCGAGCAGGTCTTCGATCTGGCCGACGCCATGGGCCCGCGCTGGCGACTGATGGTCCTGCTCGGCGCGTTCGCCTCACTCCGCCCCGAGGAACTGGCCGAGCTGCGCCGTCGTAGTGTCGATCTCGACGATTGCTCCGTGCGCATCACGCAGGCTTCCCCGGAGCTCACCAACGGCAAGCGGGTCACCGGTGCCCCGAAGTCTCGTGCGGGTAAGCGCACCGTCTATCTGCCCGACTTCTTGCTCCCCGAGCTGCGCCGCCACCTGCAGTGGTTCGCCGAGAAGGAGGCGGACGGCCTCCTTTTCGTCGGTGAGAAGGGGGCACCGTTCCGCCGCTCGACCTTCGGGCGGAAGTGGCGCAAGGCGCGCGCCAAGGTCGGCATGCCGCAGAACTTCCGCTTCTACGACCTCCGGCACACCGGCAACACCCTCGCCGCCGACACCGGCGCCAAGCTGAAGGACCTCATGGTTCGCGCTGGCCAGTCCTCCGAGCGGGCCCAGCTGATCTACCAGCACTCGACGACGAAGCACCAGCGCAAGCTGGCGCGGGGCATCGACGCCGAGGTGCGGCAACAGCTTCGTGATTCAGCCGTCGAGCAGGGAGCCATGGAGGCGTGAGGAAACCCTGACCGACGGAGTCCGGCCGGACGGTTTCGTCGGCCGGACTCCGACACGTCGGCACCGCGTGCGACAGCCTCCGCAGTGCCGTGCGCCCCTCGTGCCCCCTTGAGAGACGGCCGTGAGTGAGATCAGCTTTTCCTGCATGCACTGACAGGGGAGTTGTGGGCGGCCGTGACCGGCCCAACTGGAGGGGGGAGCAATGGCGATCAAGTTGGTGTCCGTTTCGCCTGCGCAGGACGAGCTGATCGACAAGGCCATAGCCCTGGGTGATCGCTACACGAAGACGCTGGGGCTTCTGACGCCTCCTGCTTACCGGAAGGCAGCGGAGGATGGCGGCCTTCTGGCCGCGGTTGAAGCGGACGAGGTGCTCGGCTATGCGCTGTTCGGACTGCCGAAGAGGAGCGCGCGTATTCGGCTCGCACACCTGTGTGTGGCGGAGGAACAGCGCGGCCGGGGCATCGCCCGCCGGCTGGTGGAGAGCATCAAAGAGCGGTACCCACAGCGACTCGGGATCAAGGCCAAGTGCCGACGGGACTACAACCTGAGCGGGATGTGGAGGAGTCTCGGCTTCGTCCCGGATGGTGAGGTGCGAGGCCGCGGCCGTGACGGCGAGATCCTGGACGGTTGGTGGTTGGACCTCGGCCATCCGGACCTGTTCACGGAGATGGAGAGCGACGCGCTCCTGGTGGTAACGGTCGACCACGGAGTGTTCGCCGATCTGCGCGGCCTCGCTGACACGGCCGACGCGGAGGAATCCCGCGCACTGGAAGCCGGCTGGATGGCGGATCTCATCGAGCTCGCATACACACCCCAGCTGGTTCATCAGATCCGGGACCTCACAGACACGGCAGAGCGTCAGCACCAGCGGGCGGCTCTGACCGGCCTGCGCAAGCTGTCCCCCGACTCGGCAGCTGTGGACGAGCGAACCCGTGAACTACTCGTGGCCGCCACGCAGGCCATCCCCAGTCTGACCGTCGGCGCTGAGCTTCGGCTCTGCCTGCGGTACGTGGCCGAGACCTCATGTGCCGGTCTGCAAGTCCTGGCGACCCGCGATCCGCTGTTGTCCCGCCTGGCTGACGTGGCCTGGGAGGTCGCCCGGGTCCGGGTCGTCTCGCCTTCCACCGTGACGCTGCACGTGGATGAGTTGCGGCAGGCCCAGGTGTATCGCCCGGCCGATCTGATGGGGACGGAGTTCCGGTCCGGCGAGGTGGCACCAGGCGCAGAGGGCGAACTGGTCGCCTTCTTCCACCAGGCGGGTGGCGACGACGGCTCGGCCTTCGCCGAGCGCCTGCGGTCGCTGAATGGGGGTACGGTCGCCTGGCGCCGCGAACTGCTCAGGGATGGTCAGGGCCACCCGGTTGCCCTCTACGCATGGGCGCTGGATGGGCGAACGCTGGTTGTCCCCGTCCTTCGTACGGCCAGCCACCCACTGGAAGAGACTCTGGCCCGGCAGCTCCTCTTCCTGATCAAGCGGCTTGGCCGGGACTGCGGTGCAGAGATCATCCGCATCAGCGATTCGCATCCCTCCGCGGCCGCCAAGTCCGCGGCAGGCGACGACGGGTTCTTCGAGCATGACGGCAGGCTTGTCGCCCTCCTCGTGAATGTGTGCGGGACGGCTGCCGAGGTGGAGACTGTGGCGGGCGGACTGGCCCGCGAGCTGACCGTGGAGACGACCGCGCTCCGCGTCGGCATGCCCGCCGAGGTAGCCGCCGTGGTGGAGCGGGCGTGGTGGCCGGCGAAGGTCATCGACTCGGGGCTGCCGTCCTTCCTGGTGCCCATCAAGCCGCGCTGGTCAACCGAGCTGTTCAACGTCCCGGCCATGCTCATTCCTCGGAGTGACGCCCTGGGCATCAGCAGGGAGCACGTCTACTACCGTTCCTCGGGCCGCCGCGGGGAGAGCGTCCCGGCTCGCCTGCTCTGGTACGTCAGCGAGGGCAGTTCCCCGGGCGAAGGCCAAATGGTGGTGGGCAGTTCGCGACTCGACGAGGTGCTCATCGACACGCCCGACACCCTCTTCTCGAAATTCGAACACCTGGGCGTATATGGTCGAGCTGAGGTTCAAGCAGCTGCTGACACCTCCGGCCACGCCATGGCACTGAGGTTCTCGGACACCGAGATCTTCCCGAAGCCGGTGACGCTGCGGCGATTGACCTCGCTGGCCAGGGAGCGGGGACTACCGTGGTCGCCGAGTTCGCTGATCTCGCTGTCCAAGATCAGCGAGGAGCTGTTCCAGGCGATCTACCAAGAGGGGCACCGAACGACGTGAACGATCCGGAACGCGCGATGCTGCTGTCCGTCCACCCGCGCTTCGCCACCGCGATTTTGGCCGGCAGCAAGACGGTGGAGGTCCGCCGCCAACGCGTCGCTGCGCCACCCGGAACCCCGGTTCTGTTGTACGCGACCGCGCCCACCATGGCTGTGGTGGGCATGGCGCGCATCGCTTCAGTCCATGTCGCCTCCCCAAAGGAGGTGTGGTCCGCCCACAGCGCCCAGACGGGAATCACTCGGCGTGAGTACGACGCCTACATGAGTGGCGCGACTCAGGCGAGCGGCCTCACGCTGGAGGATCCCGTCTCCTTCGACGAGCCGGTGACGCTCAGCGCGCTGCGCTCCACGGGGGCTTTCCACCCTCCACAGAGCTACCGCTACATGAAGGGCGAAGAGCTTCGGCAGGTGGCCGTGGCAGGACCTGTCGTAGGCACCGCCCTTCGTGAAGCGTTGGGAGACCTGGTGCCTGCCTAAGGCAAGGGTCGAAGCCCTGGGTTGTCGCGTCCTACGTGATCAGTCGAAGAACAACGTGGCCCATGGGAGCCCAGCGACAACGCCGCCGTGGTGTGAACATGCACCTTGTCGGCCGATGGAGTTGGACGGCCACCTGTCGCTGCAGTGAGCGGGTGAGGGCATTTCTACCCGGCTGACCTCGGTAGGGGCCTGGTCTATGCGGGTGGCCTCGGCGATGAAGTCGCTGTCGAAGCACTCCTGGTGGTCGAGAACGATGCGTGCAGCCTGACCAGCCAGGTCGCGCTTCTTGGCGTACGCCGTTGCTATGTCCAGCTCGGTGGCCGATGTGGTGTCGAAGTTTCCGAGATCGTCGGGGAGCTTGGTCCCGAGCTGCAGGATGCTGATGTTCGGGTCGCTGGCGAACACCAATGGAATCGGTACGGCGCGGGCCTTGTCGCTCAGCGCAAGGGCCTCGGTTCGGTGTGGCCGGCACATGGACTCGTGCTGATCGTTCTTCCAGGCATCCCAGATACCGACGCCAAGGCCAACAAACACGGCCAGGGTGACGAGCGAGAGCACGACTCTGATCGTCCGTTGTTCTCGTTCTGCCTGCTGCCTCGCCGTCTCGGTCCGAGCTTTTGCCTCCTCGGCGGCAGCTTCACGCTCAGCTCGGGTGGCGTGGTGCCGACAGCCTCGGCCGATCTCCTGGGGGAGCTTGCAGGGCGTCCCTTTCTTCGTGGGACGCCCACAACGCGATGACGTTCGGCGTCTTCGAGAACGGTCGTACCTCGTGGGCATGGCGCGCATTGTGAACCACCCGCTCATGCTGCCGCTGCGAAACGACCGAAGTGCAGTCCGGATGGTCGACAGCTGCGTGCCAGCCCGCAAGTCGTCCTTTGCGTAAGCGACTTCACCATCATTTGCACAACTTGTGGCGCAGATCACGCGAAATACGTCTCGCCATTCGAGACGAACCAGGGCGGGGTGGCCAGAGAGGCGACCAGGCACCCCTGAAATGACCGCTCAGCCTCGACTTAGGGCACGCGGAGGGCGCGCCGCCCTCAAATTGGCCTAGACAACAAACAAACCCCAGGCCACTGACCTGGGGTTTCTCTCTGGAGCGGGTGACGAGAATCGAACTCGCGCTCTCAGCTTGGGAAGCTGATGTTCTACCATTAAACTACACCCGCGTAAGTCGGATTCGGTGATCCCCGAGGGGGTCGATGTCCCGACGCTCGCTCACTGTACATCATTGCGGACCCCCGGTGCTTCGGACCGGGGGTCCGTGTCCGTTCCGGGGGGCGGGATCCGGCTGCGGGCGGCCGGAGTTGGGGCGTACGGTGGAGGCATGGCGGAGGGTCCCGGCAGGGCCGGAGTGCCGCCTGGAGCACCGTCTCTTTGATCCCGTAATGTGGCTTTTGTCGTCAGGTCAGTAAGCCCGACGAGGCTCTTGGGGAAGGGACATAAGGGACTTGATGGAACGCACCGTCGTCCGCTGTGCGGATGGGCACGTCTTCAGCACCGCTTCGTTCCCGATGCAGAAGGCCGAGCGGCTCGGCCCCGGCCGGCTCGTGAGGTGTCCTCGCTGTGCCCGGCTCCGCAGCGTCGTGCCGGTCACCCTGCAGAAGCGCTAGCGGCGGGACAATCGGTAACCGGGTGGTGACACCCCGCAGTAGCGCCGGGCGCGCGGAGTCGTCACGATTGTCACGGCTCCGCGCGCCTTGCGTATCCTCGCTACGTGCTTCTCTCAGACAAGGACATCCGGGCCGAGATCGACGCCGGCCGGGTACGGATCGATCCCTACGACGAATCCATGGTGCAGCCGTCGAGCATCGACGTACGGCTGGACCGGTATTTCCGGGTGTTCGAGAACCACCGGTACCCGCACATCGACCCCTCCGTCGAGCAGGCGGATCTGACGCGGCTCGTGGAGCCCGAGGGCGACGAGCCGTTCATTCTTCATCCGGGGGAGTTCGTCCTCGCCTCGACGTATGAAGTGATCACGCTGCCCGACGACCTCGCCTCCCGCCTCGAGGGGAAGAGTTCGCTCGGCCGCCTGGGGCTGGTCACGCACTCCACCGCCGGGTTCATCGACCCGGGCTTCAGCGGACACGTGACCCTGGAGCTGTCCAATCTCGCCACCCTCCCCATCAAGCTGTGGCCGGGCATGAAGATCGGGCAGCTGTGCATGTTCCGGCTGTCCTCGCCCGCCGAGTTCCCCTACGGCAGCGAGCGCTACGGCTCCCGGTACCAGGGGCAGCGCGGGCCGACCGCCTCGCGGTCCTACGTCAATTTCCATCGGACCCAGGTGTGAGGACAGCCACGGCATGAGCAACGCAGACGTGCGGGAGAACCTGACCTACGAGCGGTTCGGGACCGCCGTGCGCGAGCTGGCGCAGACCATCGCCGACGACGGGTACGAGCCGGACATCGTGCTCAGCATCGCCCGGGGCGGGGTGTTCGTCGCGGGCGGGCTCGCCTATGCCCTGGACTGCAAGAACATCCACCTGGTCAACGTGGAGTTCTACACGGGCGTGGGGACGACCCTGGAGATGCCCGTCATGCTGGCGCCGGTCCCCAACATCATCGACTTCTCCGACAAGAAGGTGCTCATCACCGACGACGTCGCGGACACCGGCAAGACGCTCAAGCTCGTGCGCGACTTCTGCCTCGACACCGTCGCCGAGGTGCGCTCCGCGGTGATCTATGAGAAGTCCCACTCGCTCGTGAAGTGCGAGTACGTCTGGAAGCGCACGGACGACTGGATCAACTTCCCGTGGAGTGTCGAGCCGCCGGTGGTGAAGCGGGCCGGACAGGTGCTCGACGCCTAGTTCCACCACGTACGAAAGGCCCCCGGCTGCCGTGCCGGGGGCCTTTTCCGTGCGCCGTGGACGTGCGCCGTGACGTGCGCCGTGGGACTAGAACGTGCCCAGCTTCACGATCGACAGCAGCGCGATCAGCTGGATCGCCGCCGCGCCCAGTGCCTTCGGCCAGGGCAGGTCGTGGGAGCGGGAGACCATCAGGGTCAGCAGCGCACCCGCGCCGATCCAGGTGGCCCAGCCGAGCAGCTGGACGAAGCCGGCGTCGCCGCCGAAGAACATGGCGACGACCAGGCGGGGCGCGTCGGTGAGCGCCGTGATCAGCATGGACAGGCCCACGGTCGGCTGCCAGGCGCCGTCACCGCCGAGCTGGCGGGCCAGGGTGTGGGTGACCACGCCCAGGACGAACAGGCCGAGCACCATCACGACCGCCGTCACCAGCACGATCGGGACCGCGTTGGAGAGCGTCGCGCTGATCGCGTCCGCGCGGGCGCCGTCGAAGCCGAAGACGGCGAGCAGGCCGTAGAGGAAGGTGACGATGACGGCGGGGGCCCACATCGTGTAGTCCCGCATGCGCAGGAACGTCTGGTCCGGGGACAGGACGATCCCCTTCAGCAGTTCCTTCCAGTGCAGCGGCGGGCCCACCGGTGCGGCGGGAGCGGCGGCGGAGCCGGCGTGGTAGGTCGCGCCCCGGGTGTAGCCGGCGGCCTCGTCGACCGAGAACGCCTGGGTGTGGCCCGGGTTGTTCGCCGCGTAAGGGTCGTGTCCGCCGTGCCCCGCGCTCGGGTAGCCGCCGTCGTCGCCGAAGTACTCCGGGCCGTCGTCGGCCGGCCCCGGGTACCCGTACGACTGTCCCTGCTGCGGGTACGGCGGCTGCTGCGCCGCCGGGTAGCCGTACGAGGGGCCCGCGGGCTGCCCGTACGACGGTCCCTGCCGTCCGCGCGACGGCCCGCCGGGCCGCCCCTGTCCGTACGACGGTCCCTGCGGCGCCTGCTGTCCTTGGGGGGTGCGGTTGTCCCGGCCCCCGCGTCCGATCCTGAATCCAGCCACGTCATCGAACGTACCTGGTCCCGGAGACCGACGTGCCGGGCCCGGGCGTCCGGGCCCGGCTTTGCGGCCGACCTGTGACATCCCCTAAGGGAGCGTCAGGGGGGTGATTCAGGGTTCGGCCGGGGATCCCCCCGGCTTCCCCCGCGTCAGTTGTTCAGGACGGCGCCGTACCGCGGGGCGCCCGCGGTGGAGACTCCGGTGGCCGACGGGCCGAAGGAGAGCGCACCGGCCGTGGTGGGGCCGCCGGCCGCGCCGCGCAGCGACCAGACCGCGCCGTCGCTCGCGTTCTCCCCCGGGCCCGCCACGGTCAGCTCCGCGCGGCGGTCGCCGGAGTGGTCGGCGAGCAGGACCCGTGCGCCGAAGCGGTCGCCCTTCTCGGCGGCGCCGGGGACGCCCGCGGTGTTCTGGGTGTACGACACCGCGCCCTTGGTGGTCAGGCCGGAGGCGCTGCCGTAGAGGAGGGTGACCGACCCGGTGCCGGAGTCCTCGCCGGACGCGCCGATCGCCAGGTCCTTGAACCCGTCCCCGTTGACGTCGCCCAGGTGGACGCTGCTGCCGAACGCGTCGCCCGCCTCGGCCGCGCCCGGCACGCCCGCCGTGTCCTGGCCGAGGACCAGCGGGGCGCGGGAGGTGTCCTTGCCGCCCGGTCCGCCGTAGACCACGGTGACCTTGCCGCCCTTGGCACCGGCCGGGTCGGCGGAGGTCTCGGCCGGGTTGCCGATCGCGATGTCGGCGTATCCGTCCTTGTCGATGTCGCCGATCGCCGAGACCGTGCCGGCGGGCAGGTCCTGCCACCAGTCGGTGAAGTTGCCGATGGACGGGTCGGTGACCAGGTGGGTGACGGCGGCGCCGGTGCGGGGCTGCCGGCCGTGCACCACCAGGCTGGTGGACCAGGCGGGGGAGACACGGCCGGCGGTCACGGACGTGACGCCGTACGAGGGGGAGTAGGAGGAGGGGAAGCCGGAGCCGGAGCCGCCCTGCCAGCTCCCGGACCTGGTGACCGGGCCGTTGACGAAGGACAGGGCGACCGAGCCGGTGGAACCGATCGCGACGTCCGTGTCGCCGTCGCCGTCGAGGTCGCCCGCGGCCAGCGCCTGCCCGTAGCGGTCCACCTCGTCGTGCCAGTAGTCGATGACCGTACGAGCCCCGGACAGTCCGCTCCCGGCGCCCCAGACGACGACGACCGTGCCGTCGTTGGTGTCGCCGTCGACGTCCTCACCGGGCGCGCCGATCAGGAGGTCGGCGTAGCCGTCCTTGTTCAGGTCGGCGGAGGCGACGGCGCTGCCGAACGCGTCGCCCGCCTCCGCGGTGCCGGGCACGCCGGAGGTGTTCTGGGTGATCAGGGTGCGGGTGGCCGTCTTCAGCCCCGTGGAGCTGCCGTAGACGACCGACACGGCGCCCGCCTTGGACTGGCCGCCGACGGTCGCGTCGGGGGCGCCGATCGCGAGGTCGGCGCGGCCGTCGCCGTTGAAGTCGTACGGGGCGGCGGCCGTGGCCGCGTGGGCGGCGGGCACGGTCAGGGCGAGCGGGGCCAGGGCCCCGGCGAGGGCGACGGCGAGGACGCGTGGACGCATGGAGTTCCCTTGTGGAAGCCGGAGTCGGGGGCGTGTCACTGGGCGATGGCCCAGGCGAAGTCGCCGTTGCCCTTCACGGAGACGTCACGGGCGCTGATGAACTTGGCGTAGTCGGTGGTCAGACCGGAGGCGGTGCCGCGCAGGACGGTGACGGCGCCGTGGCCGTCCTCCCCGCCCGCGCCGATGACCAGGTCGGCCTTGCCGTTCTTGTTGATGTCCGTCAGCCGCACCGACTGGCCGAACTGGTCCCAGGCCTCGGAGCCGCCGGGGACGCCCTCCGTGTCCTGCGTCCAGGTCTTGGCCCCCTTGGTGGTCAGGCCCGAGGCGGAGCCGAACAGGATGGTCACCGCGCCCGCCTCGCCGATGCTGCCCAGGTCCTCGCCGGGCGCGCCGACCGCGACGTCGGCGTAGCCGTCGCCGTTGATGTCACCGGTGCCGATCGAGGAGCCGAACAGGTCCTCGGCCTCGGCGGCGCCGGGCGCGCCCGGGGTGTCCTGGTGGATCACGGTCGGGGTCTGGTCGGGGTCGGGGCCGTTCGGGCCGCCGTACCAGACGGTGATCTGGCCGCCCTTGTGGCCGGACTTCTTGGACGTGGTGGGGTCCGAGGGGTCGCCGAGGACCACGTCGCCGTAGCCGTCGCCGTTGACGTCGGCGATCGAGCCGGGCAGGCCGTCGGCGTTCGGCAGGCGCTTCATCGCCTGCTTGGAGCCGTTCCAGGTGTAGTAGATGATGTCGCCGCCCTCGTCGCCGTCGACGAGGAACGGGTAGAAGCGCTCGGCCGCGCCGTCGTGGTTCAGGTCGCCCGCGAACACCTCGGTGGTGGTGCCCAGTTCGCCGACGCGGAGGTTGTTCACCGGGGTGCCCGTGCGGGTGAAGGGGCCCTTGTAGATGCGGGTCTCGGTCCGGCCGGTGAGGGTGACGTCGGCCTTGCCGTCCCCGTCGAAGTCGGCGACCGCGATGCCGCGGGCGAAGTCGCCCCACTCGGGCAGGGTGGACGGCTGGGGCACGAGGGCGCCGCCGGAGAGGCCGGACGTGCCGCCCCACAGGATGGTGGCGCTGCCCACGGAGTCCCGGTCGCCGATGCTCTCGCCGGTGGCGCCCACGACGAGGTCGGAGTAGCCGTCGCCGTCCAGGTCGCCGGCGGCCAGGCTGGCGCCGAAGAGGTCGCCCTGCTCGGCGGTGCCCGGGACCCCGGCGGAGTTCTGCGTGATCACGGTGCGCCGGGTGGCGGAGACGCCCGAGGACGAGCCGTAGAGCACGACGACGGCGCCGGCCTGCTGGGCCGTGCCGACGTCGTGGCTCGCGGCGCTCAGGGCGATGTCCAGGTAGCCGTCGCCGTTGAAGTCGCCGGCCAGCCTGGAGGGGGCGGCGGCGGCCGGGGTGACGGGAAGGGCGGTGAGCAGGCCGGTGGTCAGGGTTGCGGCCAGCAGGAGGACGCGCTTGCGCAAGACGGGGCTCCGGATGGGAGTGGGGCCGGGCCCGCGGTGCTGCGGGTCCGGCCGGGAGGGAGGGAGAGGGGGGGTCGGTCAGTCGGCGAACAGGGCGCCGAACTGCGGGGTGCCCGTGGTGGAGACGCCGGCGGTGCCGGCCCCGATGAAGCGGCTGCCCGAGGTGGTGATCTTCGTGCCGTTGGACGGCAGGTAGGTGAGGGCACCGTCACCGGCGTCCTCGTAGGCGCCGATCACCAGGTCGGCCTTGCCGTCGCCGGTGACGTCGTCGAGCTTGACGTCGGTGCCGAAGAGGTCGTTCTTCTCGTTGCCGCCGGGGACACCGGTGGTGTTCTGGTTGAACGACTGGAAGCCGGAAGCGGTGTTGACGCCGGACGCCGAGCCGTAGAGGACGGTGACCGCGCCGGTGTCGGTGACGCCCTCGATGTCCTCCAGCGGGGCGCTGACCACGAGGTCCTGGAAGCCGTCGCCGTTGATGTCGCCGAGGTCGAGGTCCCAGCCGAAGGAGTCGCCCTTCTCCGAGGTGCCGGGGACGCCGCCGGTGTTCTGGTTGATGCCGGTGGTGGCGGCCGGACCGGAGGCGGAACCGTAGGTGACGTTCACCCGGCCGCCGTTGGAGGCGTCCGGGACGGGGGTGCCGTCCTCGATGGTGGCGTCCCAGCCGGCGCCGCTGACGATGTCGCCGAAGCCGTCGCCGTTGATGTCGCCGATCGCGGTGATGATGCCGGGCTTGATGGCCTTGGCGGAGGAGCCGGTCAGGCCGCTCGCGGTGCCGGGCAGCCAGTAGTTGGTGTTCCAGCCGTACTGGGTGGACGTCTCGTAGCCGTCGACCACGAGGTCGGTGCGGCCGTCGCCGTTGACGTCACCCGCGGTCAGGCTCATCGGGCCGAACGGGTAGTCGTTGCTGCCGGACAGGATGGGCGGCTTGACGGTGGTGAGGCTGCCCGCGGTGCCCGAGCTGCTGATCCCGCCCTTGTAGAGGTACAGGGTGGCGGCGGAGCTGCCGACGACCAGGTCGGTCTTGCCGTCGCCGTCGAAGTCGCCGGCGGCCAGGTCCTTGCCCCAGTAGTCGTGGCCGGAGACGGCCGGGTCGACCAGGTGGGCGGACTTGCCGGTCAGGCCGTTCTGGGACCCGTACAGGATGACGAGGTCGCCGCCGTTGGTGTCGGTGCCGACCTTCTCGTACGGGGAGCTGACGGCGAGGTCGTCGTAGCCGTCGTTGTTGAAGTCGCCGAAGGCGGTCTCCCGGCCGAAGCCGTCGCCGGCCTCGGCGGTGCCGGCGACGCCGGTGGTGTCCTGGCTGATGACGGTGCGCTTGGCGGAGGAGACGCCGGTGGCCGTGCCGTAGAGCACGACGATCTGGCCGGCGTCCTTGTGGCCGCTGACGTAGGCGCCGGGCGCCGAGGTGGCGACGTCGCCGATGCCGTCGCCGTTGAAGTCGGCCTTCGCGACCTTGACGGAGTCGGCGGCGGTCGCGGGCGAGGCGACGAAGGTGAGCAGACCGCCCGTCAGCGCGGCCGCGGTGGCCGTCGCGAGGGCGAGTCGCCGGTGCTTGTGCATGCGGGTTCTCCTGCGGCATGCGGGGGATGCCTGGCGGGCATCCACAGTCGATGGGGTGCGGACTGCCCGTGTTCGACGCGGGTTCTCCCGCGGTTCACAGGCGATCGGCGATCAGGAGACCTGTGCCGGGGCGTAAAGGTTGTACGTGAGTTCGGTAATTTTTCGGGGCTGTGGTGACGGCGGGTGGGCCGTGGGGTCACGGCTCCAGGAACGCCGAGGTGGAGAAGGCCACCACCGGCTCGGCGCCGACCAGTTCCTTCGCCGTGCCCCCGTACACGGCGACCGTGTCCCGCGTCTCGCCCCGGTACGTCCGTACGGCCAGGTCGGCGCGTCCGTCCCCGTCGAAGTCGGCGGCGGCCAGGACCCGGGTCGTGCCGGCGGTCCGGGGAACGACGGTGACTGCGCCGCGCGTCGACAGCCCGGCCGCACCGGCGCGGAAGAGGCGCAACCGGGAGCCGCTGGAGAGGAGTTCGTCGCGGCCGTCCCCGTCGAAGTCGGCGGCGTCGAGCATCGAGCCGGGGGCGGCGAGGGCGGCCCGGGCGGCCGGGACCGGGAGGTCGTAGCGCAGAGACGTTTCCGCCATGCCGCCCACGGCCGCGTCCAGTGCCTTGCCCCGCCCGAAGCGGCCGAGGGCGACATCGACGCCCGAGGGCAGGACGGCTCCGGTGCGGGCCGGACCGGTGGGGCCGCCGAGGACGACCGCGGCCCTGCCGGTGCCCTCCGCCGCACGGACCACGAGGTCGTCGTACCCGTCGTCGTTCACGTCGGCGGCGGGGCCGACGGGCACCTCACCGGGGGAGGTCAGGGGTGCGCCGGCGGCGTGCGGGGCGCCCTGCCGGCTGAACGGGCCGCGCAGGTAGGACAGTTTCCCGCCGGAGGCGTGCAGCACCAGGTCGGCCTCGTCGTCGCCGTCGAAGTCGCCGCACACCGGCTGGTCCGGCCAGTCGTTGCCGTAGCGGGCGCGGGCCGGGACGGCGAGCTTGACCCCCCGCCCGGTGAGCCCGGCCGGAGAGCCGAAGAGGATCTGCAACGGCACCGGGGGCTGCCCCTGGCCGTCGTACGGCGGGTCGGTCGACACGATCAGGTCGGTGAAGCCGTCGCCGTCGAGATCACAGCCCTCCTCGGCGTCGAAGACGGCCGGAAGCCGCCCCGCGGTGGGGGCCGCCTGCTTCTTCGGGCTGAGCAACTGCCGGGCTCCCGGCCTGAGTCCGCGCGCACTGCCGTACACGATGCCGATGCCCGCGTCGTCGGCGTGGCTCTGTGCCTTGACCAGGTCGTCCAGGACGAGGTCGCGGTGGCCGTCGCCGTTGAAGTCGTCCGGGACCCTGCTGCCCTTGCCGTGCGGGACGGGCAGCGAGGCGGGGGCGTCCGCGACCGTCGTCCGCGCGGGCCGGCCGGCCTTGCCGCCGTCGGCCGGGCCACAGGCGCCGAGCAGGCCGCAGGCGCCGAGCAGGAACGCGCAGCCGGCGGCCATCGCCGCATCCGCTCTGCCGCTTCGCATTCGCACCGTCCATCTCGCAGGCCCCGTTGGCAACCCCCGGCAATGATGCACGTGTTCGAGTGGTGGCGACACCCCGCCCCCGGCCGGGAGCCGCGGCCGGGGGCGGAGGCCGGGGGTGGACAGGTGGGCGCGGCCCTGATTCCCTACTGGGCCGGTCAGGCGTCCGGGGGGAATGGATGGCGTTCACGCTGGTGTGGCTCGTGCGGCTGTGCGGGCTGGTGGGATGGGTCGCGGGGGTGGTCGCCTGCACGTGGCTGCTGGGGGTCGCGCCCATGTCCCACCCGTGGGACGGGCCGCTGCTGTGGGGTGGCGTGGCCGCGGGGTGCGCTGCGGTGCGGGTCGTGGCGCTGTGGGTGCTGCGGCTGATGGACGAGGCCGGCCCGCCGGACTTCGGCGGGGTCTCACTGACGAAGGGCGGCCGGAGGACCGGCACACCGTGGCCCGGCCTCGGCGAATCCGCGTTCTGGGTCAAGGGCCGTACGGCTGTCGTCTGGCTGCTGGTTGCCCTCGCCTCCGGCGCCATGTTCGCCTGCCTCTTGAGCATGCCGTCCAACGAGCGGATCGAGAAGCTGCGGGACGCGGGTGCCGAGGTCGGCACGGCACGGGTGGTCGGCAAGCCGCTGCGGACACGGGCCGAACTGGACGACGAGGACCAGGTGAAGGGCTACGCCTCACGGCTGGCGCTCGCCGTCGACGGCGGCCCCGAACGCCTCCTCGTGAAAGGCGCCTACACCTACGACAAGCCCCGTGCGGACACCCGGGTCGAGGTGCTGTGGTCCCGCTCGCAGCCCGGCCTGGGCGGATACGTCAACGAGTCCAAGGACCTGCCGACCCTGGCCGCGGGCCGCTGGAAGGCGTTCCCGGACGACGAGCTGGGCGGGGCGGCCCTGTTCGCCTTCGTCCTCGTCGCGGGGGTCTTCGGCGTCGTCATGGCCGCGGTCTTCGCCCTGGCCCCCGACACCGACTCCCTCCAGGAGCGGGCCTGGTCGGCGCCGGCGCAGACGGTGCGGGGCCTGTTCCTCGTCGGGCTCTACGCGGCCTGGCGCCCGATCCTGCTCGGACAGGACGGGAACGTGGTGTCGTTCCTGTTCGCCGGCGGCGGCTTCGTCCTCGTCCTGTTGGTGTACGCCGGCACGACCTCCTTCTGAGACGGCCGCGGTGTGGGTCAGGATGGGGGTATGAGCGTAGTGAAGATCAACGTGCTGACCGTTCCCGCCGAGCAGCGGGAGGTGCTGGAGAAGCGGTTCGCCTCGCGGGCCCACGCCGTGGAGAACTCCGACGGCTTCGAGTGGTTCGAGCTGCTGCGACCCGTCGAGGGCACCGACCAGTACCTCGTGTACACCCGCTGGCGTGACGAGGAGTCCTTCCAGGCGTGGATGGAGGGCCCGATGAAGTCCGCGCACCAAGGCGGCGGCGAGGGCGGCGAGCGGCCCCGGCCGGCCGCCTCCGGCTCCACCCTGTGGTCCTTCGACGTGGTGCAGCAGGCCGGTCCCAAGGGCGCGTAGCCGGCACGCCGCGCATGGGGCGCCCCGTCGCCGAGTGGTCCTGGGCGGACTGCCCGGGTTCTCGACGGGGCGCTTCGCCACGAAGGAGCCGAGGCCGGCCTCGGCTCGGACGAGTCCCTCGGCCTGGCGCGGTCAGCGTGCGGACCGGCGCCCCGGTCGCACCGCGCGGTCGATCGCCCAGGCGTCCGCCACCGGGCCCAGGTGACCGAGCTTGTCCGGGTTGATCACGAAGCGGATCGCCTGGATCCGGCCGTCCAGCACATCGAGCGTCAGGGTGTTGAGCACCTGGCCGTCCCGGTCGCGCACGATCGCGCCCGGCTGGCCGTTGATCTCGTGCGGCTCGCACGTCACGTCGACCCGGGCCATCCGGGGGAAGGCGAACGCGAGCAGCCGGGCCACGTTCCCGGCGCCGCTGACGGCCCTGGCCAGCTGCGGCGCCTTGCCGCCGCCGTCGCCGACCATCGACACGTCGGCGGCGAGCAGGTCCTGCAGACCGGCGACGTCGCCCGCGCGGAGGGCGTCGAAGAAGCGGGAGGCCAGTTCCGCCCGCTCCTGGCGGTCCGCCTCGAAGCGGGGGCGGCCCGCGGACATGTGGCGCCGTGCCCGCACCGCCAGCTGACGGCACGCCGCCTCCGAGCGTCCCACCGCCGACGCGATCTCGGGGAAGCCGAAGTCGAACACCTCCCGCAGGACGAAGACAGCCCGCTCGAGCGGGCTGAGCCGCTCGAGGAGCAGCAGGGCCGCCATCGACACCGAGTCGGCCAGCTCCGCCGACCGCGCCGGATCCTCGTAGGGGTCGGCGAGCAGTGGCTCGGGGAGCCACGGTCCGACGTACCGCTCCCGCCGCACGCGCGCCGAGCGCAGCACGTCGATCGAGATCCGGGTGACCGTGGCCGAGAGGAAGGCCTTGACCGATCTGGGCTCGGCCGGGGAGGCCTGGAAGCGCAGCCAGGTCTCCTGGACCGCGTCCTCGGCCTCGCCGACGCCGCCCAGTATCCGGTAGGCGATCGAGAACAGCAGCGGCCGCAGCTCCTGGAACTCCTCGGTCCTGCTCACGCCGGTTCCTCCTGGACGTCGTGGATGATCGGTCGTCGGCCGCCGGTCAGCCGCTGAAGGGCCCGGGGCCGAAGCGGCCCCAGGCGAGGAGTACCGCGAGCGCGAGGTAGACCAGGTTCAGCAGCACGAACGCGGATTCGCCACGGCGGCCATGGGTGATCATCGCGCCGATCATCAGCAGGATCCAGCAGACGGCGGTCACCGGCACCAGGACCGGTGCGATACCGAGCGCGGCGGGCAGGACCAGGCCCGCCGCGGCCAGGAGTTCGAGGACGCCGAGCGTCTTGACGAATGCGACGCCGGCGTCCGCGGTCCAGCCCCCGCCATGGGCCTCGGCCAGCTTCCGCCGGGGTACGAACGTCTTGCTGATGCCACCGGTCAGGGCCACCGCGGCCAGCAGTCCGGCAGTGATCCACAGCGCGAGGTCCATCATCCGCTCCTTGGTCGAGGATGCCTGCGCCCCTGAGACGAGACGGCGCCCCGGCCTGTGACATGCGAACGACGGCGCCCCCTGCCTGTGCGGGTCAGGGGGCGCCGTCGGTTCTCAGGGGCCGGTCGCTGCCGGCCGTGCGGGGGCCGCTACTTCACCGGCTCCGGCTGCGGCTCGGTCTCCGACTCGGCCGTGCCCGCCGGGGGCTCGTCGTCCGGGACCGGGGTCTTGACGGAGTCCAGCAGGAGCTGGGCGACGTCCACGACCTGGATGGACTCCTTGGCCTTGCCCTCGTTCTTCTTGCCGTTCACGGAGTCCGTGAGCATGACGAGGCAGAACGGGCAGGCGGTGGAGACGATGTCCGGGTTGAGGGAGAGGGCCTCGTCGACGCGCTCGTTGTTGATGCGCTTGCCGATCCGCTCCTCCATCCACATCCGGGCGCCGCCGGCGCCGCAGCAGAAGCCGCGCTCCTTGTGGCGGTGCATCTCCTCGTTGCGCAGGCCCGGGACCTTGCCGATGATCTCGCGCGGCGGCGTGTAGATCTTGTTGTGGCGGCCCAGGTAGCACGGGTCGTGGTAGGTGATGATGCCCTCGACCGGGGTGACCGGGATCAGCTTGCCCTCGTCCACCAGGTGCTGCAGCAGCTGGGTGTGGTGGATGACCTCGTAGTCGCCGCCGAGCTGCGGGTACTCGTTGCCGAGGGTGTTGAGACAGTGCGGGCAGGTCGCGACGATCTTCTTCGCGGACTTCGGCTTCTTCGTCGACTCGTCCACCTCGCCCTCCTCGTTGAGGGACTCACCGAACGCCATGTTCAGAGCGGCGACGTTCTCCATGCCGAGTTCCTGGAACAGGGGCTCGTTGCCGAGGCGGCGGGCGGAGTCACCGGTGCACTTCTCGTCCCCGCCCATGATCGCGAACTTGACGCCCGCGATGTGGAGGAGTTCGGCGAAGGCCTTGGTGGTCTTCTTGGCGCGGTCCTCCAGGGCACCGGCGCAGCCGACCCAGTACAGGTACTCGACCTCGGAGAGGTCCTCGATGTCCTTGCCGACGACAGGGACCTCGAAGTCGACCTCCTTGGTCCACTCCAGGCGCTGCTTCTTGGCCAGGCCCCAGGGGTTGCCCTTCTTCTCCAGGTTCTTGAGCATCGTGCCCGCCTCGGACGGGAACGCGGACTCGATCATGACCTGGTAGCGGCGCATGTCGACGATGTGGTCGACGTGCTCGATGTCCACCGGGCACTGCTCGACACAGGCGCCGCAGGTGGTGCAGGACCACAGGACGTCCGGGTCGATGACGCCGTTCTCCTCGGCGGTGCCGATCAGGGGGCGCTCGGCCTCGGCGAGAGCGGCGGCGGGAACGTTCTTCAGCTGCTCCTCGGACGCCTTCTCCTCGCCCTCCACGGTCTTGCCGCCGCCCGCGAGCAGGTAGGGCGCCTTGGCGTGGGCGTTGTCGCGCAGCGACATGATCAGCAGCTTCGGGGACAGCGGCTTGCCGGTGTTCCAGGCGGGGCACTGCGACTGGCAGCGGCCGCACTCGGTGCAGGTGGAGAAGTCCAGCAGGCCCTTCCAGGAGAACTGCTCGACCTGGGAGACGCCGAAGACGTCGTCCTCGCCCGGGTCCTCGAAGTTGATCGGCTTGCCGCCGGAGGTCATCGGGAGCAGCGCGCCGAGGGAGGTCTCGCCGGCGGCGTTGCGCTTGAACCAGATGTTCGGGAAGGCCAGGAAGCGGTGCCAGGCCACACCCATGTCGGTCTTGAGGGCGACCGTGATCATCCAGATGAAGGAGGTCGCGATCTTCACGCCGGCGAAGAAGTAGGTGAGGTTCTGGAGCGTGGAGACGTCCATGCCCTCGAACCAGGAGACGACCGGGTACGAGATGAAGAACGAGGCCTCGTAGCCGTCCACGTGGTGCTGGGCGCCCTCGAGGGCGTGCAGCATGAAGATGCAGACGCCGACGACGAGGATGACGGACTCGACGAAGTACGCCTGGCCGAAGTTGGATCCGGCGAAGCGGGACTTGCGGCCCGGCCTGCGCGGGTGGCTCAGCTGGCGGATGGCGATCAGGACGAGGATGCCCGCCACCGTCATCGTGCCCATGAACTCGACGTACACGTTGTACGGCGCCCACTCGCCGATGATCGGCAGGATCCAGTCCGCCTGGAACAGCTGGCCGATCGCGTTGACGATCGTCAGCAGCAGGGTGAGGAAGCCGACCGCCACGAACCAGTGCGCCACACCGACGACGCCCCAGCGGTTCATCCTGGTATGGCCGAGGAACTCCCTGACCACGGTGATGGTGCGCTGTGTGGGATCGTTGGTCCGCGTACCGGCCGGCACCGGCTGGCCCAGCCGCATGAAGTTGAAGATCTGCAGGAGGGCGCGGCCGAACAGTGCCACGCCGACCACGATCAGGACCAGCGACACGATGATCGCGGCGAGTTGCATTGGGGCTCCTGAGGCGGCCTGGAATTTAACTGAGCGACATTACTAAGCGGTAACTTATGCAGTCCGTCTGAGACTACCCCCATCTTCCGTCGGGATGCAGCGGAGCGCGGGGTGATCTGAGTCGCTGAGGGCCGCCTTCCTCCGGGGGTCCTCAGGGTGTGTCCGGTGCTTCCGGCAGGCAATCCGATCGTGTTATTCATACCGAATTGCTACATTCGCCCCTACCTTAGAGCCGTGCTCTACGGGATCGCCGCCGCAACAGCCGCCCTCCTCCTCGCCGCAGTGTTCGCGGCGCTGCTCAGGGTGCCCGGGCTGCGGCTGGGCGTCCTCGACCCGCGCCGCCAGCGGCCCCTGCCGGTGCTCGGCGGGCTCGCCGTCGTGACCGTCACCTGTCTGGTCGCCTGGACGGGGGAATGGACCCGGGTCGCCCCGCTCGGGGACGGGGTCGGGCGGCTGCTGATGGCCGCCACCGTGGTCGCCGCGCTGGGCCTGGTCGCCGACGTGTGGCGGCTGCGCGCGCGTGTGCTGGTCGCGGGTACGGCCGTGGCGGCGGCCTGTGTGGTGCCGTACGACGCGACGGGTGTGCCGGGCGGGGCGCTGGCCGTGGGCTGGATCGTGCTCGCCTCTCTCGCCTTCAAGGGGCTCGATCACGCCGACGGGCTGGCCGGGACGGTCGGGGTGGTCACCGCGTTCGGGGCGGGTGCCTGTGCCGCCGCCGAGGTGATGGACGGCCTCGCCGTGCTGCTGAGCGTGTTCGCCGCCGCTCTCACCGGCTTCCTGATGCACAACTGGCATCCCGCGAGGGTCGGCATGGGGGCGTGCGGGTCGCTGTTCACCGGGTTCCTGCTGTCCTCGTCCGTCGTCTTCACGCGCGCGGGGTACGCGATCGGGCCGAGCGCGGCGGTGGTGTTCTGCCTCGGCGCGGTCGCCGCCGCCGACGCCGTCCTCGTGGTCCTGGCCCGGCTGACGGCCCGGCACCCGCTGCTCAGGCGGCGGCCGGACCATCTCGCGCACCGGCTGCGGCGGCTCGGGCTCACTCCTCAGGGGTCCGTCGTGCTGCTGGGCGCCGCCTCCTTCTCCTCGGTGCTCGTCGGGGTGCTCGTGCACACCGGATGGACCGGGGACGGGGCCGTGCTGTGGGTGGGGGGAGCGGCGCTGCTGGCCGTCCTCGTACTCCTTCGCATCCCTGTCCAGCCGCCCCGACGCACGGAATCGACGCAGGTCAGCGGCCGGTTGCGTGTAAGGAACGGATAAGACTTGAGTCTGGCTGGCTCAGGTCTGTTGACCCGTCGCGTCTCCTCATGCACACTTGAGCCTGTTCCACTCAAGTCAGCTGGAGGAATCAACCATGGCACGTGCGGTCGGCATCGACCTGGGCACGACTAACTCCGTCGTCAGCGTTCTGGAGGGCGGCGAGCCCACCGTCATCACCAACGCCGAGGGTGCCAGGACCACGCCGTCCGTCGTCGCCTTCGCGAAGAACGGTGAGGTGCTCGTCGGCGAGGTCGCCAAGCGCCAGGCGGTCACGAACGTGGACCGGACCATCCGCTCGGTGAAGCGTCACATGGGCACCGACTGGAAGATCCAGCTGGACGGGAAGGACTTCAACCCGCAGCAGATCTCCGCGTTCATCCTGCAGAAGCTGAAGCGGGACGCCGAGGCCTACCTGGGCGAGAAGGTGACCGACGCGGTCATCACCGTCCCGGCCTACTTCAACGACTCCGAGCGCCAGGCGACGAAGGAGGCCGGCGAGATCGCCGGTCTGAACGTCCTGCGCATCGTCAACGAGCCCACCGCGGCCGCTCTGGCGTACGGCCTCGACAAGGACGACCAGACGATCCTCGTCTTCGACCTCGGTGGCGGCACCTTCGACGTGTCCCTCCTGGAGATCGGCGACGGCGTCGTCGAGGTGAAGGCCACCAACGGTGACAACCACCTCGGTGGTGACGACTGGGACCAGCGCGTCGTCGACTACCTGGTCAAGCAGTTCCAGTCCGGCCACGGCGTGGACCTGTCCAAGGACAAGATGGCCCTGCAGCGCCTCCGCGAGGCCGCCGAGAAGGCCAAGATCGAGCTGTCCTCCTCCACCGAGACCTCGATCAACCTGCCGTACATCACCGCGTCCGCCGAGGGCCCGCTGCACCTGGACGAGAAGCTCACCCGGGCTCAGTTCCAGCAGCTGACGGCCGACCTGCTGGAGCGCTGCAAGACGCCGTTCCACAACGTCATCAAGGACGCCGGCATCGCCCTCGGCGAGATCGACCACGTCGTCCTCGTCGGCGGCTCCACCCGTATGCCCGCCGTCGCCGAGCTGGTCAAGGAGCTGACCGGCGGCAACGAGGCCAACAAGGGCGTCAACCCGGACGAGGTCGTCGCCATCGGCGCCGCGCTCCAGGCCGGTGTCCTCAAGGGTGAGGTCAAGGACGTCCTGCTGCTCGACGTCACCCCGCTGTCCCTCGGTATCGAGACCAAGGGCGGCATCATGACCAAGCTGATCGAGCGCAACACCACGATCCCGACCAAGCGCTCCGAGATCTTCACGACGGCCGAGGACAACCAGCCGTCCGTGCAGATCCAGGTCTACCAGGGCGAGCGCGAGATCGCGGCGTACAACAAGAAGCTCGGCATGTTCGAGCTGACCGGTCTGCCCCCGGCCCCGCGTGGCGTCCCGCAGATCGAGGTCGCCTTCGACATCGACGCCAACGGCATCATGCACGTGACCGCCAAGGACCTGGGCACGGGCAAGGAGCAGAAGATGACCGTCACCGGCGGCTCCTCGCTGCCGAAGGACGAGGTCGACCGCATGCGCCAGGAGGCCGAGAAGTACGCGGAGGAGGACCACGCCCGCCGCGAGGCCGCCGAGACCCGCAACCAGGGCGAGCAGCTCGTCTACCAGACCGAGAAGTTCCTCAAGGACAACGAGGACAAGGTCCCGGGCGAGATCAAGACCGAGGTCGAGGCCGCGGTCGGCGAGCTGAAGGAAGCCCTCAAGGGCGAGGACACCGCCGAGATCCGCACCGCCACCGAGAAGGTCGCGGGCGTCTCGCAGAAGCTGGGCCAGGCCATGTACGCCGACGCCCAGGCCGCGCAGCCCGGCGGTCCCGAGGGTGCCACCGCGGGCGGCGCCAAGCCCGCTGACGACGACGTCGTCGACGCCGAGATCGTGGACGACGAGCGCAAGGACGGTGCCGCGTGACGGAGGAGACCCCGGGCTTCGAGGAGAAGCCCGACGTCCCCTCCGGCGCGACCCCCGAAGACGCCGAGTCGAAGGCCGCTCCCGAAGAGGGGGCGGCCCCGGCCGGGGACGTAAGTGCAGACGCGGGCCTGGTGGCCCAGCTGGACCAGGTGCGCACGGCGCTCGGCGAGCGTACGGCGGACCTCCAGCGCCTCCAGGCCGAGTACCAGAACTACCGCCGCCGCGTCGAGCGTGACCGGGTCGCGGTCAAGGAGATCGCCGTCGCGAACCTCCTGACCGAGCTTCTGCCCGTGCTCGACGACATCGGCCGCGCCCGGGAACACGGTGAACTGGTCGGCGGCTTCAAGTCCGTCGCCGAGTCGCTGGAGACCGTCGCGGCCAAGATGGGCCTGCAGCAGTTCGGCAAGGAGGGCGAGCCCTTCGACCCGACGATCCACGAGGCCCTGATGCACTCCTACGCGCCGGACGTCACCGAGACGACCTGCGTGGCGATCCTCCAGCCCGGGTATCGCATCGGCGAGCGCACCATCCGCCCCGCGCGGGTGGCCGTCGCCGAACCGCAGCCCGGCGCGCAGACCGTCAAGGGCGAGGGCGCCGAGGAGAACACCGCGGCGGAGGGCGACGACAAGGAGAACGGTGGCCCGGAGGAGGGCTGACGTAATCACCGACGACGCAGGAGAGGAGGGACGTCGGGGATGAGCACCAAGGACTTCATCGAGAAGGACTACTACAAGGTCCTCGGCGTCCCCAAGGACGCCACCGAGGCCGAGATCAAGAAGGCGTACCGGAAGCTCGCCCGCGAGTTCCACCCGGACGCCAACAAGGGCAACGTCAAGGCCGAGGAGCGCTTCAAGGAGATCTCCGAGGCCAACGACGTGCTCGGCGACCCCAAGAAGCGCAAGGAGTACGACGAGGCCCGCGCCCTGTTCGGCAACGGCGGCTTCCGCCCCGGACCGGGCGCCGGCGGCGGCTCCTTCAACTTCGACCTGGGCGACCTCTTCGGAGGCAACGCCCAGAGCGGCGGAGGCTTCGGCGGCGGAATCGGAGACGTCTTCGGGGGCCTGTTCAACCGCGGCGGCGCGGGGCCGACCCGGACCCAGCCGCGGCGCGGCCAGGACATCGACACCGAGGTCACCCTCAGCTTCACCGAGGCGATCGAGGGCGCGACGGTCCCGCTGCGGATGACGTCCCAGCAGCCCTGCAAGGCCTGTTCCGGCACCGGCGACAAGAACGGCACCCCGCGGGTGTGCCCGACCTGCGTCGGCACCGGGCAGGTCGCCCGGGGTTCGGGCGGTGGCTTCTCGCTCACCGACCCCTGCCCCGACTGCAAGGGCCGCGGCCTGATCGCCGAGCACCCCTGCCTGGAGTGCAAGGGCAGCGGGCGCGCCAAGTCGTCCCGCACGATGCAGGTCCGCATCCCGGCGGGTGTCACCGACAAGCAGCGCATCCGGCTGCGCGGCAAGGGAGCGCCCGGCGAGCGGGGCGGACCGGCGGGCGACCTGTATGTGGTCGTGCACGTCGGCGAGCACCCGGTGTTCGGGCGCAAGGACGACAACCTCACCGTCACCGTGCCGGTGACGTTCGCCGAGGCGGCCCTCGGCGGTGAGGTGCGGGTGCCGACCCTCGGCGGCCCGGCCGTCACGCTGAAGCTGCCGCCGGGCACGCCCAACGGCCGCACGATGCGCGCCCGTGGCAAGGGCGCGGTCCGCAAGGACGGCACTCGCGGCGACCTGCTGGTCACCGTCGAGGTGAGTGTCCCGGGGGACCTGTCGGGGAAGGCTCGTGACGCACTGGAGGCGTATCGCGAGGCGACCGCGGACGAGGACCCGCGGGCGGAGCTGTTCGAGGCCGCGAAGGGAGCTTGAGAGTGATGGACGGCCGTCGGCGTAACCCGTATGAACTGACCGAGGAGACCCCGGTCTACGTCATCTCGGTGGCGGCCCAGCTCTCCGGACTCCACCCGCAGACGCTGCGCCAGTACGACCGCCTGGGCCTGGTCTCCCCCGACCGCACCGCCGGCCGGGGCCGCCGTTACTCGGCTCGCGACATCGAACTGCTCCGCCAGGTGCAGCAGTTGTCGCAGGACGAGGGCATCAACCTGGCCGGAATCAAGCGGATCATCGAACTGGAGAACCAGGTCGCCGCCCTGCAGTCCCGCGTCGCGGAGATGGAGGCGGCGCTGGACGGCGCGGCGGCCGCGATGCGGCAGCGCGAGGCCGCCGTCCACGCCTCCTACCGCCGGGACCTGGTCCCGTACCAGGAGGTGCAGCAGACCAGCGCCCTGGTGGTGTGGCGGCCCAAGCGGCAGCAGCAGTCGGACTGACGCGCGGGAACGCGCGAGAGGGGCCCGCAGGCATCCGTGCCTGCGGGCCCCTCTCGCGTGCCGCCGCTGTCGGCGGGTGGGTGCGCCGATCCCGGCCCGGATGTGGACTTCCGCTGGATGGAGGGTCCGTAAAGAGGGTTTGTAGGTGGTTCCGCGTAATCTTCACAGGTACAGCTGAGCGTGGTGTTGCGGACTCGTTAAGTGATTCCGCTTGACGTCGGGTGGCGGCTCCGCGTTGTCTTTTCAGACACCTGGGTCGTATAGCGCCACCCACGTCCGGAACGCACCTGAAGTGAGCCCTCGAATGCGTCGTATCGCCATATCCGTGGCCGCGTCCACGATGACCCTCTCGCTCGCCGGCTGCGGCGTGCTGAACGCGGCGGAGGACGGCGCGAGCGCGAGCCCCACCAAGGGCAACGACATCACCGTGGGCCTGCTGCTGCCCGAGAAGGCCAACACGCGCTACGACAGGTTCGACTACCCCATCATCCGGGACAAGGTGGCCGAACTCACCCGGAAGCAGGGCAAGGTCAAGTACGCCAACGCCGACGCGAGCGCCACCCGGCAGGCCGACCAGCTGCAGCAGATGGTCGACGACAAGGTCGACGTCATCCTGCTCGACGCGGTCGACGCGCACGCCGTCGCCGACGGGGTGAAGAAGGCCAAGGACGCGGGCATTCCGGTCATCGCCTACGACCGCCTCGCCGAGGGTCCGATCGACGCCTACATCTCCTTCGACAACGAGCTGGTCGGCGAGGTGCAGGCCCGCACGCTGCTGGAGGCGCTGGGTTCGGGCGTCGACACCTCCGACAAGATCGTCATGATGAACGGCTCGCTCACGGACCCGAACGCCAAGCAGTTCAAGCAGGGCGCGCTGTCCGAGCTGAACGGCAAGGTGACGATCGCGGAGTCCTACGACACCAAGGACTGGAAGCCGGAGAACGCCCAGACCAACATGGCCGAGGCGATCAGCAAGATCGGCAAGGACAACATCGCCGGCGTCTACGCGGCCAACGACGGCATGGCGGGCGGCGTCATCAAGGCCCTCAAGGCGGTCGGCGTCACCGACCTGCCCCCGATCACCGGCCAGGACGCCGAACTCGACGCCATCCAGCGGGTGGTGACCCGCGAGCAGTACATGAGTGTCTACAAGTCCTACCCGGACGAGGCCGAGGCCGCCGCGCAGATGGCCGTCACCAAGATCCAGGGCAAGGACATCCAGTTCGACGCCCTCACCCAGGACAAGGTCGACAGCCCCACGACCAAGGACATCCCGTCCAAGCTGGTCCAGGTGAGCGCGCTGACCAAGGACACCATCAAGGACACGGTCATCGCCGACGGCATCTACACCGTCGAGGACATCTGCACCGCCAAGTACAAGGCGGCCTGCGCGGCGATCGGCCTGAAGTAGCCCCGCGGCGGGGCCCCTGCGGCGTCAGCTCCGGTCCGGATCACCACCTTCCCTCATCTTGTTGCAAGCAGGGGGATGGAGCCTGGATGAAACCCGGGCATACCGGTGGTTCGCGGCAGCCCCCGCCGGGAGAGCCGTGTTGCGGACCCGGTCGCCGCCGCGCATAGTTGCGCTGCGGAAGTGGCAGCACACCGGGGGTGGAATGGGCGATGGCCGGGCACGGGGCGGAGGAGCATCCTCACGGTGCCGACCGGCTGTGCGAGGCCGGGGACCGTGTGTATTCCCGTGCCGTGCGCCGGGGGCGGGTGCCGCGCACGGACGCCGAACCGGTGCCCTGTCTGCTGGAACTGGCTCTGCTGCACCCGGACCCGGACGACATGGACTGGCTGGTGCCGACCTCCCCGCAGGAGGTCATGACCAGGCTGCTGCGCGGGGTCTACGACGAGGTCAGCGAGAGCCAGCGGCGGATGGGCTCGGCGGTGGCCGCCTTCGAGTGGTACGCGGGCCTCGGCCGGCAGCTGAACGCGCTGGCGGCCCCGGCCGAGGGCAGCGCGATCCGGGTCCTGGACGGGCTCTCCCGCATCCAGGCCGCGATGGACGAGGCGACCGAGGCGTGCACCACCGAGGTGCTCACCGTGCAGCCGGGCGGCATCCGGCGGGAGGCCGAGCTGACCGAGGGGCTGCACCGGGCGCTGACCCTGCGCGGCCGGGGCGTGCGCATGCGCGACCTGTACACGCATGTGGCCCGGCACGGGCAGGGGCTGCTCAACTACCTGGAGCTGATGGGTGACACGGTCGAGGCACGCACCCTGGACGAGGTCATCGACCGGCTGATCCTCTTCGACCGCACGGTGGCCTTCATCCCCGCCAACACCGACCGCACGATGGCGCTGGAACTGCGCCACCCGGCCCTGGTCGAGTATCTGGTCACGGTCTTCGAACGCCTGTGGCGCCTGGCGATCCCGCTGACCGCCGCCCTGCCCGACACCGGCATCGAGGGCATCTCGCACCGCGAGCAGTCCATCGCCGCGCTGCTCGCCGAGGGCCACCAGGACGCGGTGATCGCCGAGCGGCTCGGCATCAGCGTCCGCACCTGCCGTGCCCACATCGCCCGCCTGTCGGAGACGCTGGGCGCGGCCAGCCGCACCCAACTCGGCGTCCGCATCGCCCAGGTGGGCCTGGACGGCCACCGCCCCGGCCGTCCGGCCGGCGCCCTCACCGCCGCGGACCAGGAGTCCCCGACCGTCCTGTGAGGTGACCGGGCCGGGCACGGCCGTCACCGCCGGGAGCGGCGGTGAGCCGGGCGGTGTGCCTTGGCCGCGGGCCCGCGCCTCGCCTCAGTGGTCCCGGTCCAGGATGCCGGACTGGGCGATGAGGTAACCGAGCTGGGCGCGGCTGCCGCTGCCGAGGGCCTGGGCGAGCTTGGCGATGTGGGCCCGGCAGGTGCGCACGTTCATGCCCAGCCGGCGCGCGATGGCCTCGTCGACGTGGCCCTCCACGAGGAGCTTGGCGATCGAGTGCTGGATCTCGGTGATGCCGTCGAGGGCGGTCTCGTACGGGGTCCCGGCGCTCAGCGGCACGGCGCGGTCCCACATGAACTCGAACACCTTGATGAGGTAGCTGACGAGGCCGGGATGGCGCAGTTCCAGGGCGACCTGCCGGTCGTCCCGTATGGGGATGAAGGCGACCGTCTCGTCGCAGATGATGAGGCGCTCGACCAGCTCGTCTATGGTGCGGTACTCCGCCTTGCCGTTGGTGAACTGGTCGACGTAGGCCAGCCGTTCGGGGATGTAGCGTGCCGTGTGCTGGTACAGCGTGCGGATCCGGACGCCGCGCTCGATCAGTGTCCGGTCGCGTTCCAGGCCCTCGATGACTCTGCGCTGGGGATGGCGGACGCTCGGCTGGACCGTCAGCACCTCGTTGCGGCACTGGTCCGTGGCCAGGTCGAGGGCCGTGTTGATGCGGTCCAGGCCTTCCAGCACGGTGATCGCGTGCGTGGGGGCGGCACCCTGGACGGTGAGCGACATGAAGGGCTCGAAGGTCTCGGAGATCCTCAGGGACGCGCTCCTGCGCTCGGAGATCTCGCGTTCGAGCGGGTCCAGCCGCTGGGCCAGGGCCATCGAGGGAGGCACCGGGCGCAGCCAGTTCGCGTCGTCGGGATCCGCGTGCAGGAGGGCGAACTCCATCAGGCAGGGGGCGGCTTCCGCCTCCGCGCGCGAGAGACGCCCTGCGCGCAGAGCATTGGCGTAGAGACGCCTTCCTTCCTCGCACAGTTCAGTAATGGCATGGGGATGTACCGTGTTTGCCGGATTTGTAGTCAAATCTCCACCCCCCAGGGTCCTGAACATGCAGGAACATGATGCACTGATTGTGTGGTCATGACGTGCCCGAATGAGCCATCGTCTTATCCGACGGGGGAAGAGGGGACCTTCAAGTGAGGACGAAGCCGACTATGCGTAAGAGAATGCTTCGCTCGGTGCTTGTCGCCGCCTTCTCCGCCGTTGTGGCCTTCGGAACGCTGAATGGCCTCTCCACTGCGAAGGGCGACGTGCGAGCGGACACCCAGTGGTCGTTGGTGAAGACCGGGGTGGCTGCCGACGAAGACGTGGTTGCCAGCCCGACCGACACTCAGTGGTCCTGACATGACGACGCCTCCTGACGATCGCTCCTTCCGCCGCGAGATGGCCACCGCCTACCGCTCGGGCTGGCACTTCATCGACCTGGTCACCGCCATCCCCCACAGCGGTGACTCGTTGATGGTGACCGTCTTCGGTGAGCCGGTCGTCGTCACCCGGGACGAGGACGAGGATGTACGGGCCTACCGGTGCCTGCGCAAGCCCCGTGGGGCGCCGCAGCCCGTACGGTGCGCCATCCGGTACGGAATGATTTTTGTGAACCTGGACCAGCGGGACCACCGGCTGACCGAACCGGCGGACTCCGACCTGAGGACCATCTCGGCCACCCCCCGCAGTGCCTGACGCGATTCCCCCGTCGTAAAAGATCGCTCAGGTGCTTCCCCCCGCAGCGGGGGGGGGGGGGGGGGGGGGGGGGGGGGGGGGGGGGGGGGGGGGGGGGGGGGGGGGGGGGGGGGGGGGGGGGGGGGGGGGGGGGGGG
>NZ_JBVIIT010000021.1:48056-205807 GCF_055569615.1 Streptomyces sp. NPDC031379 | reverse complement strand
CCCCCCCCCCCCCCCCCCCCCCCCCCCCCCCCCCCCCCCCCCCCCCCCCCCCCCCCCCCCCCCCCCCCCCCCCCCCCCCCCCCCCCCCCCACGGCCCGTTTCACGTGAAACCAGACGGGCGACACCCGACGAGAAATGCCCTCCGGATCCTGCTTTTCGCAGGTCGGAGGGCATTTCCATTGTGGAGCCTAGGGGAGTCGAACCCCTGACATCCGCCATGCAAAGACGGCGCTCTACCAACTGAGCTAAGGCCCCGGGAAGGAGCGACCGACCGGAGGAATCACGTTCCGGCGGCCGTCGCAGACCAGAGTACCGGGTCACCCCCCGTATCCCGCAAAAAGATTGGGGGTCCCCGCGGATGACCACTCTCCGTAAGATGCTCGGCGTGGTTCGCTACAGCGAACCGCGGTTTTCAGGGGAAGCGATGGGGAGACGCAATGGACGCCGCACAGCAGGAAGCCACCGCCAGAGCGCGGGAGCTGCAGCGGAACTGGTACGGGGAGCCACTGGGGGCGCTCTTCCGTAAGCTCATCGACGATCTCGGGCTCAACCAGGCCCGTCTCGCGGGGGTCCTGGGGCTGTCCGCTCCGATGCTCTCGCAGCTGATGAGCGGCCAGCGCGCGAAGATCGGCAATCCTGCTGTGGTCCAGCGGGTGCAGCTGCTGCAGGAGCTGGCGGCGCAGGTGGCGGACGGCAGCGTCAGCGCCGCCGAGGCGACCGAGCGCATGGACGAGATCAAGAAGTCGCAGGGGGGCTCCGTGCTCAGCAACACCACGCAGACCACGAGCGGTTCCGGGGCGCCCACGGTCAAGCGGGTGGTCCGCGAGATCCAGTCGCTGCTGCGCTCGGTGGCCGCCGCGGGCGACATCATCGACGCCGCGGACAGTCTCGCCCCGAGCCACCCCGAGCTGGCCGAGTTCCTCCGGGTCTACGGTGCCGGCCGCACCTCCGACGCGGTCGCGCACTACCAGTCCCACCAGAACTGACCCACGGGCCCGGTTCTCCGTAGGGCCTCCGCGCCGGGCCCGGAGCACGGCAGCATTCCAGGGTGAGCGGACGTCCGGGGTAGCGGACGTCCGGGGCAGCCGTGCGGGGCGAATCAGCGGGGGAGCGGGGCAAGAGAGGGACAGGGGAAGCAGTGGTCGAGGGGCAGGAGGGGTAGGAGGGGAAGCAGGGGTCGAGGGGACCGCGGGGCTAGGGGGAGGAGCGGCGGACTGTCATGGGTGAGGTCTTCGCCGGCCGGTACGAGCTGGCCGACCCGATCGGGCGCGGTGGCGTGGGCGCGGTATGGCGCGCCTGGGACCATCGCCGACGGCGCTATGTGGCCGCCAAGGTGCTCCAGCAGCGGGACGCCCACTCCCTGCTGCGCTTCGTACGGGAGCAGGCGCTGCGGATCGACCACCCCCACGTCCTCGCTCCGGCCAGCTGGGCCGCCGACGACGACAAGGTCCTGTTCACCATGGATCTGGTCGCCGGCGGGTCCCTGGCCCACCTCGTCGGCGACTACGGCCCCCTCCCTCCGGCCTTCGTGTGCACGCTGCTCGACCAACTCCTGTCGGGTCTCGCCGCCGTCCACACGGAAGGCGTCGTCCACCGGGACGTCAAGCCGGCCAACGTGCTCCTCGAAGCGACCGGCACGGGCCGGCCGCGACTGCGGCTGTCCGACTTCGGCATCGCCATGCGGCTCGGCGAACCGCGGCTGACCGAGACCAACCTCGTGGTGGGCACGCCCGGTTATCTCGCCCCCGAGCAGGTGCTCGGCGCCGAACCCGACTTCCCGGCCGACCTGTTCGCCGTCGGGCTGGTCGCCCTGTATCTCCTCGAAGGCGCGAAGCCCGACACGAAGGCGCTCGTGCAGTACTTCATGGAGCACGGCACCCCAGGGACGCCCAAGGGCATCCCCGACCCGCTGTGGCAGGTCGTCGCCATGCTGCTCCAGCCGGATCCGGCGGCCCGTTTCCGCACCGCCACGGGTGCGCGCAAGGCGCTCGCCTCTGCCGCGGAACTCCTGCCGGAGCCCGGACCCGACGACGAACTGATCGAGGTCTTCGACCAACTCGGCCCGTTGCCACCGGGGTTCGGACCCGACGGTCCTCTCGAGAAGGCCAGGACGACCTCGGGCGGCAAGGCCTCGGCCCCGGGGAGGACCTCCGCCGGCACGGATCTCCCCTCCGATCCACGCACCGCCTCGCGCCCGGACACCCCCGCAGACTCCCGCACGGACTTCCCCGCCGGCGCTGTCGCGGACACCCCCTCGCACCCGAGCGCCCAGGCTCACACGCACACCGACTCCATGTCGGACACCGGCAGTTTCCGACTCCTCCCGCCGCAGGGGCACTTGGACCCCGAACCGCACCCCCGGCCGGCACCCCTGCCGCCACCCCGACATGCCGAGGAGCAGAGCGAGTACGGCTCGCAGCACCCACCCCAGGTCCCGGAGCGTCCCTCGCACGGTCCGACGCACGCCCTCACCCCCTCCGCCCCGTCCCACGCAGCATGGAGCGCCGTCCCGCCTCCGGCCGCGGTGCCCGGGCATCGCGCTGATGCCTCTACTGCTTCGTACACCGCTCAAGACCCGCAGGTTCCCCCTCACGCCCCGCCGATCTCGACGGCACCCCCCGCACAGAGCCGTCGGGCGCACCGCGCGGACCGCCGCCGCCCCGGTCCTCCGGCCAAGGTCGCGGTCCCGATGCTGCTGCTGGCGCTGGCCTGCTACGCGGTGGGTTTCTGGGCGCTGACCCGCGTCTGAGCCCGCCGGGCCGCCGCCGTCCATCCGCCGAGCACCAGCAGCAGCGCGGTGCCCAGGCCGATCCCGCCGGCCGCGACCAGCTTCATCACCGTGCCGTCCGCGCTGTCGGTACTCCCGGTCAGCGCCGCCTCCCGCTCCTGTTCCGTGACGGTGAAGACGTCCGCCGGCTCGGGGCGTCCGGCGTAGCCCGGCCCGGCATGCGCCCGCCCGTCCACCCGTATCCGCAGGGTCACCCCGAACGGGCCCCGCCCGAAGGTGCCGGCCATCTGCTCGCTGAGGTGCAGGACCAGGTAGTACGCGCCGGCGAAGCGGACGGAGGTGACCCCGGCGGGGACGGCGTGACGGTTGGCGTACTCGACCGGCGGGAGCGGGTCGAGGCCGACGGACTTGCGGAGGCCCGTGTAACCGAGGGACGCGTCGTCGACGGGACCCCGGACGGGGTTGTGCAGGGAGAGGTTCAGAGCCCCGCCGGTGTAGCCGTGGCCGGGGGCGGCGTCGAGTTCGGCGGAGGCGTGCAGGCGGCGTCCCCAATCGAGCGGAACCTTGTAGAACCGTGTCTCGCCGGGCACGAGGGCGGTCCGCCACACCCCCTGGCCCACCGGGACGGCCGAGGCGAAGCCGGCGCCGCCGGACCGGTCGCGGGGCCGGCCGGTGAGCGGCTCGGGCGTGGCGGAGTCCCAGGTCTGCGGCGCGGTGGTGGGGCCGGCCTGTGCCGGGCCCGGTTCCGTGGCGGGAGCGATCTCCAGATCCCAGCGCGGTGCCGGGGCCGCCGTACCGGAGCCTTCGGCGTCGAGGCGTTCGACGAGCAGGTAGTACGTCCCCGTGCCCTGGCACAGCGCCTTTCCGGCCTCGCGCTCCGCCAGGGCCGTGACCGGGCGCGGGCTGAGCCCGGCGCCGAAGCGGGCGGCGGCGAAGGAGCAGGGCGCGCCGCCGGAGTCCCGGACGGACACGCGGATGCCGTCGGTGGCGGTGACGGTGGCGTTCGTGGGCGGTACGGCGGTGACGGGGACGTACGCGGTGTCCGTGGCGGTGAGGTGGAGGCGGTAGTACAGCTTGCCGTTCTTCGGCACGGAGCTTCGGTAGATACGGCCGGGATCCAGCCGTTCGGCCTCCGCGGTGCCCGCCGCGCCCGCGACCGTACGGGCGCCGGGCGCGAAGCCGTACCGCTCCGGTCCAGCGTCGGCGGCGACCGCGGTCCCGCCCGGCCCGGCGACCAGGGCACCCAGGACCAGCAGGAGGACAAGGACCCGCAGGCCCAGCGGTCCGACGCCGGAACACCGCCCCGGCAGAACGGCCTCGGTACCCGCCCCCAGCGGTCCGACGCCGGAACACCGCCCTGGCAGGACTGCCGCGGAACCCGACCCCGGCAGGATGCCCCCGGCGAACGCCCCCGGCGGGACAGCCGCGGTATGCGGCCCGGACCGTACGGCCATCGCGTGCCGACCCGGCCGTACGGCCATCGCGTGCCGACGCGCGGACCAGCCGCCCCGCCACCACGCCGTACGCTCTTGCCGCCGCCGCACGTGCCACACCCCCCTGTCGCCCGCAACCGCGCCCCCGGCCGCTGCCCGCGACCGCTCTTGCGCGGCCGTACGGGGCCGTGGCCCATCCTGCCCCGAGGGCCCTTGCGCCATCCGGGCAACGCGTACAGCCGTCCGAAACGCCCGGCACCACCCGGCCACGCCCGGCAGATCCTCGTAGGGGACTCCGGAACGCCTACCTCACCCGCCACGACCCCGCAACACGGGGCAACGCAAAACCCCGACCGCGAGGGCGGCCGGGGTCTGTTCAGATTCTGGTGTCGGGACTCACGAACCCGTGGGCACGGAGTCAGTCGCCTCCGTCCACAGATCCTGCTCGGCGCGATCCGCCTGGATCTGGCGGTACACGAGGAGCCCGCCGATGGCGGCCAGTGCGACCAGGAGCAGCTTCTTCACCGCGCGACCTCGTCTTTCCTTGACGTAGGGGACCTCTCTGGCGCCCGACTATACACACCGGCCGATATCGATCGGTGACCTGTGTCGGGGCTCAACTGGGGCCTCCGGCAGCGCAATAGCCGGACTCGGGACCGTTGCGATCGGAGGGTGATCACACCTCCACACACCGTTACTTTGCTCCCCTTTCACTCCATCTCGCGGCCCTTTGGGTACCTTTCGACCCTCTTGCGCCCATCCGGGTGGTGTTCATCGGAACATCGACGCGCCACGGACGTAGGTCCACCACTTCGCGGCCCCCATACACATCATGAGGAAAGTACGCAAATCGCCCAACCCGAAAGTGAGGGGCCATGACCCAGAACAAGGTCATGAAGCTGTGGACCGCCATCGTCACCGCCTTCCTCGCGCTGTGCACGGCGCTCGGACTCGTCACCGCGGCCACCACGCCGGCCGCTGCCCAGACCGAGGCCCCCACCACCGGCGCCACGCACCGCACGGCCCCGACGTTCCCGGCGACACAGCACTGGCTCTGGTCCCATGCCAGGGCCCTGCCCCCCACGATGAAGCAGCGCATCCGGGCCGAGGCCCACGGAAAGTCCCCGAGCTGCCGGCACCGGCCCCTCACCGAGACACAGGCGGAGAACGCGGAGACCACGACCTCCGCCCAGGACCCGGCGGCGCTGGACTGCTGATCCCGCTCGATCCGCCGCTCCCCCGCCCACCCGCGCAGGACCGGCACACAGCACCGCAGACGTCTCGACACCAGGCGACTTGCGTACGCATAAGTCGATACGGAAAGACCCCCGGCCGGGCTCGGCCGGGGGTCTCGCGCTGTGTGCGCGTACGGCATCCTCGACGACGGCACGACAACGACAGAGACAAAGACAAGGTGGTGAGTGCTGCCGTGAGCCGACGCGTCACCGTTGTCACGGCGGTCCACGGACCGTCCGCCCGGTTCCTGCCGGACGCCTACGCGTCCCTGTGCGCCCAGCGGCTTCCCGACGGCTGGGACTGGCAGTGGCTGATCCAGGAGGACGGCGGCACGGACGAGGTCCGCCCCCATGTCCCGGACGACGAGCGGGTGTCCTTCCGCCAGGGCCGGCCGGGCGGCCCCGGTGTCGCCCGGACGATCGCGCTGGCGCGCGCGGAGGGCACGTACGTCAAGGTCCTCGACTCCGACGACCAGCTCACCCCGGGCGCGCTGGCCCGCGACCTGGCCGTGCTGGAGGCCGACCGCACCGTGGGGTGGACGACGTCCCGGGTGCTCGACCTGCTGCCGGACGGCTCCACGGCCGGTTTCCCCGGCGATCCGGACGCCGGCCCCCTGGAACGCGGTGTCGTGCTCGACCACTGGAAGCGGAACGACTTCCTCGCGCCGGTCCACCCGGCGACCCTGTGCGTCCGGCGGGACCTGCTGAGCGCCCTGGGCGGCTGGATGGCCCTGCCGGCATCCGAGGACACGGGCCTGCTGCTGGCGCTGAACGCGGTGAGCCGCGGCTGGTTCTCGGCCGAGACCGGCCTGCTGTACCGCAAGTGGGAGGGCCAGGTCACGGGTCGGGCGTCCCATGTGGACCCCGCCGAACGCGAGGCGCGCATGGCGGTGGCGGAGGCCAGGGCACGGGCGCTGGCCGAGTTCGGCTGGACCTATCCGGCCGTCCGCTGAAGCCGGCCCCTCATTCCATGAGCAGGATCGCCTGCGAAGGGCACTTCTCGGCCGCTTCCGCGATCTGCGGGTCGTCGGCGGACTCCTCGCGGCCGGGGCGTACGACCCCGTATCCGTCCTCGAACGTGAACACGTCCGGCGCCCGGTGCGCGCACTCGGCGGAGCCGTAGCACAGGCTGCGGTCGACGGAGACCTTCATGCGTCCTCCAGCCGTCGGCGACCCCTGCGATGACGTCCGGCGGGGGTCGGCTCGGTGACTTCCAGGACGTCACTGCCCGGTGAGAAGGGCGCCGAACCGACCGGGTGCGCCGCGCGCCGCGACGGGGCGCCGAACCGGCCGGGTCCACCGTCCGACGCGACGGGCCGCCGAACCGGACCGGGCCGGCGGCCACCGCCCCCGCGGCGCTAGCCCGCCCCGCCCGCGGCCGACAGCCAGTGGGCCACCCGCCGGACCGTCGGCTCGTCGAGCCGGTCGGCCAGCGTCCGCACCGCTTCGCCGTCCTCGGGGCTCAGGTCGTACAAGCCCGCCTTGCTCAGACCGGCCATGAGCACCTGGTGCCGCCGGTCGGTCATGCGTTCGGCGAGCCTGGCCGGTTCGCCGGGGCCGTCCGGGAGCGGCCCGGCGGCGGGAGCGGGCGCGGATGCCCTGACGGCCGGGGCCTCGTAGAGGTGCCAGGTACCGTCCACCGGGCCCCACAGCGCGACCGTCGCCTCGTCCCCGCGCGCCCGCAGGGTCCGGGTCATGTCTCCGACGGCGTACCGCACCGGAGCTTGGTACGGGGACTCGGCAGCCACCGTCCAGGATTCCTGGGAGGGCTGACGGAACATCGCGACCCAGCGGGGAGCACCGGGCGGCGGCGGGCACGGGGGACGCTTCTCCATGGCACTCACTCACCCCTTCGGGAACAGCCGGCGTGGCGACCGTAACTGACGGACCATCAGATTTCCAGGTGGTGCACGACGTGGTGCACGACGTGATGCAGGGCGTGGTGCTCGCGTGATGCACGGGGTGGTGCACGGCGCACATGCCGCTCCGGCAGGCCCGGAAGGAGCCCCGGGATCCGCGTTCCCGCATGCTTCTGGTCTCTTCGCGGGCGCCGTGGCACCCTGCCCGCGCCCGGTCCGAGCCGGACGAGCCGGACGAAGGAGGCCGAGAATGAGCGGACGGGACGAGGCGGCGGCCGCAACCACGCCGCGGGAAGAGACACTGCGCCCGGTCCACGGTGCCCGTGCCCACAGCGCCTACGACCGCGCGGTCGCCGCGTGCCGGTACGCCGGCGTCGGCGGGGACGCGGCCGAGGTCGTGCCGAAGGACCCCGTCGGCAGGGCCGCCAACGCGCTGCGACTGTCGGCCCGGTCGCTCGCCGCCCTCGCCGCGAGCGCCCCGGATCCGGCGGCGGACGCCCGCTGCGCCCGCAACACCGCCGCCACCGCGGCCCTGGCCGCGCAGGTCGCCGCCGCCCGGGACGGAACCGAGGCCTCCGACGCGGCCCTGCGCGCGTCCCTGGCCGCCTCCCGGGCCGCGGCGGCCGCGGCCGGCGGCAGCGCGCGAGGACGGGACGCGGCCCTGAACGCCGCCGCCGCGGAGGCCGAGCACCACGCGGTCGCCACGGCCCGCGCGGCGGGATGGCTCGCGGCGGACCCCGAGACGAACGGGTGACTTCCCGGTCCGGGCCACCGCGGAAGGCATGCCCCGGCCGGATCGGGGCATCCGAAGCAGAGCCCCTGACCGTCCGGTACCGGTCCCTCCCCTCGTGGGGACCGGTACCGAACGGTGCAGGGGATGTCGACCCGTGCCACGTCGGCGCATCGGCGCGGGCCGAAGAAGGGGGCCGTTCCCGCGGGCTCGCGGGTTCAGCCGTGGGTGTCGCCGCTCCTTGCCTCCAGCGGCGTCCGCTCGCATGCCTGCGGCGGAAGTTGACCGAGAACGTTCGCTGCCATGGGCTGTCTCTCCGAGCGCTGAGCCGGTGGCCTGTCCAGACGGTGTGTGACCAGTCCGCTACCCGGTTTGGATCCTGCCATCTGTCGTCCCCGGCGAGGAGGTTCCGGTCTCCGGTCCAGGCCTTATCCGCAGGTCAGCCGTATAAGGTGGGTTTTCCGGTCCGGACGTCCAGGTGCGGGGGGAAGTAAGGGGTGGGACCTTGAGTTCCGACTCAGGGGCACGCACAGCTTTCGCCGAGCGCCTCGCGCTGCTGTACAAGGAGGCCGGCAACCCTCCCCTCAAGAGCGTCGCCGAGGCGGTCGTACGGCTGCAGCGGGTCGACGAGCGCGGCCGGCCCGTACGGGTGTCCGCGCAGCGCATCAGCGACTGGCGCCGGGCCCGGAACGTGCCGGCCCAGTTCGCCGCCCTCGCGGCGGTCCTGCACATCCTGATCCCGGAGGCGCGACGCCTGCGGCCCGCGCCGGTGTCCGGCGGCCTGTACGACCTCGCCCACTGGCAGCGCCTGTGGGAACGCGCGCTGGCCGACCCGGTGGGCGACCGGCCCGGACCGCCCGCGCAGCAGGACCGGCGTCCTCCGGCCCAGGCCCCGCCCGTCGCCGGTGGGGTGTGCCCGTACCGGGGGCTGGCCCCGTACCGGCAGGAGGACGCGCGGTGGTTCTTCGGCCGGGAGCGGAGCACGAACGCGCTCGTCGCCCAGCTGCGCGCCGCCGAGCGGACGGGCGGTCTGGTGATGCTGGTGGGCGCCTCGGGTGCGGGAAAGTCGTCCCTGCTGAACGCCGGTCTGGTCCCCGCGCTCCGCGACGGCGCCCTCGGGGCCCCGGCGGCCGACGGGCAGGCGGCGCCCACGGGCACCGGCTCCCCCACCACCTCCTCCGCGGCCGCGCCCTGGCCGTCCGCTCCCTCCGCGGCCGCTCCCTCGCCGTCTGCTCCCTCCCCGACCACTCCCTCCGCGGGCACCGCCTCCCGGAGCACCTCCGCACACGCGCCCGCGCACGCGCCCGCTGGCGTCCCCACGGGCGACGTCTCCGGCATTCCCCCCGAGGAGGGCACCGCCGACGACGGCACCGCGCCCTCCGACCCCGTGCTGCAGCTCGTCCCCGGTGCCGATCCCCTGGGCGAGCTGGTCCGCCGTATCCCGGATCTCGTCCCCGTCGCCGCCGACGCGCGGAAGGCCGAGCAGGAGGCCACCCGAAACCCGGCCGCGCCCGGATCCGACGCACCGCGGCTCGCCCGGGCGGTGCGCGAGGCCGTCTCGGCCTGGGCGCGCCGCGAGATGCCCCCGGAGACCCGGCCGGTCGTCATCGTGGACCAGTTCGAGGAGGCGTTCACCCTCTGCGCCGACGAGGCGGAGCGGCGTACCTTCATCCAGCTCCTGGCCGCCGCCTGCACCCCGCCCGCCCGGCCGGGCGCGACCGCCCCCGCGCTGGTCGTCCTCGGCATCCGCGCCGACTTCTACGAACAGTGCCTCGGCTACCGCGAACTCGCCGACGCGCTGCAGCACCGGCACATGGTGCTCGGCCCGCTGACCAGCGGCGAGCTGCGTGACGCCGTGACCGGCCCGGCCAAGGCGGTGGGCCTGGAGCTGGAGCCGGGGCTCGCCGAACTGATCGTGCGCGAGGTGAGCGCCGACGGCCCGCGCGGGGCGCACGACGCGGGTGTGCTGCCACTGCTGTCCCACGCCCTGCTGGCCACCTGGCAGCGCCGGAAGGGCGGGCGGCTGACGCTGGCCGGTTACCGCGCGGCGGGCGGCATCCAGGGAGCGGTGGCGGCCACCGCCGAGCGCGCCTGGTCCGGCCTCGACCCCGCCGCCCGGACGGCCGCCCGGCTGCTCCTGCTGCGGCTGGTCCGGCTGGGCGAGGACACCCAGGCCACCCGGCGGCGGGGCACCCGGCGGCAGCTGGCGGACGAGTCGTCGGACCCCGGCAAGACCGAGGAGTCCCTCGAGGCGCTGGTCCGGGCCCGGCTGGTGACGCTGGACGCGGAGACCGTGGAGATCACCCACGAGGCGCTGCTGCACGCCTGGCCCCGACTGCGGCACTGGATCGACGACAACCGCAACGACCACCTGCTGCGGCAGCGGCTGGAGGAGGACGGCCGGGCCTGGGAGGACTCCGGCCGGGACAGCTCGCTGCTGTACCGCGGTTCCCGTCTCGAGCAGGCCCGCGGCTGGGCGAGGTCGGCCGGGGACACCTATCTGACCCGGAGCGCGGTGGAGTTCCTGGCCGCCTCCGTCCGGCTGCGCAAGCGCACCGTCTGGATCAGCCGGGCCGCGGTGGCGGCGCTGGTCGTGCTGGCCCTGCTCGCCGGCGGCTCCGCGGTGATCGCCTGGCAGCAGCGTGACGACGCCGTGTTCGCACAGGTCCTCGCCGAGGCCGACCGGGTCCAGCACGCGGACCCGTCCCTGGCCGCGCAGCTCGACCTGGTCGCCCACGATCTGCGCCCGGACGACGAGGGCACGTACAGCCGGCTGATCTCGATCGTCAACGCACCGCTGGCCACCCCGCTGTCCGGCCACACCGGCGCGGTGTACCTCACCTCCTTCAGCCCCGACGGCCGCACCCTGGCCACGGCCAGCTACGACCGCACGGTCCGGCTGTGGAACGTGGCCGACCCGAGCCGCCCGAAACCGCTCGGCAAGCCCCTCACCGGCCACACCAGCTGGGTGAGCAGCGCGGTCTTCAGCCCGGACGGGCACACGCTGGCCAGCGCGGGCGACGACGGCACGGTCCGGCTGTGGGACGTGACCGACCCCGCGCACCCGTCACCGCTCGGCCGGCCCCTGACCGGCCACACGGGCACGATCTACCTGGTCGCCTTCAGCCCCGACGGCCGCACCCTGGCCTCGGCCGGCGAGGACCACACCGTGCGCCTGTGGGACGTGACCGACCCGCGCCGGCCGAAGTCCCTGGGCGTGTTGCGCGGCCACACCGCGGCAGTGCGCTCCGTGGCGTTCAGCCCCGACGGGCGGACGCTCGCGGCGGGCGGCGACGACGCCACCGTCCTGCTGTGGCGCACGGCCGACCCGCGCCGGCCCGAGTCGATCCGCACCGTGCTCAAGGGCCACACGGACATCGTGCACTCGCTGGCCTTCAGTCCCGACGGCAGGACCCTGGCCAGCGGCGGCGCGGACGACACCATCCGGCTGTGGGACGTGACCGACCCCGGGCGCCCGGCCGCGCTCGGCTCGCCGCTGACCGGCCACACCGGCCCGGTCTGGTCCGTGGCGTTCAGCCCCGACGGCGGCAGGCTGGCCGCCGCGAGCGCGGACAGCACGGCGAGCCTGTGGAACGTGAGCGATCCGGCGTCACCGTCACAGGTCGGGGAGCCGCTCGCGGGCAGCAGCGGGGAGATGTACGCCCTGGGGTTCAGCCCCGACGGGCGGACCCTCGCCACCGGCAGCGGCGACAGCAAGGTGCGCCTGTGGTCGATACCGACCTCGGACATGATCGGCCGGAGCGGAGCGTTCCGGCCGGACGGACGGGTGCTGGCCACGGCCGCGCGGGACGGCAGGCTGCGGCTGTGGAACGTGGCGCGTCCCGGCCGGCCCGTGCCGCTCGGCAAGCCGTTCATGCGGGCGGACGGCGCCCAGCGTTCGCTGATGTTCTCCCCCGACGGCCGCACCCTCGCCGTCCTGACGGGGACCAAGGCCGTGTACCTGTGGAACGTCTCCGATCCCTCCCACCCGGTCTCCACCGGAGCGCCCCTGCCGCTGCGGACCCGCTTCATGGGCCCCGACGCGCTGGCCTACAGTCCGGACGGCCGCACCCTGGCCACGGCCTACGACGACCGCACCATCCAGCTCTGGGACGTCTCCGCCCCCTCGCGCCCCGTGCCGCTCGGCAAGCCGCTCACCGGCCACCGGGGCTACATCAACGCCCTGGTCTTCAGCCCGGACGGCCGCACGCTGGCAAGCGGCAGCGCGGACAGCACGATCCGGCTGTGGAACGTCACCGACCCGGCCCACCCGGTCCCGGCCGGCGCCCCGCTCGACCAGCACTCCGGCCCCGTCAACACGCTCGCCTACAGCCCTGCCGGGCACACCCTGGCCAGCGGCAGCGACGACGACACGGTCCGCCTGTGGAACGTCACCGACCCCGCCGGCGCGAGCGAGCTGGGCGCACCGCTCACCGGCCACAGCGAGGCCGTGACGTCACTGACGTTCAGCGCGGGCGGCCACGTCCTGGCCAGCGGTGGCAACGACAATTCGGTCCGCCTGTGGAACATCTCCGACCCCACCGCGGCGAAGGCGATCGGCCAGTCGATGACCCCCTACGCCAAGACGGGCACCTTCCTGTCCTTCAGCCCCAACAGCCATGTCCTCGGGGTCTCCAGCGGTGCCGACACGGTCCGGCTGTGGCGGCTGGACGCCGACGAGGCGATCCGGCACATCTGCTCGGTCACCCGGGGCGTCCTGACCCCGCAGAAGTGGCACGAGTACCTTCCCCGCCTCTCCTACGACCCCCCGTGCGGACGATGATCGGCCAACCTGGCTGATTGGCGGGCGACTTGGCCCCACGGAGCGCCCAACCTTGTTACCCTTGGCCATGGCCCGATCGCTGGTGCATCCCCCGTCGCCAGCGGTCGGGTCTTTTCTCATGCCCTGAGGAACCGGCGCATCCGCCGGGGGCCCGGAAACGGGATCGTCTACAGTCCGGCCACGTGACGCACACGGACACGGCCCTCGCCCACTACTTCAACGGGTCCGGGTGGCTGGTCGGTCTGCTCTGCCTCGTCGTACTCGTGGCGCCGGCGACCTGGTGGCAGACCACCAAGCGGCTTTAAGCACGCGCTGCCAAACCACCATGAATGTTTCCGTCACCAAGGCCGGCACTATCTCGGCGGAGATCTCCGGCTCCATAGAATGGAGTTCCAACGCGATCATCGCCAAGGCCAAGGCCCAGGTGAGTGTCAAGGTCGGCGGGAGCTTCACTGTTTCGGTCGGCCATCAGTACACCCACAATGTCCACAGCCGCAAGTACGGCCATCTCCAGTACGGCTCGTGGGGATACAAGGTGACATGGGCGAAGTACCAGCGGATCGGCTCCTGCGGGGTAAAGGAACTCGGCAGCGGGAAGGCTATCCTGCCGACGTCCGAGACGGGTTGGAAGTACTGGGAGACATCGTCATGAGCCACCCGGTCGTTTGGCGGCGAGTGTTCCAGGCGGCGTTCTCCTGGAGGGCGGATCGGAGCGCGTCGGGGACGGCATCCATACGCACCCGGCACTCCGCAAGGGCAGGACATACCGGCTCGTCCTCACGTGCGTCGGCCAGGGCAGTGCACACCCGACCGTCGCCCCAAGGGCTCGGGTTCCGACGCAACGGTTCCCTGCGACCAGTCCGTGTTCCAGCAACGCCTCAACGGAAACGGGCCAGTCCGCATAGACGTCTCTGGCATAAAGGGCTCTTCGGGTGTCCTCGCCTGGCAAATCAACACTCTCTGAAGGTCGTCTCCAGGCGATGCCGGTGAGGTTCGCTCTCCGCCCCGCCGATTCTGCAAGGTCTGACGTGAGGTGTTCGCATCCTGGGACGACGTGATCCATCCTGGGACCAAGTCCGGCGTACCCGGACGCAGAAGCTTCCGGAGGCCCGCCATCGTGCGGGCCTTCGTCATGCCCAGGGGGTGACCGCCCTGGGCAAGGCCCGGCCGGTCACCGAGGAGGACCGCCGACGCGTCCGCGAGCTGCACGCCGAGAGCAAGGGCCGCAACGGGATCGCCGAGATCCTCGGCCGCTCCGGGCGCACCATCAGCGAGATCGCGAAGGGACTCGGCCTCTCCTTCTCCCGAGCCGCCGAAGTGCGCCAGGCCCCCGAGATCCGCCAGGCCGATCTCGCTGACCGCCGCGCCGCCCCCGGCCAACGCCTCCAGGACATCGCCGAACGCGAACTGGAGAAGGTCCGAGGCGCCCGCGCCGCCCCCGGCCGACAAGCGGGCCCTGCTCGGGGTCGTCGCCTGGCTGAAGGGGAATGATGGGCTGATGTCAGCAGCCGTGGATGCCGAAGACCCCCGGTCCTGAGTGGACCGGGGGTCTTCGTACTGGTGGGGCTAACAGGATTTGAACCTGTGGCCTCATCCTTATCAGGGATGCGCTCTAACCAACTGAGCTATAGCCCCGCCGCGCTCTGCGGTGTGTGTCCCGCGCGCTGACTCCTGAAGATTAGCGCACGACCACGTCAGTCCCAAAATCGGTTGTCGGGGGACCGTCAGGTCAGGGCACCGCGAGCGGTCACTCGTCCTCCGCCAGGGTCAGCTCGACGCCGCCCACGAAGCCCGCGGAGAGGTTGTAGATGAAGGCGCCGAGGGTCGCGAGCGCCGTGGCCAGGACCACGTCGATGACCGAGATGATCGTCGCGAACATCAGGACGTGGGGGAGCGACAGGAACGCCTGCAGGTCGAAGCCGTTCGCCTCGTTGGAGCCGGTCGCCTCGGAGATCGTGCCGCCGACCGTCGAGAAGACACCCATCGCGTCCATGACCATCCACAGCACCGCCGAGGCGACGATCGTGCAGATGCCGAGCGCGATGGAGAGCAGGAAGCTGACCTTCATCACCGACCACGGGTCGGCCTTGGCCACCCGCAGCCGGGCCTTGCGGGTGCGCGGCGCGGTGCGCGCGCCGGTGCGCGGCAGGCGTACGCCGCCGGCGGGAGCCTGGGCCGGGTAGGCCTGCGGCGGGTGGTAGGGCCCGCCGGGCTGATCCGTGCGCCGCTCCCCGGGAAGCGGGGACCCCGCGTGCGCCTCTCCGGCCGCGGCCGGGCCTCGGGTGTCCGTCACAGTTGCCCCCTGGGATTCCTGCGTGCCGGCAGAGTCCGTCACGGAAGCCTTCACCGGCTTCAGATTGGTCGTGTGCGGGTCGTTCGCGGCCCCCGCACGCGCGGCGGAGCCACGGCCGCCGCCGTCCGTTTCCGTACCCCTGGAGGTACCGGCCGATCCGGCGCCCGTGGCTCCGCTCACGATGACTCTCTCCTCGTGCTACTCGGCCGAGGGCGCCTCACCCTCGTCCGTGCCGGTGGTCGCGGCACCCTCGACGGTCTCGTCGACGACGTCCTCGCCGTCGACCTCCTCCGCCTCGCGCCCCGCCTCGGCGTTACGTGCGATACCGACCACGGCATCGCGCTTGCCCAGGTTGATCAGTTGGACGCCCATGGTGTCACGGCCCGTCTCCCTGACCTCGTTGACTCGCGTACGAATCACACCGCCGGACAGGGTGATGGCGAGGATCTCGTCGTTCTCCTCGACAATCAGCGCGCCGACGAGCGAGCCGCGGTCCTCCACGATCTTGGCGGCCTTGATGCCGAGGCCGCCGCGACCCTGGACGCGGTACTCGTCGACGGCGGTCCGCTTCGCGTACCCACCGTCCGTCGCAGTGAACACGAACGTACCGGGTCGAACAACATTCATCGAGAGAAGCTCGTCGCTCTCCCGGAAACTCATCCCCTTGACGCCCGAGGTGGCGCGGCCCATCGGGCGCAGGGTGTCGTCCGAGGCGGTGAACCGGATCGACTGTGCCTTCTTGCTGACCAGAAGGAGATCGTCGTCGGCCGAGACGAGTTCGGCACCGATCAGTTCGTCGTCGGAACCGTCCTCCCGCTCGCGCAGGTTGATCGCGATGACACCGCCGGAGCGGGGCGAATCGTAATCCTTCAGAGGCGTCTTCTTCACCAGGCCGGACTTGGTCGCCAGGACCAGGTACGGCGCCGCCTCGTAGTCACGGATCGCGAGGATCTCGGCGATCGCCTCGTCCGGCTGGAAGGCGAGCAGGTTCGCCACGTGCTGGCCGCGTGCCTCCCGGCCGGCCTCGGGCAGCTCGTACGCCTTCGCCCGGTACACCCGGCCCTTGTTGGTGAAGAACAGCAGCCAGTGGTGCGTGGTGGAGACGAAGAAGTGGTCGACGATGTCGTCTTCCTTCAGCTTCGTACCCCGGACACCCTTGCCGCCGCGCTTCTGCGCCCGGTAGTCGTCCGTCTTCGTCCGCTTGACGTAGCCGCCGCGCGAGACGGTGACGACGATGTCCTCCTCGGCGATCAGGTCCTCGATGGACATGTCGCCCTCGTACGGGATCAGCTTGGTCTGGCGGTCGTCGCCGTACTTCTCGACGATCGCGGCCAGCTCCTCGCTGACGATCCCGCGCTGGCGGACCGGCGAGGCGAGGATCTCGTTGTACTCGTTGATCTTCGCCTGGAGTTCGTCGTGCTCCTGGACGATCTTCTGCCGCTCCAGGGCGGCGAGGCGCCGCAGCTGCATCTCGAGGATCGCGTTGGCCTGGATCTCGTCGATCTCCAGGAGGCCCATCAGGCCCCCGCGCGCGATCTCGACGGTGTCACTGCGCCGGATCAGCGCGATGACCTCGTCGATGGCGTCCAGGGCCTTCAGCAGACCGCGCAGGATGTGGGCGCGCTCCTCGGCCTTGCGCAGCCGGAACCGCGTCCGGCGGACGACGACCTCGATCTGGTGCGTCACCCAGTGGCGGATGAACGCGTCCAGCGACAGGGTGCGCGGCACGCCGTCGACCAGCGCCAGCATGTTGGCGCCGAAGTTCGTCTGCAGGTCGGTGTGCTTGTACAGGTTGTTCAGGACGACCTTGGCGACCGCGTCCCGCTTGAGGACGATCACCAGGCGCTGGCCCGTACGGGACGACGTCTCGTCGCGGACGTCCGCGATGCCGCCGATCTTGCCGTCCTTCACCAGGTCGGCGATCTTCTGCGCCAGGTTGTCCGGGTTCACCTGGTACGGCAGCTCCGTGACCACCAGGCACTGGCGGTTCTGGATCTCCTCGACCTCGACGACCGCGCGCATGGTGATGGAGCCACGGCCGGTGCGGTAGGCCTCCTCGATGCCCTTGCGGCCCACCACCAGGGCGCCGGTCGGGAAGTCCGGGCCCTTGATGCGCTCGATCAGCGCGTCCAGCAGCTCCTCGTGCGACGCCTCCGGGTTCTCCAGGTACCACTGGGCGCCGGACGCGACCTCGCGCAGGTTGTGCGAGGGGATGTTGGTCGCCATGCCGACCGCGATACCGGCCGAGCCGTTGATCAGCAGGTTCGGGAAGCGGGACGGCAGGACGGTCGGCTCCTGGGAGCGGCCGTCGTAGTTGTCCGTGAAGTCGACGGTCTCCTCGTCGATGTCGCGGACCATCTCCATCGACAGCGGCGCCATCTTGCACTCGGTGTAGCGCATGGCCGCCGCGGGGTCGTTGCCCGGGGAGCCGAAGTTGCCGTTGGAGTCCACCAGCGGCATCCGCATCGACCACGGCTGGGCGAGGCGCACCAGGGCGTCGTAGATCGAGGAGTCGCCGTGGGGGTGGTAGTTACCCATGACGTCACCGACGACACGGGCGCACTTGTAGAAGCCGCGCTCGGGGCGGTAGCCGCCGTCGTACATCGCGTACAGCACCCGGCGGTGGACGGGCTTGAGACCGTCCCGGACGTCGGGAAGCGCACGGGAGACGATGACGGACATCGCGTAGTCGAGGTACGAACGCTGCATCTCCGTCTCGAGCCCGACGGGCTCGATGCGCATCGCGAGTTCGCCGCCCTCTTCGGGGGTGACGGGAGTGTTCTCGTCGGCCATTGCTGGTGAAGATCCTTCCTGGTGCGGTCAGCTGAGACCGACTCAGATGTCGAGGAAGCGGACGTCCTTGGCGTTGCGCTGGATGAACGCGCGGCGGGCCTCGACGTCCTCGCCCATGAGGACCGAGAACAGGTCGTCGGCCTGGGCGGCGTCGTCGAGGGTGACCTGGCCGAGGACCCGGTGCTCCTGGTCCATCGTGGTCACGCGCAGCTCCTCGGCGTTCATCTCGCCGAGACCCTTGAAGCGCTGGATCGAGTCCTCGCGGATGCGCTTGCCGCGCTGCCGGCCCATCTCGATCAGCGCGTCACGCTCGCGGTCGGAGTACGCGTACTCGGTGTCGTCCCGGCCCCACTTGATCTTGTACAGCGGCGGACGGGACAGGAACACGTGTCCGGCCTCGACCAGCGGCCGCATGAAGCGGAACAGGAAGGTCAGCAGCAGGGTGTTGATGTGCTGGCCGTCGACGTCGGCGTCCGCCATCAGGATGATCTTGTGATAGCGGAGCTTCTCGATGTCGAAGTCCTCGTGCACACCGGTGCCGAAGGCGGAGATCAGCGCCTGGATCTCCTGGTTCTGCAGGATCTTGTCGATCCTGGCCTTCTCGACGTTGAGGATCTTGCCGCGGATCGGGAGGATCGCCTGGAACTGCGGGTTCCGGCCGGACTTGGCCGAGCCGCCGGCGGAGTCACCCTCGACGATGAAGATCTCGCACTTGGTCGGGTCGTTCGACTGGCAGTCGGACAGCTTGCCCGGCAGGGACGCCGACTCCAGCAGGCCCTTGCGGCGGGTCAGGTCGCGGGCCTTGCGGGCCGCCACGCGCGCGGTGGCCGCCTGGATGCCCTTGCGGATGATGTCCGCCGCCTCGACCGGGTTGCGGTCCAGCCAGTCGTTGAGGTGCTCGTAGACCGCCTTCTGCACGAAGGTCTTGGCCTCCGTGTTGCCCAGCTTGGTCTTCGTCTGGCCCTCGAACTGCGGCTCGCTCAGCTTGACCGAGATGATCGCGGTCAGACCCTCGCGGATGTCGTCACCGGTGAGGTTGTCGTCCTTCTCGCGCAGCAGCTTCTTGTCGCGTGCGTACTTGTTGATCAGCGAGGTCAGCGCGGCGCGGAAGCCCTCTTCGTGGGTACCGCCCTCGTGGGTGTGGATGATGTTCGCGAAGGAGTACACGCCCTCGCTGTAGCCGCTGTTCCACTGCATGGCGACCTCGAGGGACAGGCTCTTGTCCTTGTCCTCGGCCTCCAGGTCGATGACCGTGGGGTGCACCGCGTCTCCCTTACGGGAGTTGAGGTACTTCACGAAGTCGACGATGCCGCCCTCGTAGTGGTACGTGACGGTCTTGACCTCGTCCTTCTCGTCCGCACCCGCCTCGTCCGCCCCGGCGGTGGCCTTCGCCGACTCGCGCTCGTCGGTGAGCTTGATCGTCAGGCCCTTGTTGAGGAACGCCATCTCCTGGAAACGCCGCGACAGCGTCTCGAAGGAGTACTCGGTGGTCTCGAAGATCTCCGGGTCGGCCCAGAAGGTGACCGACGTGCCGGTCTCCTCCGTGGCCTCGTGCTGGGCCAGCGGGGCCGTCGGGACGCCCATCTTGTAGTCCTGCGTCCAGCGGTGGCCGTCCGTCCTGACCTCGACGGAGACCTTGGACGACAGGGCGTTCACCACCGAGACGCCGACGCCGTGCAGACCACCGGAGACCGCGTAGCCGCCGCCGCCGAACTTGCCGCCCGCGTGCAGCACGGTCAGCACGACCTCGACGGCCGGCTTGCCCTCGGAGGGCACGATGCCCACCGGGATGCCACGGCCGTTGTCGACGACGCGCACCCCGCCGTCGGCGAGGATCGTCACGTCGATGGTGTCCGCGTGGCCGGCCAGCGCCTCGTCGACCGAGTTGTCGACGACCTCGTACACCAGGTGGTGCAGACCGCGCTCGCCGGTGGAACCGATGTACATGCCGGGCCGCTTGCGGACCGCGTCCAGCCCTTCGAGCACGGTGATGGCGCTGGCGTCGTAGGAGGCGGAGGCTACGGCCTCGCCGTTCACGCCGGCGTCGGTGGACGGGATGTTCTCGTTGGGGTTGCCGGAATCGGCCACGAAGCGCCCTTTCTGGCACAGCACGAGCCGGGCTCGTCGGCAGGTTGCCGGAGCGGCTGCGGCATGTTGCGTTGGTAAGCCTTGATCAGCGTTGCTCAGCTTTTCCCGGGCGGTCCCCACGTTGGGGCGGGATTGGCTTCCAGTCTACCGGTAGCGCTGACATCGATGGGGGTTTGCCGGTACCTGAGTCCCCATGTGCCGCCCTCAACCGGTCTCGGCCGGGTCCCGATATACGGATGGGGGCTCCGAGGGGCTCACAGCGGCACTCAGCGCTTTGAGCCGTCAACCCTTGGCTACTGGGGGGTCAGATGGCGATCCGGCGCCGGTCAGGCGGCGATCCACAACTGTGGACGAAGGCGTGACGGCACCCCGGAGCAAGCCCGGGACGTGAGGTACGTCACCCGTACGTATCGCCGGGACCGCTGCTCCCCGGGGCCCGCAGAGGGCCGTAGCGGCGGGCCGGTCCGCCCGGATTGAGCACCTTGATCATCCGTACCGTGCCGTGCCCGAGGTCCTCGTTGAGCCGGGCCACCAGCGTGGGGGCGAGCACGCGCAGCTGGGTCGCCCAGGCCGTCGAGTCGCACTGCACGGTGAGCACGCGCTCGTCCTCGTCGTACCGCTGCGGCACACAGTGCTTGGCCAGGTCCTCGCCGACGATCTGCGGCCAGCGCCCCATCACCCCGCCGACCGCCGCCGGGGTCTCCCAGCCGCGTTCGTTGATCAGCCGGTTGATCGCGGCGCCCAGCGCCATCGGATCCCGGCCGTCGGCGCGGGCACCGGAACGCAGTCCGCCGCCCCGCCGCGCCTGCTTCTTCTGCCGCGCCGCGTCCCCACGCGCACGTGCCTGTTCCTTCGCCGCGCGCAACGCCACGCGCGCGAGGTCGACGCCGGAGGGTTCCCGCCTGTCGGCGGGCTCCTTCTTGCCGGAGCGTTCCCTCCTGTCCCGGGCGGGCTCTTCGGTGCTCATACGCGTTCCACCGTCCCGTCGGCCACCGCGTACCGGGCGCCGGCCAGCACATGCGGGACGTCGTCGTCCACAGCGGCGGTGACCAGCACCTGCTCGCCGGGCGCGACCAGCTCGGCCAGCCGCTCGCGGCGGCGGGCGTCCAACTCGGCGAAGACGTCGTCCAGGATCAGCACCGGCTCGTTGCCCTCGGCCCGCAGCAGGTCGTACGAGGCCAGGCGCAACGCGAGGGCGTAGGACCAGGACTCGCCGTGCGAGGCGTAGCCCTTGGCGGGCAGCTGACCGAGTTTGAGGACCAGGTCGTCCCGGTGCGGCCCCACGAGCGTGACGCCCCGCTCGATCTCCTGCTTGCGCGCCTGAGCCAGCGCCGCCATCAGCTGGGCGTAGAGGTCCTCGCGCGCGTGCGCCTCGCCGGGCGCGGACGGCTTGTACTCCAGCGCGAGGGGTCCGCCGCCCGGAGCCAGCTGCTCGTACGCCTTGTCGGCCAGCGGTTGCAGCGCGGCGATCAGGTCCAGCCGCTGCGCGAGCAGCTCGGCACCCGCGTGCGCGAGGTGCTGGTCCCACACGTCGAGGGTGGACAGGTCCATGGACCGGCCGCCGTGCCGGCGGGCCAGCGCTGCCGTCTTCAGGAGCGTGTTGCGCTGCTTGAGCACCCGCTCGTAGTCGGAACGCACACCCGCCATGCGCGGGGAGCGCGCGGTGATCAGCTCGTCCAGGAACCGCCGCCGCTCACCGGGGTCCCCCTTGACCAGCGCGAGGTCCTCGGGCGCGAACAGCACGGTCCGTACGATGCCCAGCACGTCCCTGGGCCGGACCTGCGAGGACCGGTTGATGCGGGCGCGGTTGGCCTTGCCGGGGTTCAGCTCCAGCTCGACCAGCTGCTGCCGCTCGCCCTGCCGCACCTGCGCCCGGACGACCGCCCGGTCGGCGCCCATGCGCACCAGCGGGGCGTCGGAGGCGACCCGGTGGCTGCTCAGGGTCGCCAGGTAGCCGACGGCCTCGACCAGGTTGGTCTTGCCCTGGCCGTTGGGGCCGACGAAGGCGGTGACGCCCGGGTCGAGCGGGACCTCGGCCCGGGCGTACGAGCGGAAGTCGGCCAGCGAAAGATGCGTGACGTGCATGGTCGTTCCGCCGACCTCCCCCAGAGTGGTGATGGCATGTGGATCGCGAGAGCGACCCTGTGGATCGTTGTGGATCCGGGTGGATCCGCGGACTACTTCTTCTCTACGGCGTGGCCGCCGAACTGGTTGCGCAGCGCGGCGATCATCTTCATCTGCGGCGAGTCCTCCTGGCGGGAGGCGAACCGCGCGAACAGCGACGCGGTGATCGCCGGCAGCGGCACCGCGTTGTCGATGGCGGCTTCCACAGTCCAGCGTCCCTCACCGGAGTCCTGTGCATAACCGCGCAGGCCGGCGAGGTGCTCGTCCTCGTCGAGGGCGTTGACCGCGAGGTCGAGCAGCCAGGAGCGGATGACCGTGCCCTCCTGCCAGGAGCGGAAGACCTCGCGGACGTTCTCCACGGAGTCGACCTTCTCCAGCAGCTCCCAGCCCTCGGCGTAAGCCTGCATCATCGCGTACTCGATGCCGTTGTGGACCATCTTCGCGAAGTGGCCCGCGCCGACCTTGCCGGCGTGCACCGCGCCGAAGTCGCCCTCCGGCTTCAGCGCGTCGAAGACCGGCTGCACCTTGGCGACGTTCTCGGCGTCGCCGCCGTACATCAGCGCGTACCCGTTCTCCAGGCCCCAGACGCCGCCGGAGACACCGCAGTCGACGAAGCCTATGCCCTTGGCGGCCAGCTCCTCGGCGTGCTTCTCGTCGTCCGTCCAGCGGGAGTTCCCGCCGTCCACGACCACGTCGCCGGGCTCCAGCAGCTCGGCGAGCTGGTCGATGGTCGACTGGGTGGCCTCACCGGCCGGGACCATCACCCAGACCACGCGCGGGCCGCTGAGCTTGCCCACAAGCTCTTCCAGGCTGTGGACATCGGCGAGGTCCGCGTTGCGGTCGTATCCGATGACGGTGTGGCCCGCGCGGCGGATCCGCTCGCGCATGTTGCCGCCCATCTTGCCGAGGCCGACGAGACCGAGCTCCATCAGTGGTGTTCCTTAAGGTCGCTGTGTGGCGTGTGAGGCACCTGCGTGCCGAGGTGAGCCTAGACCCGGACCTTCACGCACAGCTGTGGGCATACGCGCTCATGCGAGACCCACCTGACCTGCGACTTCGCGTCGCCGTAGCTGCGGGACCACAGTGCCGGGCACCCACAGGGGACACCCGGCACTGTGCACAGCTGTGGACAACGTCAGCCGCTGAGGCGCACCGGCATGATCAGGTACTTGTACGCGTCGTCCGCCTCGGCATCCAGCGCCGGCTTCCCGCTGAGCAGCGCCGGCTTCGTGGACGTCGTGAACGACAGCTGGGCCACCGGAGAGTCGATCGCGCTCAGACCGTCCAGAAGGAACGTCGGGTTGAAGGCGATCGAGATGTCGTCGCCCTCCAGCTGGGCGTCGACCCTTTCCACAGCCTGTGCGTCGTCGCTGGAGCCGGCCTCCAGGATCAGCACGCCCTGCTCGAAGCTCAGCCGCACCGGAGTGTTCCGCTCGGCCACCAGCGCCACACGCTTGACGGCCTCCACGAAGGGCGCCGTCTCGATCACGGCGACGGAGTTGAACTCGGTCGGGAACAGCGTGCGGTACTTCGGCAGGTCGCCCTCGAGCAGCCGCGTGGTCGTACGGCGGCCCGCGCCCTCGAAGCCGATCAGGCCCTCGCCCGCGCCCGAGCCGGACAGCGCCAGCGTGACGCTGTCCCCGGCCCCGAGGGACTTGGCGGTGTCCAGCAGCGTCTTGGCGGGGACCAGGGCGACCGCGGAGGCGTCCGGGTTCTCCGGCTTCCACAGGAACTCGCGGACCGCGAAGCGGTAGCGGTCGGTGGAGGCCAGGGTGACCGTGTCGCCCTCGATCTCGATGCGCACACCGGTGAGCACGGGGAGCGTGTCGTCACGGCCGGCCGCGATGGCCACCTGGGAGACGGCGGCGGCGAAGACCTCGCCGGGCACGGTGCCCGTCGCGCTCGGCATCTGCGGCAGCGCCGGGTACTCCTCCACAGGCAGGGTGTGGAGGGTGAAGCGCGAGGAGCCGCAGACCACGGTCGCCCGTACACCGTCTGTGGAAATCTCCACCGGCCGGTTGGGGAGAGCGCGGGAGATGTCGGCGAGCAGGCGGCCGGAGACCAGCACCGTGCCCTCCTCCTCGACCTCGGCCTCGACGCTCACCTTCGCGGAGACCTCGTAGTCGAAGCTCGACAGGCTCAGCTGGCCGTCCTCGGCCTTCAGCAGCAGGCCGGCGAGGACAGGCGCCGGCGGACGGGCCGGGAGGCTGCGTGCAGCCCACGCCACTGCCTCCGCGAGTACGTCGCGTTCCACCCGGATCTTCACCGTAAGCCGCCTCCTGCTGTTGCTACTGAGTCCTCCGACTCGGTGTCACCGCCCACTGCGGAGGGAAGGACACCGGGGACCAGTCTGACGCACCGCGCTGACAGCAGGTGCCTGTCGGGGTCAAGTCGCTCCGAGGGGCAGCCGGGCTCGAGACGACGAGTTGTGCACAGGCCCCGCTTCGAAACGGATTCCCAGCTCTCTCTAGTCGGGAGTAGTAGTAGGGCCTGTGGATACCGTGGATAACCACGTTTTCCCAGCTCAGAGCCGAAATTTTATCCACTGGCCCTGTGGGCGGAGGCGGTGGACAACCAGGGGTGTCTGTGGAGAACAGAAAGTTCTGCACACACCGCCCACAGCCCGAGGGCAGTTCTCCCCAGCTGCGTCCCCAGGTTTACCCACGTTTCCCACACCCCAACCCGGCACCTTCGTGTGACGCCTTTCACTCGACGCGGTGAGCGAGTGCGTCGGGTTGCCGAACAGTGGACAGCCATGTGGAGAAGCCGGAGATCGCTGGGGACAACCGCGCCCAGCCTGTGGGCCGCCGGTGGACAACTTTGTGCACAGCCTGTGGATCTCCGCTTTGTCCACAGTCTGTGGAGATCGTTCGTCCACGATTCCACAGGCACTTGAGCTGGGCGGATGTCGTATGAACAGCCTCCCTGTGGATGCAGTTCGGGACAACTCCGCAGTCCCCAGCATGTGGACGGCAGAAAGTCACCGAATCTGTGGAGAGTGGCCGTAACCAGGCACGTAATCGAACACTCGGTGCCGAACGGGAAACACCGCACAGCCCGCGCGAGCCCTTCCGAACGGCCGCGGAAGCCGTCCCGGGGCCCCTTCCCCACAGCTGTGGGCGCCCTCCCGGCACCTCTCCGTGAGCGCGAGCGCGGCTCCGCGGGCCTCCGGGAAGCCCACAAGCCGGGACGCCCGCAAGCCGGGACGCCGGCAAGCGGGGACGCCGGCAAGCGGGGACGCCGGCAAGCGGGGACGCCGGGACGTCGGGAAGCCGAAGGGCGCCCTCGGGATCCGATCCCCAGGGCGCCCTTCGGCTCTCTCGTGCGGCCGGCGTCAGCCGTTCTTGATGCGGTTCGTCAGCTCGGTCACCTGGTTGTAGATCGAGCGCCGCTCGGCCATCAGCGCGCGGATCTTGCGGTCGGCGTGCATGACGGTCGTGTGGTCGCGGCCGCCGAACTGCGCGCCGATCTTCGGCAGGGACAGGTCGGTCAGTTCACGGCACAGGTACATGGCGATCTGCCGGGCGGTGACCAGCGCCCGCCCGCGCGAGGTGCCGCACAGGTCCTCCACCGTCAGCCCGAAGTAGTCCGCGGTGGCCGCCATGATCGCCGTCGCGGTGATCTCGGGGGCGCTGTCCTCGCCGCCGGGGATCAGGTCCTTCAGGACGATCTCGGTCAGGCCCAGGTCGACCGGCTGCCGGTTGAGCGAGGCGAACGCCGTCACCCGGATCAGCGCACCCTCCAGCTCACGGATGTTCCGAGAGATCCGGGAGGCGATGAACTCCAGCACCTCCGGCGGCGCGTTCAGCTGCTCCTGCACCGCCTTCTTGCGCAGGATCGCGATGCGCGTCTCCAGCTCGGGCGGCTGGACGTCGGTGATCAGGCCCCACTCGAAACGGTTCCGCAACCGGTCCTCCAGCGTGACCAGCTGCTTGGGCGGCCGGTCGCTGGAGAGCACGATCTGCTTGTTGGCGTTGTGGAGCGTGTTGAAGGTGTGGAAGAACTCCTCCTGCGTCGACTCCTTGTCCGCGAGGAACTGGATGTCGTCGACGAGCAGGATGTCCATCTCGCGGTAGCGCTTGCGGAAGCTGTCGCCCTTGCCGTCGCGGATGGAGTTGATGAACTCGTTGGTGAACTCCTCCGAGCTGACGTACCGCACGCGCGTGCCCGGGTAGAGGCTGCGCGCGTAGTGCCCGATGGCGTGCAGCAGGTGCGTCTTCCCGAGCCCCGACTCCCCGTAGATGAACAGGGGGTTGTACGCCTTCGCGGGCGCCTCGGCGACGGCCACCGCGGCCGCGTGCGCGAAGCGGTTGGAGGCGCCGATGACGAACGTGTCGAAGAGGTACTTCGGGTTCAGACGGGCCGTCGGCTCGCCGGGACCGCTCGCCGGGGCGGGCTGCGCGGCCGACGGACCGGGGGCACCGGCCGGAGGCACGTCCGGGCGGCCGTGCCCACCGCGGTGCGCCGGGCCGCCGCCCGCCGGCTGGTCGGGCCGCTCGCGGCGGACCGGGTCGCGCTGGTCGTACTCGGTCCGGCCCGCCTCGTACTCGGAGCGCCCCGGGTCGTAGTCCGGGCGGGGGGACTCGTAGTCCGCGCGCGGGCTGTCGTACTCGCCGCGCTGCTGCTCGTACGGCGGGCGGTCCATGCTCTGCGGGCGGTAGTCCTGGGACGGCGAGCCGTAGGAGTCGTGCCCGGAGCCGTAGGAGTCCTGGGACGACGGCGACGCGTACGGGTCGCGCTCCGGGAAGCCGAGCCGCGGCTGCTGCCAGCCGTACTCGTCCTGCGCCGGGCGCGGCCAGGCGCCGGGCTCGGGGCGCTGGTACTCGGAGGGGTACGCGGGGCGGGCCGTGGGGAGCTGGTCGCCGCGCGGCTGGGGCTCACCGCCCGGCAGCTGCTCCGGGGCGCGGTGCCGGCCGTAGCCCTCGTACGGGCCGGAAGGCAGCTCCGGCTCCTCGTAGCGCGGCTTGGGCGCCTGCTGCGCGGGGGGGGCCGCCGGGGCCGGCGGCTCGCCGGCGGAGTCGTCCACGGTGATGGCGATGCGGATGGGCCGACCGCACTCGCGGCTCAGGGTCTCGCTGACGATCGGAGCGAGACGGCCCTCGAGGACACCCTTCGCAAACTCGTTCGGTACGGCGAGCAGGGCGGTGTCCGCGACCAGCGCCAGCGGCTGGCAGCGACGGATCCAGTGTTCGTCCTTCGCCTCGACGCCTTGTCCGCGGCCCTCACCGAGGAGCTGCTCGAGTACTCGTGGCCACACTGCGGCAAGATCGGCAGGTACGTCAGCCACAGGGCACGCTCTCTCGCAGGTCCCACGAACGTGTGGTTGTGGGACGGGTTGGGATGGAATCCAGGTGGTGGGCGGGGGGCAATCCCGCTCGTGCGGGGGACAAGGGAACGAATCGGAGTCCAGCCACGGTAGTCAGCGCGGCGGGTACGGTTCAAGTTGTTGTCCCCAGCCTGTGGACAGTGTCCCTCGATGCCCCCCGGTTTGACCGGATGGCGCAGCCCCGCGTACCGTAACCAGGTCGAGTTGTCGATGGCTGCTGCCGCCTGCCTCCGATGGGCACAGGTCACTTCAGGTGATCGGGAAGCGGTGCACTCGGGCGTGACGCGAGCTACTCGTGGGCGCACGGTGACAGCCAGGACGGCACCCCGCCAACCATCGATTCTTTCTGGAGCCCCCGAGTGAGCAAGCGCACTTTCCAGCCGAACAACCGTCGTCGCGCGAAGACCCACGGCTTCCGGCTGCGTATGCGGACCCGTGCCGGCCGCGCGATTCTCGCGTCCCGCCGTACCAAGGGTCGCGCCCGCCTGTCCGCCTGATCCCGATCAGGTCATGACGTCGTGCTGCCCACCGAGAACCGGCTGAGGCGGCGCGAGGACTTCGCGACCGCGGTACGACGAGGTCGTCGGGCAGGCCGTCCGACCCTCGTCGTCCACCTTCGTAGCGGTGCCACGGACCCGCACGCGCCAGGGGAGAGCGCTCCCCCGACGCGTGCGGGTTTCGTCGTGAGCAAGGCTGTGGGTGGTGCGGTCGTGCGCAACAAAGTGAAGCGCAGACTGCGTCATCTGATGCGTGACCGAGTCGCCCTGTTTCCCCCCGGTAGCCTGGTAGTCGTACGAGCGCTGCCCGGATCGGGCGACGCAGACCACGCACAGCTGGCCCGAGACCTGGATGCCGCCGTTCAGCGGCTGCTGGGAGGGGGCGCGCGATGAAGTACCCACTACTGGCTCTGATCAAGCTGTACCAGTGGACGATCAGTCCGCTGCTCGGGCCGGTGTGCAAGTACTACCCGTCGTGCTCCCACTACGGCTACACGGCCATCGACCGGCACGGTGCGATCAAGGGAACGGCGCTCACCGCCTGGCGCATCCTCCGGTGTAATCCGTGGTCGCTAGGCGGTGTGGACCATGTTCCGCCGCGCAAGCGCCCGCGGTGGCACGAAATGCTGCGTAACGCTTGGCGCGCACGCAGGGGCGGGCCCTCCGCCGCCGAACCGGCCACCGAAGAGAAGCTCTCTTCCGAGCTTCCTCCGAGCCCGGCCGCAGAGACCTCGTCCCATGCCCAAGGAGCATGATTAGTGGACACGATTGCCAGCCTCTTCAGCTTCATCACGACACCCGTTTCATGGGTCATCGTCCAGTTCCACACCGTGTACGGCGCCATCTTCGGCCCTGACACCGGGTGGGCCTGGGGCCTGTCCATCGTGTCCCTGGTGATCCTGATCCGCATCTGCCTGATCCCGCTCTTCGTGAAGCAGATCAAGGCGACCCGGGCCATGCAGACGCTCCAGCCCGAGATGAAGAAGATCCAGGAGCGTTACAAGAACGACAAGCAGCGTCAGTCCGAAGAGATGATGAAGCTGTACAAGGAGTCGGGTACCAACCCGCTCTCCTCGTGCCTTCCCATCCTGGCGCAGTCCCCGTTCTTCTTCGCCCTGTACCACGTGCTCAACGGCATCGCGTCCGGCGACACGATCGGCGTCATCAACGAGTCGCTGCTGGAGAGCGCCCGTAAGGCGCACATCTTCGGGGCTCCGCTCGCCGCGAAGTTCAAGGACAGCTCCAGCACGATCGAAGCGCTGGGCGCCTCGGTCACCGACGTCCGCGTCGTGACCGTGGTCATGATCGTCCTGATGTCGGCGTCGCAGTTCTACACGCAGCGCCAGCTGATGACGAAGAACGTCGACACCACGGTGAAGACGCCGTTCATGCAGCAGCAGAAGATGCTGATGTACGTCTTCCCCATCATGTTCGCCGTCTTCGGCATCAACTTCCCGGTCGGTGTCCTCATCTACTGGCTGACCACCAACGTGTGGACCATGGGCCAGCAGATGTACGTCATCCACAACAACCCCACCCCGGGTTCCAAGGCCCAGGCCGCCTACCTGGAGCGTCTGACCAAGCACGTCACGCACCACGGCAAGATCCGTCGCCGGAGTGAGAAGACCATCGTCAAGGCGATCGTCGCCAAGGGCCGCGACCGCAACGAGTCCGAGCGCAAGTTCATCAACTCCCTGAACAAGGCCGGCCTGGCTGCCCAGGCCGACGGCAGTGTGGTGCAGAGCACGGCCCAGGCCACGGCGCAGACCGAGGACGGCGCGACCACCGCGACGGCCACCGCCGCGGCCCGGCGCCAGCAGCCCAAGCGCCAGTCCAAGTCTCAGCGTCAGTCCGGCGGGCCCAAGCAGGCGGGCGACTCCCCTTCTCTGGAGAAGTCCGACGAGCCGCAGGACGCCAAGCCCGCCGCTGCCCAGCAGCCGCAGAAGCCCGGCTCCGGCACCCGTAGCAAGGCCCAGTCCGGCCAGCGCAAGGGTGGCCCGCAGCGGCCCAAGTCCCCGTCCAAGAAGTAAGAAGGAGCCCATCCCGTGACGGAAGGCACCACCTCCGCCGCTGCCGAGGGTGCAGACACCCTCACCCGCCTGGAGCAGGAGGGTGAGATTGCGGCGGACTACCTGGAGGGTCTGCTGGACATCGCCGACCTCGACGGCGACATCGACATGGACGTCGAGGCCGACCGCGCCTCCGTGTCGATCATCAGCGACACCGGCAGCCGCGACCTGCAGAAGCTGGTCGGCCGGGACGGCGAGGTGCTGGAGGCGCTGCAGGAGCTGACGCGTCTGGCCGTGCACCGGGAGACCGGCGACCGCAGCCGGCTCATGCTGGACGTCGCGGGTTACCGGGCCAAGAAGCGGGCCGAGCTGTCCGAGCTGGGCGCCAAGGCCGCCGCCGAGGTGAAGAGCACCGGCGAGCCGGTGAAGCTCAAGCCGATGACCCCCTTCGAACGCAAGGTCGTGCACGACGCGGTCAAGACCGCGGGGCTGCGCAGTGAGTCCGAGGGCGAGGAGCCGCAGCGCTTCGTCGTCGTGCTTCCCGCCTGATCGGAACCCCACACGTTCCACCGGCCCCGTCTGTTGAGCAGACGGGGCCGAACTTTGTCAGCCTGATAGTTCTGGTGGCCGGTGCGCGAAGCGCCGGCGCTGTACGGAAGGACGGTCCCCCGTGACGGAGGCAGCGGAGCTTCCCCCCGCGCCCGAAGAGGCTCGGGAAGTGTTTGGTGAGCGCTTCGCCGATGCGGTCCGCTACGCGGAGCTGCTCGCCGAGGCGGGCGTGCAGCGTGGCCTGATCGGGCCGCGGGAGGTGCCCCGCCTCTGGGAGCGGCACCTGCTCAACTGCGCGGTGCTCTCCGAGGCGGTCCCTGAGGGAGTGACGGTCTGCGATGTGGGCTCCGGAGCCGGGCTGCCGGGCATTCCGCTGGCCCTGGTCCGGGAGGACCTGAACATCACTCTGCTGGAGCCCCTGCTGCGGCGCACCAACTTCCTCACCGAGGTCGTCGAGCTGCTGGGACTGGACCATGTCACCGTGGTCCGCGGCCGCGCCGAGGAGGTCCTGGGCAAGCTGCCGCCCGTCCATGTGGTGACCGCCCGGGCCGTGGCCCCGCTGGACCGTCTGGCCGCCTGGGGCATTCCGCTGCTGCGCCCCTACGGTGAGATGCTCGCGCTCAAGGGCGACACAGCCGAGGAGGAGCTGAAGGCCGCGGCCACCGCGCTCAGCAAGCTCGGTGCGGTGGAGACGTCCATCCTGCATGTGGGTCAGGGCGTGGTGGATCCGATGTCCACCGTCGTCCGGGTCGAGGTCGGGGAGAGCCCGGGCGGTGTGCGCTTCGCGGCCAAGCGGGCGAAGGCAGCCCGGACGGGGCGGGCACGCAGGCGTCGCTGAGTGGGTCCGGCGCCCGGCAAGACGTCTTCATCATCCGTGCTGATCCGTCCTGACGGCGAGACGTACTCCACACAAGCTGCCAAACCTACGCAGGACGGAGTGTCGCGAGGTTTCGGTCGCCGCCGCTGTGCATCGTGTTTCACGTGAAACGTCGCTCACTGCTGCACGGCATCATCAGTCGCGGCCGCGCTGCTGCCGAACCTCGCGACCGGAAGCCTCTCGGATCACTAGGAGAGGGCACCGTTCCCCAGAGCAATCCGGCCCCTTCTCGAGTCACAGAGTTGTCCACAGAGGTGGATTTCTCCACAGAAGACCAGGCCTCACTGGTTCACGACCCCGAAGACATGGGAGGCTCTGTTCATTGCGAGCCTGAAGTCGAGGAGAGTGAATCCGTGCGGTCCGACGCCAACATCGCGGGACCGATGACCGATCCGGTCCCCGGTCCCCGTACCGAGTCGATGGGGGCGGATGTTTCACGTGAAACACCGCCCCCGATGGACGACACTCCCATCGGTCGTGCTGCCCAACTGGCGGTGGAGGCTCTCGGTCGCGCCGGCGAAGGCCTGCCACGACCGGAGCAGACCCGGCTCATCGTGGTCGCCAACCAGAAGGGTGGCGTGGGCAAGACGACGACGACCGTCAACCTTGCCGCTTCGCTGGCTCTGCACGGCGGCCGCGTCCTGGTGATCGACCTCGACCCGCAGGGCAACGCATCCACGGCTCTGGGGATCGACCATCACGCCGAAGTCCCCTCCATCTATGACGTGTTGGTGGAGAGTAAGCCGCTCGCCGAGGTCGTCCAGCCCGTGCCCGATGTCGAGGGCCTCTTCTGTGCGCCCGCCACCATCGATCTCGCCGGTGCGGAGATCGAGCTGGTGTCGCTCGTGGCCCGGGAGAGCCGGCTGCAGCGCGCGATCCAGGCATACGAGCAGCCGTTGGACTACATCCTCATCGACTGCCCGCCCTCGCTCGGCCTGTTGACGGTCAACGCGTTGGTCGCGGGTCAGGAGGTCCTCATCCCGATCCAGTGCGAGTACTACGCGCTGGAGGGGCTGGGACAGCTGCTGCGCAACGTGGACCTGGTGAGGGGGCACCTCAACCCCACGCTGCATGTGTCGACCATTCTGCTCACCATGTACGACGGCCGGACGCGTCTTGCCTCGCAGGTCGCGGAAGAGGTGCGCACCCACTTCGGTGACGAGGTGCTGCGGACCAGCATTCCCCGCTCGGTCCGTATCTCCGAGGCGCCGAGCTACGGGCAGACGGTGCTGACTTACGATCCAGGTTCGAGTGGCGCGCTCTCCTACCTTGAGGCTGCCCGAGAAATCGCGCTGAGGGGCATCGGTATCAGCTATGACGCGAGCCAGGCCCATATCGGCGTCCAGAACGACCCGAGCATGGTGGAGGGGATCCAGTGAGTGAGCGACGGAGGGGGCTGGGCCGTGGACTCGGCGCGCTGATCCCCGCTGCACCGACCGAGAAGACGCCGGCTTCGACGGCGATGGGGGGCGGAGCCCCCACCTCCCCCGCGGCCGTGCCGGTGCTGACGACCGACCGTGGTGTGGCTGCGGCAAAGGTGGCCACCCTGCCGCCCGTTTCGCAGGAAGCCGAGGTGCTGCCGGCGACCCCGGTCGTGGAGGCGTCCGCGTCTCCGGTAGGCGCCCACTTCGCTGAGATCCCCCTCGACGCCATCACACCCAACCCGCGTCAGCCGCGTGAGGTCTTCGACGAGGACGCTCTTCAGGAGCTGGTGACCTCCATCCAGGAGGTCGGTCTTCTGCAGCCCGTGGTGGTGCGGCAGCTGGGACCCGCCCGCTATGAGCTGATCATGGGCGAGCGGCGCTGGAGGGCCTGCCGCGAGGCCGGCCTGGAGGCCATCCCGGCTATCGTCCGGGCCACCGAGGACGAGAAGCTCCTTCTGGACGCGCTGCTGGAGAACCTGCACCGCGCGCAGCTGAACCCGATCGAAGAGGCCGCCGCCTACGATCAGCTGCTGAAGGACTTCAACTGCACACATGACCAGTTGGCCGACCGGATCGGGCGTTCCCGCCCGCAGGTCTCCAACACCCTGCGTCTGCTCAAGCTCTCGCCTACCGTCCAGAAGCGGGTGGCCGCCGGAGTGCTCTCGGCCGGCCATGCCCGGGCGCTGCTGTCCGTGGAGGACTCGGAGGAGCAGGACCGGCTGGCGCACCGCATCGTGGCCGAGGGGCTGTCGGTGCGGACAGTGGAAGAGATCGTGACGCTGATGGGCTCGCGGCCTCAGAGGTCCTCGCGCTCGAAAGGCCCCCGGGCTGGTTCCGTGCCCTCCCCGGCGCTGAACGAGCTTGCCACCCGGCTCTCGGACCGCTTCGAGACGCGGGTGAAGGTCGAGCTGGGCCAGAAGAAGGGCAAGATCACCGTCGAGTTCGCCTCCCCGGACGACCTGGAGCGGATCCTCAGCACGCTCGCCCCCGGCGAGCGACTGGCTCTCCAGAAGGCGTCGAGGGAAGACGAGTCGGAAGAGACGGACGACTGATCCTCAGGCGGTACCGCCCAGTTGTACCGAGGAGCGGGCCGTGTCCGGTGTGCACCGAAACACGGCCCGCTCTTTGCTTTGAGGCGGTATCGAGTGAATCGCATCGTGGATACGATGCGATCAGGTATGGCACATCCACCGGACAGCATCTGCATCTCTGAGTGGGGAGTCGGGCCATGCGATCGATGAGCCGCACCGGACTGGTGAGCGCGGGTCTGAGCCTTGGAGCGGTCGGCGGATTCGTCGGCAGCCTGCTCAGGGAACGCAGCGCTCTGACAGCCGCTCGCGATGCGGCGGGCGAAGGAAGCGAGGAACAGCCTTCATGGGGCGTCGGCTCGTGCCGCTCACGCTGGACAACCTTCAGGACCTCCCCCAGCGCTGTCGGGCGTGCGTCTTCTGGGAGCTGGACCCCGTCAGCGGCGAAGCGGCGGTGAAGGCCGGCAGGTCCGCGCTGGAGAAGGAGTCCTGGATCTCTGCCGTCCTGCTGGACTGGGGGTCGTGCGGCCGTGTGGCGTACGTCGATGATGTCCCGGTGGGGTTCGTGCTCTACGCACCGCCGGCCTATGTCCCGCGCTCGACGGCCTTTCCGACGAGCCCGGTGTCACCGGACGCCGTACAGCTGATGACGGCCTTCATCATGCCCGGCTATCAGGGGCAGGGGCTGGGCCGGGTGCTGGTGCAGACGGTCGCCAAGGATCTGCTGCGCCGGGGCTTCAAGGCGGTCGAGGTCTTCGGAGACGCCCGCTGGAAGGAACCCGCCTGTCTGCTGCCCGCCGATCATCTTCTGGCCGTGGGCTTCAAGACGGTCCGACAGCATCCGACGTATCCCCGATTGCGGTTGGAGCTGCGGTCGACGCTCTCCTGGAAGGAAGACGTGGAGATGGCGCTCGACCGGCTCCTGGGAGCAGTTCAGAAAGAGCCGGCACTGAGACCGCTGTAGCGGTCGCCGGGCCGGCGGCAGCCGAGTGCCACAAGCGAATGGGCCAACCCCAAGGGGTTGGCCCATTCGTGTTTCACGTGAAACATGCGCCGCCGCCCGGCGACGACACCGCTTGGCTCTACGCCTTACTCGGCGATGAACTCTTCCAGGTCGCGGACGATCGCGGCCTTGGGCTTGGCGCCGACGATGGTCTTGGCGACCTCACCGGCCTGGTAGACGTTCAGGGTCGGGATGGACATGACGCCGTACTTGGCGGCCGTGCCCGGGTTCTCGTCGATGTTGAGCTTGACGATCTCGATCTTGTCGCCGTACTCGGCCGCGATCGCCTCCAGCGACGGAGCGATCTGGCGGCACGGGCCGCACCAGGCGGCCCAGAAGTCCACCAGGACGGGCTTGTCGCTCTTAAGGACGTCCTGCTCGAAGGTATCGTCGGTCACATTCTTCAGGGTGCCGGCCACTGCGGGCTCCTAGTCTTGATCGTGTGGTGGGGCGGGGAGAGAAGGAAGGTCAGACGGCGGCGGTCTTCTCGGGCTCCGCCTTGTCCTCGTCCGCGAGAGCGGCGAGGAAGCGCTCGGCGTCCAGAGCGGCGGAGCAGCCGGTGCCGGCCGCGGTGATCGCCTGGCGGTAGGTGTGGTCGACCACGTCACCGGCGCCGAAGACACCCGTCACGTTGGTGCGCGTGGACGGAGAGTCGACCTTCAGGTAGCCCTCCTCGTCCAGGTCCAGCTGGCCCTTGAACAGCTCGGTGCGGGGGTCGTGGCCGATCGCGATGAACAGGCCGGTCACGGGCAGGTCGGACAGCTCGCTGGTCTTGACGTTGCGCAGCTTCAGGCCGGACAGCTTCTGCTCGCCCTGGACCTCGGCGACCTCGCTGTCCCAGACGAACTTGATCTTCGGGTCGCCGAAGGCACGCTCCTGCATCGCCTTGGAGGCCCGCAGCGTGTCCCGGCGGTGGACGACGGTCACGGACTTGGCGAACCGCGAGAGGAAGGTGGCCTCCTCCATCGCGGTGTCACCGCCGCCGATCACGGCGATGTCCTGGTCCTTGAAGAAGAAGCCGTCACAGGTGGCACACCAGGAGACACCGCGGCCCGAGAGCGCGTCCTCGTTCGGCAGACCCAGCTTGCGGTGCTGGGAACCGGTGGTGACGATGACGGCCTTCGCCTGGTGGACCGTACCCGCGGTGTCGGTGACGGTCTTGATCTCACCGGCCAGGTCGACGGAGACGATGTCGTCCGGAATCAGCTCGGCGCCGAACCGCTCGGCCTGAGCGCGCATGTTGTCCATGAGTTCGGGACCCATGATGCCGTCGCGGAAGCCCGGAAAGTTCTCCACCTCGGTGGTGTTCATCAGCGCACCACCAGCGGTGACGGCGCCCTCGAACACCAAGGGCTTCAGCGACGCGCGCGCGGTGTACAGCGCGGCCGTGTAGCCGGCGGGCCCGGAGCCGATGATGATCACGTTACGGACGTCGCTCACGGCTTGATTCCTCGTCTCTGGTCTGTGTCAGTCGACCGGTGGGAGCGCCTTTCGGCGCTCTCACCCCACCCAACGGATCCTACGGGGCCAGCATTCCCGAAGTGTCCGGGCACACGCTTGGCCGAGTGGGACCGACGGAGCGCTTGCAGACTCAGGGACGGGCGTAGGACTGCTTCAGTAGAACCTTGCCGGCGGAGGCAGGCTGCTGACGGACGCAGGCCGCGTCGATGACGTAGGCCGTGACACGCGTGCTGTCCTTGGAGTCCGGCACCACGACCAGGTACGCGGCCCTCCCGTCGTAGGTTCCCGTCTTGGCGCCCAGGACGGCGTCGCTCCGACGGAGCGCCTCCCGAACGCAGTCAGGGACGGCGGTGTCCGTCTGGATCAGGGTGTTCGCGCTCGGGGTAGAGCCCGGGCTGGTCTGCTGAGTCCCGACGTCTCCTCCGGGCTGCAGGCTGTCGGTGTTCCGCCGCGTGTCCTTCTTAGTGGCGAGGAGAGACTTCACCTGGCTCTGGACGCTGTTGCCCGAGAAGGGCCCGGCGGAAGGGGTCTGCTGCCCGTGCGCGGTCGTGTCGCCGGAGTGGTCGCCGAACGACTGCAGGACCAGGGACCCGGCCCCCAGGACGGCCGCGGTGAAGACGGCACCCAGGACCACACGCCTTCGGCGCCGACCGTGCTCGCGCCCCTTGCGTCCCGGGCCGGTCGTCGCCTGCGGACGTCCGGCCGGCCGATCCGCCGGCGCCGATGTTTCACGTGAAACACGACTCTCGTCGTCCTCGCGGGCGCGATCGGCCGAGTGAGTGACCGGCGCGTCCGTCATGTTCGGCGCGGAGGCACTGAGCAGTGCCTCCGCGGCCAGGGCGGCGTCGATGCGTCCGGCCATGTCGGCCGGCATGCGCTCCGTCTCCGGCGCGGATCCCAGCAGCTCCCGGATCTCTTCCAGCGAGGCATGGACGGCCGTGCACGCCTCACACGCCTCCAGGTGGCGCTGTATGTGCGTACTCCGGTCCGGAGGGAGCAGGCCTTCGGTGAGGTCGGAGATCTCCGCGACGTCCGGGTGCCCGGCCGTGTCTGTCGTGGAAGTCACGCTCGCCCACCTCCGCCCTTCACTACGGCTGGATCACTCGGTCCCGTGTCCTCGGGGTTCTCATCAGGAGACCCCGTTGCCGGTGGGACGGATGTCCCCGTCGCCCGGTTCCGTCCCGCGCCGGATTCTTTTCCGCCTCTGGCGCCCTCGGGGCGCAGGTGGGTGAGCAGGGGCAGCAGCTTGGCCCTGCCTCGGGCGCAGCGGCTCTTCACCGTCCCCGTCGGTACGTCGAGGATCCGCGCGGCCTCTGCCACGGGGTAGCCCTGCATGTCCACGAGCACCAGGGCGGCCCGCTGATCGTGCGGGAGGGTGCCGAGCGCCTCGAGGAGCTGGCGGTGGACGTCGTTCCGCTCGGCCGGCGCCGAGGCCGACTCGTGCGGCTCCAGCAGCTGCTCCAGCCGCTCGGTGTCGTCGACCGGCGCGGTCTTGCGTGAGGCCGCCTTGCGCGCCCGGTCCAGGCAGGCGTTCACCGTGATGCGGTGCAGCCACGTCGTGACAGCCGACTGCCCGCGAAAGGTGTGAGCGGCCCGGTAGGCCGACACCAGGGCGTCCTGAACCGCGTCAGCGGCCTCCTCGCGGTCTCCCAGCGTCCGCAGCGCGACCGCCCAGAGTCGATCCCGATGCCGCCGCACGATCTCACCGAAGGCCTCGGTATCGCCCCCCACATGGCGGGCGAGCAGCTCATCGTCCCGTACGTCGCCGTATCCGGCACCATCTGCCATCGGCCCCTCCCTGGGGGGAACCTAGCTGGTCACCTTGATATCGGCCACTCTGCCTCGCCATTTGCCGTCGTCCTGCTGCAAGGGCAGCTTGGTCAGCCACACGAGGAGGTACCGGGTCTTGAGGGCCTTGCCGGGCTTGAGTTCCACGGTCGACCCAGAACCCTGAGCAACCTTGGTGTAGGCGTCGAACGATGTCGGCTCCGAACCGGCGTCCGCACTTGCACTGCGGAGTTCCACCGAGGTGTCGCCCACGAACGTGACGGTCACCTTCCCGACCTGCTGGGCCTTGCCGAGGTCCAGGATGACGCCGACACCCGACTTCAGGTTGCCGAACTCCGGGCTCAGATAGAAGTCCGTCTGCCAGTACGTCGCCGTACTGCTGTCGTAGGCCTTCCCTATGTCGAGAGGCTTCTCGGACTGGTCCTTGCTGAACGGGTCGAAGTCACGGGCGCCACTGATGGCGATCGGCTTGCCGGACGCCGGCTTCTTCGGGCTCTTGTCGCCCTCGTCCTGCGTCTGCGTGTTGTTGGTGTCGTTCGACTTGTCGCCGTGGCCCATCAGCGCGTCCGCCAGCTGCCAGCTGCCGAGGCCGAGGGCGGCGATGAGGAGTGCCGACACCGCCCACTTCAGGGCCTTGCCGGTGCGGCTCTGCAGCGGCGGAGGCGGAGGCGTGATCGGCTGGGTGGCGCCAGAGTGCGGCGCCGGACGGCCGTAGGTGCCCTGCTGATAGGTCGTGCGCTGGTACTCGGGCGGGGCCGCGAACGCCGGCTCCGGCGGGCGGATGCGCGGCATCTCGCCGATCGCCTTCACCAGCTCCTCCGGCGTGGTGCACGCGGACTCGTGACGGGACGCGGTGGCCCCGTCGTTGACGAGTGCGCGCATGGCCAGTTCGGACAGGCCGCGGTGGACGCCCGCCCGCACCTGGTCCGGTGCGATGAGCCCGATGTCCTTGGGAAGGCCGGACAGACCGTACGCGTCGTTCTCGTACGGCCAGCGCTGGGTCAGCGCCGCGTACAGCAAGGCGCCGATCGCCTCGGTGTCGGTGCGCTGCGGGGTGTCGGAGCTGATGCCACGCAGCGCGGCGTTCACGGCGAGGCCGCGGATGCGCCACTGGCCCGTGGACGTGCGCAGGACGGCGTTCGGGTTCAGCCGCAGATGGGCCAGGCCTTCACGGTGCGCGGCGGCCATGGCGGAGGCGATCTGAGTGACCATCTGGTAGGCGTCGTGCGGCTCCAGCGGGCCGGCCGCGAGGAGCGGGGTCAGCTCCGTGGCGTCGGGCAGCCACTCGTGCACGACGTAGACGAGGTCGTTCTCCTCGACGGCGTCGAGCACCTGGACGAAGCGAGGGTCCCCGAGCAGCGCGGAGGAACGGGCGGCAGCCAGCACGGAACGGGCCCGAGCGTGGTCCGCGGGCAGGGTGTGGACGCCGACGGCACGACGGAGTTTCTCGTCGACCGCACGCCAACTGCTGAATCCGTCCAGACGGGTGACGCACTCCTCCAGGCGGTAGCGTCTGGCGAGCTTGTGACCGCTGTGCAGTTCGGGTGGGGCGGCCTTCTGCCCGGGACCTTCGATTCCGCCGCTCCCCTGCGCCTCTTCGCTGTCCGTGTCCCGCTCCGGGTTCTTGGCCACCCCGTCGGCCGTGGACTGGTCCGCCTTGGCGGTCAGCGGTTGCTCACCGCTGTTGTCTGCCACGTCGACGGCAGCCGTGCTCCGTTCCGCCACCGTCGTCCCTGCCTCCCCATCCGTTGCACGCTGTCCGACGCCGAAACCAATTGTGCCCACAGTCCGCCGCTATGCACGACACACGGCAGCGGACGATGGTTGTGCGCCTACCCCCGCCTCAGCGCCCCAGACGCCCGCGGACCATTCCCACGAGCGAGTTGAGTTCATCGATCCGCATCCGGCGGGCGGCGACGAAGAAGACACCGAGCAGTACAGCACCACCGACGATCAGGGCGGCGAAGGAGCCGACCACGCCTTGACCGAGAGTGTGCCCGATGCCGTAGCAGGCCGCGCCGCTGAGAAGGACCGCCGGCACCGAGGCGATGCCGAGCCGCGCGTAGGTGCGCAGCACCCGCGTCCCGTCCAGGTCACCGCCGAGCCGCTTGCGCAGCCGCCGCCAGGCGACGCCCACACCGATCGCGTAGGCCAGGCCGTATGAGGCGGCCATGCCGGCGACCGCCCAGCGGGACGGCAGCAGGAAGTAGCAGAGCGCGGAGGCACCCGCGTTGACCGCCGCCACGATCACGGTGTTGTAGAAGGGGGTGCGGGTGTCCTCGTAGGCGTAGAAGGCACGCAGGACGACGTACTGCACGGAGTACGGGATCAGGCCGAGGCCGAAGGCCATCAGCATGTAGCCCATGTTGACGGCCGAGCCGGTGCCCGCGGAACCGAAGATGAGCGTGCACATCGGGATGCCGAGCGAGAGGAAGCCGAAGGCGATGGGCACGATGGCGACCGCGGTGGTGCGCAGGCCCTGCGAGATGTCGTCGCGAACGGCACCGGCGTCGCCCTCGGCGGCCGAGCGCGACAGGCGCGGCAGCAGGGCGGCCATGAGGGACACCGTGATGATGGCCTGCGGCAGGCCCCAGATCAGCTGGGCGTTCGCGTAGGCGGCGAAGCCGGTGCCCTTGACGCCGGAGTCGTCGCCGGCGGCGGTGGACAGCTGGGTGACCACCATGGCGCCCGCCTGGTTGGCGAGGACGAACAGGACCGTCCACTTGGCGAGCATCGCGGCCTTGCCCAGGCCGTGGCCCTTCCAGTCGAACCGCAGCCGGATGCGGAAGCCGGTCTCGCGCAGGTAGGGGATCATCGCCAGCGCCTGCACGACGAGGCCGAGCAGCACACCGACACCGAGCAGTCGCTGCCCCTCCGGCGGGATGTTGGTGACGTCCATGTGGGAGTTGGCGGCGGAGCCGTAGACCCAGATGAACGCGCCGAGCGAGATGATGATGACGATGTTGTTCAGGACCGGGGTCCACATCATCGCGCCGAACTTCCCGCGCGCGTTGAGGATCTGACCCATCACCACGTGGACGCCCATGAAGAAGATCGAGGGCAGGAAGTAACGGGTGAAGGTGACCGCGACGTCGTTGGCCGCCGGGTTGTCGGCGATGGTGGGAGACAGCAACCGCACCAGCAACGGCGCGGCGTACATCGCGAGACCGGTGAGCGCGGCCAGCGCCACCATCACCAGGGTCAGCAGACGGTTGGCGAAGGCCTCGCCGCCGTCCTCGTCCTCCTTCATGGACCGCACCAGCTGCGGCACGAAGACCGAGTTGAGGCCGCCGCCGACGGTGAGGATGTAGATCATCGTCGGCAGCTGGTAGGCCACCTGGAAGGAGTCGGCGAGGAAGGCGAGTCCCAGCGCCGCGGCGATCAGCGCGGAGCGGATGAAGCCGGTGAGGCGGGAGACCATGGTGCCCGCCGCCATGACGGCACTGGACTTGAGCAGCCCGGCAGCCTTGCCGCCCTTCTTCGCCGGAGCGGCGGGAGCCTCGGGCTCCGCGGAGTGGAGCGCGCCGACCGGGTCCGGGGCCGCGGCCGGCGCGGGCACCGGCGGCTGCACCGGGTTGCCGGCGGCGTGGGGAGCGGACGGGTAGGAGGCCTCGGCGTAGGGGTGGCCCTGCTGCGGGCCCTGGCCGTACGACAGCGGGTACTGTCCCGCGCCTGCCTGCCCGTAGCCCGGCGCGGCGGCCGGTCCCGGGACGCCCGGGGGATCCATGGGCGTGTGCCCGCCGCTCTGCTGCTGGTCCTTGAAGAGGTGCGCGAAGGCGTCCGGCTCGTGGTACTCCTCGCCGGAGTGCGTCACCAGGTCGTCCACGCCCACGAACTGGGTGGTGCGCGGGTCGTCGCCGTAGGGCAGGTACTGGGTCGCGGCCTCCGGCTCCGGTGCCGGGGTCTGTGCCCACACGTGCGGGTCGGGGGCGTAGGGCGACGGGGCGGGCGGGGCGTACAGGGGCTGCTGCTGGTCGTAGGTGCCCGGGGGCGGTGGCGGGTGCGCGGCGCGGTCGTAGAGCGCCTCGGCGACCGGGTCCTGGGCGGTCAGGTCGTGCGCCCGGTAGGGGTCCTGCTCGTAGGCGTCCTGGAGGTACATGTCCGCCGTGTGCTGTGGCGGTACCTGGCCGGGCTCGGGCGGCGTCTCGGGGTAGCCCGAGCCGGCCGCGCCCTGGCCGCGTTCACCGTCGTACGGCGCGTTCATGCTTACCCCACCTCATCGTCCCGGGCCCACCGGCCACGACATCGCTCAACGGTCCACTCTCTCACCCGTCCCGGACGGGTCGGTGCTTTCCGGTGCGGTGTCCGGCGCAGGGTCACTCGGCTGCTCCGGGTCGTCTGCCCCGGAGCGGGAGTCGGACTCCTCCGGGAGACGGTCTCCGGGCGCCGTGGGGTTCCCGGGCTCGTCGGAGCCCTCCTCCTCCGTGCCGGAGTCGTCCTCCCCGGCCCGGCGGGCGGCGGCGCGCTTGCGCTGGGTGTACATCCGGAAGCCGGCGAGCACCAGGAGGAGCACACCGCCACCGATGACCAGCATCACCGTGGGCGTGACCTCGGTGACCTTCACGTCGAAGCTGACCGGCGAGCCGTACGCCCGGCCGTCCTCGGTGTACAGCTGGGCGATCACCGTGGCCCGGCCGTTGGCGTTGGCCGAGGTGGCGAACTTCACGGACTGGCTGTGCCCGCCGGAGACCTCCACGCGCTGCTCGGCGTAATCCTTGCCGCCGATCTTCAGGCGGGTCGGCATGGTCGAGGAGAGGCGCAGGACCAGATGTCCGACGGGCTGGACGAGGTTGTTCTGGACGGTCACCGGGATGGTGGCGCTGCGTCCGGAGAGCTTGGTCTCCGACTTGTCGATCAGCTTCACCTGGTCGGCGAGGTCGTCGAGCCATGCCTCCACGCCGCCCCGGTAGCTGTCCGCCTCCTGGATCCGGCCGCGCCACGACGTGGACATCTCACGGTTTATGGCCCGCCCGAACGGGGTCACCACCCGGGACTGGTCGGAGAGGATCACCTGGAAGTTGTCCAGCTTGTCCTGGGTACGCGCGATCTGCTCGAAGGTCGACCGAGGCAGCTCCTGCCGACGCAGCGAGGAGGGGTAGGCGGACCCCGAGGGGACGCGCGTGGTGGCGTCGGGATCGGGCTTGGCCTTGGCGGCGGCGGTGAGGTTCTGGGACTGGGTCCAGGCGCCGGCCTGGAGCGTCTTCAGGGCCGCCGCCATCGCCTGCGCCTGGCTCGCCGTGGGCGTGCGCTGGGGGGCGACGACGATGCTTCGCTGCTCGTCCGTCTGAGCGTTGACCTCGAGGCTCTGGGCCAGGAACTGCTGCACGGCGAGCGTGGCCGACCCCGCCTTCGTCAGATCACCCTCGAAGGCGGTGGACAGCCGGGCGTCGGAGACCACCGCGGTGGTGCCTCCGCCGACCGGGCGGGCTGCGGAGGGCGTGTACGACAGCCCTGCGGTCTCCTGGAGGCTGTCGCTGCGCGCGATCACCCGGTCCGCACCGGCGGAGGTGGCGACCTTCATGATCGACGGATCCACCGCCCCGTCCACCGGCCAGGCGTAGTCGGTGCTCGGTGTGACGTGGAGCACGGTCTTGACGGTGATGGCGGCGACCTCGGTGGCGTCCTTGAGATGGCTGAGCGAGCCGGTGACGCTGGTGCCCTTGTGCGCGAGGGAGGCCAGGTCCGGGTCGGCGAACGGCAGCGCGACGACCTCCTTGCCCGTCACCGCCTTCTGCAGGTTCGCCAGCCACTGCTTGGCGATCGCCTGATGTTCGCGGGAGCCGGGCGTGGTGGTGTCTCCGTCGCCCTGGAGCCGGTAGTTGCCCGCCGCCATCGCGTCGACCGAGGCCAGCAGGTCCGGGTCGATCACCCAGGTGATGTCGAGGTCCTTGCCCAGGTCCACCATCTGCGCCAGCCGGCCACCCGGAGCCAGCTCCTTGGCCAGGTCGTCGTTGCGGAACACCGGCGTCTGCTGCTCGCCGGCGCCCGTCTTGGCGGTCATGTGGACCGTGGAGAGGAGCGGCCACAGGAATGTCGTCCTGGTCCTGGTGTCGGCCTCGGAAGGCTGCCAGGGAAGGAACGTCCGCTGTATGCCGAGCACCTGCTCCCAGGGCCGGGCGGAGGTCTGGCCGGACAGGGAGACCCCGAACTCGTAGACGCCGTCGTCGCCGAGGTCGAGCTTGTCCACGGGGACCGCGATGCTGAAGTGCTCGGCGACGCCCGGGGACAGCTTGGCGAACTTCTCCACGTACTTGCCGCCGACCGCGGAGCCGATTCCGCTCTGCAGATCGTCGGGGTTCCTGGCGATGCCGTCGATGGCATCGCGGGTGTTCAGCATCGAGCCCACCCGCAGGTCCACGTGGGCCCCGGTGACGGCCTGCTTGCCGTTGTTGGTCACCGTGCCGGAGACGGTCAGCGTGTCACCGTCGCTGGGCGCGTTGGGGGTGAGCGTGTCCAGGACGACGGACACCGTGTCCGAGGAGGCGGCCTGAGCGGGCTCTGCGGCGGGCAGCTGGAGCAACCCGGCCAGCAGGGGCGCACCGGCGAGCATCGCGCCGGTGCGCCGCAGCCACCGGCGGGCAGGTGAGGCACTGGTCCCCTGGAAGTCAGCCGCCTCGGCCACGCGCTCGCCCGTCCCTCGTCGTCGTCAGTGGTCGTCGGAATGTGCGTCCACGCATGGTAACGATGCGCGCTGAGGGGAAGTGCCGCGGTCTCCTCCACAAGATCGAAGGACAACGGTGACCCGTCCTCTATATCCAGTATCGAGCGGAGAGCGGTCGTCCGCCGTAAGAGCAGCGCTTGCGCGGGTATGCAGGGAGCTGTCCGCGGCCCTCAATGGGGGCGCCCGCGGACGCGCGGGGCACGTACCCTCTTCTGTTGTGCCGAACCCCAACGAAGACACTCCCTCTGCCCTGAGCCAGGCGCAGCAGCGCGCGGTAGCCGAGCTGCTGCGGGTGGCCCCGGTCGCCGACGATCTCGCCCGCCGATTCCAGGAAGCCGGGTTCTCCCTCGCCCTGGTCGGCGGATCGGTCCGCGACGCGCTGCTCGGGCGGCTCGGCAATGACCTGGACTTCACCACCGACGCCCGTCCCGAGGACGTACTGAAGATCGTCCGGCCGTGGGCGGACGCCGTCTGGGAGGTGGGGATCGCCTTCGGCACCGTCGGCGCCCACAAGGGCGGCTATCAGATCGAGATCACCACCTACCGGTCGGAGGCCTACGACCGCACCTCGCGCAAGCCCGAGGTCGCCTACGGTGACTCCATCGAGGAGGATCTGGTCCGCCGGGACTTCACGGTCAACGCGATGGCCGTGGCGCTGCCGGAGAAGGACTTCATCGATCCTCACGGCGGCCTGGAGGATCTCGCGGCGCGGGTGCTGCGCACGCCGGGCACGCCCGAGGAGTCGTTCTCGGACGACCCTCTGCGGATGATGCGGGCCGCACGGTTCGCCGCCCAGCTGGACTTCGAGGTCGCGCCCGAGGTCGTCACCGCGATGACGGAGATGGCCGGGCGCATCGAGATCGTCTCCGCCGAGCGGGTCCGTGACGAGCTGAACAAACTGATCGTCTCCGCGTATCCACGCAAGGGGCTGACCCTGCTCGTCGAGACCGGGCTCGCCGATCATGTGCTGCCCGAGCTGCCGGCGCTGCGGCTGGAGAGTGACGAACACCACCGGCACAAGGACGTCTACGAGCACACGCTGATCGTCCTGGAGCAGGCCATCGCGCTGGAGGAGGACGGTCCGGACCTCACGCTCCGCCTGGCCGCCCTGCTGCACGACATCGGCAAGCCGCGTACGCGCCGCTTCGAGAAGGACGGCCGGGTCTCCTTCCACCACCACGAGATGGTCGGCGCCAAGATGACCAAGAAGCGCATGACCGCCCTCAAGTACTCCAACGAACTGGTGAAGGACGTCTCACGGCTCGTCGAACTTCACCTGCGCTTCCACGGCTACGGCACCGGGGAGTGGACGGACTCGGCGGTCCGGCGCTACGTCCGTGACGGGGGCCCGCTGCTGGACCGTCTGCACAAGCTGACCCGCTCCGACTGCACCACGCGTAACAAGCGGAAGGCGGCCGCGCTGTCCCGGGCCTACGACGGCCTGGAGGAGCGCATCGCCCAGCTTCAGGAGCAGGAGGAGCTGGACTCGATCCGACCGGATCTCGACGGCAACCAGATCATGGAGATCCTGGGTGTCGGCCCGGGCCCGGTCGTCGGCAAGGCGTACAAGCACATGCTGGAGCTGCGCCTGGAGAACGGACCCATGGAGCACGACGCCGCGGCCGCGGCGCTCAAGGAGTGGTGGGCCGGCCAGGACTGAGCCGAACCGGGGACGGGCGATGTTTCACGTGAAACACCTGCCCGCACCGACAGCGTCGAGGGGCGATGTTTCACGTGAAACATCGCCCCTCTTCCTTGCGGGCTCACCGTCGCTCGAAGCGTGCCAGGGCCACGGCGACTCCGCCGTAGATCAGGGAGACCAGTACCACCAGTACGGCCGAGCGGCCGTCCGGCGGAAGCATCAGGGCCGCCACTCCTGCCGCGCCGACGAACGCCATGTTGAAGAGGACGTCGTACACGGAGAAGATCCGGCCGCGGAAACCGTCGTCGACAGAGGACTGCACGATCGTGTCCGTGGCGATCTTGGCGCCCTGAGTGATCAGGCCCAGGAGGAAGGCCGCGATGAGGAGCGGCCCGACGGCGAACGGGAGGCCGAGGGCGGGTACCAGCACCGAGGCGGTGCCGGAACATACCAGGATCCAGCCGCCGGGTCCGAGCCGTCCCGCGGCCCACGGGGTCACCACGGCCGCCGCGAAGAATCCGGCACCGGACAGTGCCAGTGCCGTTCCCAGCAGGCGGAGTCCCTCCTCGGCGCTACCGGAGAGGGCGTAGCGGCACAGCATGAGCAGCAGGACGAGGAGCGCGCCGTAGCAGAACCGCATCAACGTCATCGCGGTCAGCGCCCAGGCCGCTGCCCTGCGGGGCGGGGCGGCCAGGTGGCGGACGGCGGCGAGCAGCTCGCGCGAGGTGTCGGCGAGTGCGATACCCAGGTGGGGCTGTGTCGGCTTCCGGTCGGGGCCGAGGAGTCCGGGGGCCATGCTCAGAGATGCGAGGGCCGCACACAGGTACAGGAACGCGCCCAGCAGGACCACCGCGGCGTCGGAGCCCGATGCCACGAGCCGTACGGCGAAGGCGAGGCCACCGCCGGCGGTCGCGGCGAGGGTTCCCGCCGTCGGCGACAGGGAGTTGGCCAGCACCAGGCGTTCGGTGTCGGTCACATGGGGCAGGGCGGCGGACAGGCCGGCGAGGACGAAGCGGTTGACGGCTGTGACGCACAGCGCGGAGACGTAGAAGAGCCAGTCCGGGACATGGCTGATCATCAGGACGGCGGTGGCCGCGGCCAGCAGGGCGCGCAGAAGGTTGCCGTACACGAAGATCTGCCGGCGACGCCAGCGGTCCAGCAGGACACCCGCGAACGGCCCGACCAGTGAGTAGGGAAGCAGCAGGACCGCCATCGCCGAGGCGATCGCGGTGGGCGAGGTCTGTTTCTCCGGGGAGAAGACGACGTACGCGGCGAGCGCGACCTGGTAGACGCCGTCGGCGCCCTGGGACAGGAGGCGGACGCACAGCAGGCGCCGGAAGTTCCGCAGGCGCAGCAGGACGCGCAGGTCACGGACGACGGGCATGGATCACACCCTCACACATGCGGAGGGTCCCCGGGTCGGAACCCGGGGACCCTCACCGCCCTGGCAGGAGCGTTCTCGTGCGAGCGACGGCTCTCCGCGCCTTAGCGCTCGACCTCGCCGCGGATGAACTTCTCGACGTTCTCGCGGGCCTCGTCGTCGAAGTACTGGACCGGCGGGGACTTCATGAAGTAGGAGGACGCCGACAGGATCGGGCCACCGATGCCGCGGTCCTTGGCGATCTTCGCGGCGCGCAGGGCGTCGATGATGACACCCGCGGAGTTCGGGGAGTCCCAGACCTCGAGCTTGTACTCCAGGTTCAGCGGGACGTCACCGAAGGCGCGGCCCTCGAGACGGACGTAGGCCCACTTGCGGTCGTCCAGCCAGGCGACGTAGTCGGACGGGCCGATGTGGACGTTCTTCTCGCCGAGGTCCCGGTCGGGGATCTGGGAGGTGACGGCCTGCGTCTTGGAGATCTTCTTGGACTCCAGGCGCTCGCGCTCGAGCATGTTCTTGAAGTCCATGTTGCCGCCGACGTTCAGCTGCATCGTGCGGTCGAGGATGACACCGCGGTCCTCGAACAGCTTCGCCATGACGCGGTGCGTGATGGTGGCGCCGACCTGGGACTTGATGTCGTCACCGACGATCGGCACACCGGCCTCGGTGAACTTGTCGGCCCACTCCTTGGTGCCGGCGATGAAGACCGGGAGGGCGTTGACGAAGGCGACCTTGGCGTCGATGGCGGCCTGGGCGTAGAACTTCGCCGCGTCCTCGGAGCCGACGGGCAGGTAGCAGACCAGGACGTCGACCTGCTTGTCCTTCAGGATCTGGACGACGTCGACCGGCTCGGCGTCGGACTCCTCGATGGTCTGGCGGTAGTACTTGCCGAGGCCGTCGAGGGTGTGGCCGCGCTGGACGGTGACACCGGTGGAGGGCACGTCGCAGATCTTGATGGTGTTGTTCTCGGAGGCGCCGATCGCGTCCGCGAGGTCGAGGCCGACCTTCTTGGCGTCGACGTCGAACGCGGCGACGAACTCGACGTCACGCACGTGGTAGTCGCCGAACTGCACGTGCATCAGGCCGGGGACCTTGGACGCCGGGTCGGCGTCCTTGTAGTACTCGACTCCCTGAACCAGCGACGCCGCGCAGTTGCCCACGCCGACGATGGCTACGCGAACCGAACCCATTCCGGTTGCTCCCTGTGTGTACGAGTGAGTCCCTGAGTGGGACTCACGTGGCGGTGTCGTCGGGCGTATCCGTCCGGGGGGTTTCCCCGGCACGGGGCAGGCCGCCCGTCGCTCCATATGTGGTGTCCTGCTGAGCGGACCCCCCGGACGCGGAACCTCTCAGGTCCCGCCCGGCCCGCTCGCTCTCGATCAGCTCGTTCAGCCAGCGCACTTCGCGCTCCACGGATTCCATCCCGTGGCGCTGGAGCTCAAGCGTGTAGTCGTCAAGGCGCTCCCGGGTGCGCACCAGGGAGGCGCGCATCTTCTCCAGGCGCTCCTCCAGGCGGCTGCGCCGGCCCTCCAGGACGCGCATCCGCACATCGCGCGACGTCTGCCCGAAGAAGGCGAAGCGTGCGGCGAAGTGCTCGTCCTCGTACGCGTCGGGGCCGGTCTGGGAGAGCAGCTCCTCGAAGTGCTCCTTACCTTCCGCCGTCAGCCGGTAGACGATCTTGGCGCGGCGTCCGGCGAGGGGAGCGGCGAGGGCGTCCTCATGGGTGCTGCCCGGTTCCTCGATCAACCAGCCGTTGGTGACCAGCGTCTTGAGGCAGGGGTAGAGGGTTCCGTAGCTGAAGGCTCGGAACACACCCAGTGACGTATTGAGACGTTTGCGCAGCTCGTAGCCGTGCATCGGGGACTCGCGGAGCAGGCCGAGCACGGCGAACTCAAGGATGCCGGAGCGCCGGCTCATGGTCGCCTCCTCTCGTCCCGCAGGTCGGTCCCGCAGGTCTCGCAGTGCCTCTCAGCGTCTTTATCTCGCGCTGATGTATCGACTCGATACATCACGACGATAGAACGGCCTTCCGTACGCGACAAGAGGGAAGGTGGTGAACGGGATCACATCACCGATTCGTAGGAGGCAAGTTGCCTGTTTTGGGGTGAACTTCGGGGCTCGGCAGGTTTTGGGGGTGCGTAGTCTGTGCGGCATGCAGACCGCCGGGAACCAAGTGGCGCCTGGGGAGCGTCCTCGTCCCCGGTGCAGTACGGGTGAATGCAGGACCGACCACATCCGTACTTCGGGGGGACCGGAAAACAGCCGCCGTTCCAGGCGCGCACGGGTGCGCCTGCCCGAGGAGTAATCGTTCGATGAGCGAGCACCGTCGCAAACCGCCGCAGCCGCAGGAAGGCGGACGTGCCGCGGCCCGACGCGGCCAGTCCGGCCCGTCCTCCGGCCGCCGTGCGGCACCGCGAGGCGCCACCGGGTCCCCTGCCGACTCCAATGGGTCCAGTTCCTATGGATCGGACTCCTATGGCTCGGGAGGTGAAGAGCGCCCCTACAGCGGCCGTGCCGAGGCCCGCCGGGCGGCGCAGAGGGGCGGCCGACGCAGAGCGGCCGACAACACGGGACCGGGCGGTGGCCGGGGCGGTCCGGCCGGTCCGGGGCGCGGTCGGGGCCGCGCGGCTGCGGAACCGGTCAAGAAGCGGTTCATCGACTACCCCCGGGTCGGCAAGTACGGGTGGCGTCGCTGGATGCCCTCCTGGAAGCTCGTCTCCGGGCTGTGCATCGGTTTCATCGGCAGCCTGGTGGCGATCGCCGGCATCGGCTTCGCGATGGTGCAGGTCCCCAACGAGAACATCGCGGCCAAGTCCCAGAACAACGTCTACTACTGGGCCGACCACACCCAGATGGTGGCCACGGGCACCGGCGTCAACCGGCAGAACGTCAACATCGACCAGATTCCCGAGGCGATGCGCTTCGCGGTGATCTCCGCCGAGAACAAGTCCTTCTACCAGGACTCCGGTGTCGATCCCTCGGGCATCGCGCGTGCGGTGCTCAACATGGCGCGGGGCGGTCAGACGCAGGGTGGCTCGACGATCACCCAGCAGTACGTGAAGAACACGTACCTGAGCCAGGACCAGACGCTCACCCGCAAGTTCAAGGAGATGTTCATCTCCATAAAGGTGGGCACGAAGCTCGACAAGAACACGATTCTGCAGGGCTACCTGAACACCTCGTACTTCGGCCGGGGCGCGTACGGCATCCAGGCGGCGGCGCAGACCTACTACGGCAAGAACGCTGTCGACCTCAAGCCGAGCGAGTGTGCGGTCCTCGCGGCCCTGCTCAAGGGACCCACGTACTACGACCCCGCCGGCAACGTGGACCTCGACAAGTCGGCGACGGCGGAGGCCAACACCGCGCGCTCCAAGGATCGCTGGCGCTGGATCCTCGGCGAGATGCACAAGGACAAGCACCTCACCGACGCCGAGTACCAGGAAGCCACCGCGAAGTACCCCGTGCCGGACGGCCGCAAGGCGACCAAGGGCATGACCGGCCAGATCAGCTACCTGGCCGACACGGCGAAGAAGTACGTCCTCGCTCACTCCGACATCACGGAGGCGCAGTTCGACCGGGGCGGTTACCAGATCTACACGACGTTCCAGAAGGACAAGGTCAACGCGCTGGCCAAGGCCGTGAAGAACGTCCAGAAGTCACGCCTCGACCCGAAGCGCGACCTGGACAAGTTCGTCCAGTTCGGTGCGGCCTCGGTGGTGCCCAACGACGGCGCGATCGTCGCTCTCTACGGCGGTGACGGCTACGAGAAGGGGCACTTCACCAACAACGCCGACACCTCCGGTGTCCCCGTCGGTTCGACGTGGAAGCCCTTCGTACTGGCCGCGGCCATGGAGTACGGGACGTACAAGTCGGACGGCGAGGGTGTCTCGCCGCTGAGCAAGTACAACGGCAACGACCACCTCAAGGTCTACAGGCCGGATGGGTCCTTCTACCTCAACAAGGACAACTCGCCCTTCTTCCAGAAGAACGAGAGCCCGCGCCCCTGGGGCTACATCACCCTGCGCAAGGCGATGGAGCAGTCCATCAACACGCCGTTCGTCCAGCTCGGTGTCGACGTGGGGATGACGCACGTCCGGGACGTGGCACGGTCGACCGGCATCCTTCAGCAGAGCATGTCGCAGGACCTCAACCCGTCCTTCGCCATCGGTACGTCCACGCCCAGCGCGATCCGGATGGCGGACGCCTACGCCACGTTCGCCGCGTCCGGCAAGCAGGCGGAGCCGTACTCCGTGACCGCCGTCAAGGTCAATGGCGGTGACGCGCCGAGCTTCACCAAGCCCAAGCGCGCCACCAAGGACGCGATGGACCCGAACATCGCCAACAACGTCACGGATGTCCTGCAGAACGTCATCCAGAACGGTACGGGCTACAACGCCAAACTCCTCGGCCGTACGGCGGCGGGCAAGACGGGTACCACCGACAAGAACAAGTCGGCCTGGTTCGTCGGCTACACCCAGCAGCTGTCGACGTCCGTGGCGATGTTCCGTGAGAACCCCAAGGACCACAAGCTGCTCTCCATGAACGGCACGGCGGGCAAGGACTCCATCCACGGTGGTGACATCCCGACCCTCGTGTGGACCGAGTACATGAAGGCCGCGCTCAAGGGGAAGTCCGACCCCGGCTTCCCGAAGGCCACCGAGATCGGCAGTGTCCAGAACGAGGCGGGTGCGCCTTCTCCGACCCCGTCCGTCACCATCACGCCGAGCCAGACGCCCAGCGACTCGCCCACCCCGACGCCCAGTGTGACGCCCACCACGCCGAGCCCGACGCCGAGCGACACCTGCCAGTTCGGTTGGGGCAAAGACTGCAACGGCAACGGCAACGGCGCCGGCGGCACGGACACGGGTGGGACCGACGGAGGAACCAGTCCGACGCCGACCGCCACGGACACGACCGGCACCAGTACCAACCGGGGCAACGGCAACGGCAGCGGAGGCATCTTCGCTGGTCCGACAGGTTGATCGCCTGGGCTGACCGGTTGACGGGCAAATGATCCGTCACGGGTGTTTCACGTGAAACATGGGCCGCCGCACCGACGAGGTGCGGCGGCCCTCGGCGTATTCCTGGACGGGTACGGCAGGATGTGGCCCATGCCCAGTGCAGAGATGACGCCCGCGAGCGTGCACGAGCCCGAGCCCGTGCGGTCCGCCCCGGCAGAACCGGTGCAGCCGACCAGGGAGGACGAGGTCGCCGCGGCCGGCAGTGAGCTGATCGGCGGTCCCTTCGGGCGCCGTGCCCTGCCCGGGGCCTCCTGGTGGACCCCCGTACGAGTCGTCGTACTCGTGGCCGTCGGCATGTTCGCCCTCGGTCTGGTCCAGAAGGCGCCCTGCTACGACCACGCCTGGTTCTTCGGTGCGAGCAGTCAGTACACGCACGCCTGCTACTCGGACATCCCGCACCTCTACCAGGGGCGAGGGTTCGCCGACCACCTCGTGCCGTACTTCGACAAGCTCCCCGGCGACATGGACTACCTCGAGTACCCGGTGCTGACCGGAGTCTTCATGGAGGTGGCCTCCTGGCTGACCCCGCACAGCGGCAGCATCCAGCACCAGGAGCAGTGGTACTGGTTCGTCAACGCCGGAATGCTGATGGTGTGCGCGGCGGTCATCGCCGTCTGTACGGCCCGTACCCACGGCCGGCGCCCCTGGGACGGCCTCCTGGTCGCGCTCGCGCCCGCCTTCGCGCTGACCGCGACCATCAACTGGGATCTCTTCGCCGTCGCCCTCACCGCCGCCGCGATGCTCATGTGGTCGCGTGGCCGGGCGCTTGCCTTCGGCATCCTGCTGGGACTGGCCACGGCCGCCAAGCTCTATCCCGTCTTCCTGCTCGGCCCCCTGCTCCTGCTGTGCTGGCGGGCCGGCAAATGGCGGGAGTTCTTCCAGGCCGTGTGCGGTGCGGTGGTCGCCTGGCTCGTGGTCAACCTGCCGGTGATGCTCACGCATGACGCGACGGGCTTCCACATCCGCGAGGGCTGGGCCAAGTTCTACGCCTTCAGCAAGGAGCGGGGCGTCGACTTCGGCTCCTTCTGGCTGATCTGGGCGCAGAACTCCAGCCACCCGCCCACCACCGACTTCGTGAACACCGCGGCCTCGGTGCTGGTGGTCCTGTGCTTCCTCGGCATCGGCGTGCTGACGTTCACCGCCCCGCGCCGGCCGCGCTTCGCCCAGCTGGCCTTCCTGATGGTGGCGGCCTTCATCCTCACCAACAAGGTCTACTCCCCGCAGTACGTCCTGTGGCTGGTGCCGCTGGCGGTCCTCGCCCGGCCCAAGTGGCGGGACTTCCTGATCTGGCAGGCGTGCGAGGTGGCGTACTTCCTGGGCATCTGGTTGTACCTCGCCTACACGACCAGCGGAGACGCCCACAAGGGACTGCCGACGCAGGGCTACCACTGGGCGATCGTGCTGCACCTGGCGGGCACGCTGTACCTGTGCGCCGTCGTCGTACGGGACATCCTCATGCCGGAGCGCGACGTGGTGCGCCGCTCGGGCGACGACGACCCCTCGGGCGGGGTCCTCGACGGCGCCGAAGACGTCTTCGTGCTCGGCGCGGCGGCCCACTCGCCACGGCATGCCGCCCACTTCGAGGGGCCTCCGGTGGACTGGGGCAGGCCTGAACTGCTGTCCCACGAGGACCGTTCGCTCTGAGCGAACGCCCCGGAGCGGTCCGGGCGGGGCCATGAAGAAGGCCGTACACGGGCGATGCGTGTACGGCCTTCGTGCTTTCCCGGTAACGCGCTCCCTGGGGCGCCGTACCGCGTTCCCGGTGCCGGGCTAGCGTTCCACGAGCCGGTCGAACTGCGTGGTCGTGTGCCGCAGATGGGCCACCAGCTCGTCACCGACCTTCGGCTCCGGGGCGTCCGACGGGACGAAAAGGATCGACACCTGCATGTGCGGCGGCTCGGCGAACCAGCGCTGCTTGCCGCCCCAGACGAACGGAGAAAGGTTCCGGTTGACCGTGGCGAGGCCGGCCCGTGCCACGCCCTTGGCACGCGGCATGACGCCGTGCAGGGCCTTGGGGGCCTCCAGGCCCACCCCGTGCGACGTACCGCCTGCCACGACCACCAGATAGCCGTCCGAGGCCGCCTTCTGCTGCCGGTAGCCGAACCGGTCGCCCTTGGTCACACGCGTGACGTCCAGGACGGCACCGCGGTACTCGGTCGCCTCGTGGTCCCCCAGCCACAACCGCGTGCCGATGCGGGCGCGGAACCGGGTCTGCGGGAACTGCTGCTGGAGCCGCGCGAGTTCATCGGCCTTGAGGTGGCTGACGAACATCGTGTGCAGCGGCAGCCGGGCCGCGCGCAGCCGGTCCATCCAGCCGATGACCTCCTCGACGGCGTCCGAGCCGTCGGTGCGGTCCAGCGGCAGATGGATGGCGAACCCCTCCAGTCGGACGTTCTCGATCGCCTGGTGCAGCTGCGGCAGGTCGTGCTCGCTGATGCCGTGCCGCTTCATCGAGGACATCACCTCGATGACGACGCGGGCGCCGACGAGGCCGTACACGCCGTCGATCGACGACACCGAGCGGACGACCCGGTCGGGCAGCGGCACCGGCTCCTCGCCGCGCCGGTACGGCGTCAGCACCAGCAGATCACCGCCGAAGAAGTCCTTGATGCGCGCGGCTTCGTACGTCGTGCCGACGGCGAGCAGGTCCGCACCGAGCCGCGTGGCCTCCTCCGCCAGCCGCTCGTGCCCGAAGCCGTAGCCGTTGCCCTTGCAGACCGGGACAAGTCCTGGGAACTGCTCCTGCACGTGCTTGTGGTGCGCCCGCCAGCGCGCGGTGTCGACGTAAAGCGTGAGCGCCATGGCCGGACCCGGAACCTTTCTCGTGGCTGGGGTGTATCAGAGGTGTGAAAGCAGTGAAGGCTATGGAATCAAACGCCCGCGGCTCAGCGGCGCGACATGTAGATGTCGAGCGCCTTGTGGAGCAGCTTGTTCAGCGGGAAGTCCCACTCGCCGAGGTACTCGGCGGCCTGTCCGCCCGTGCCGACCTTGAACTGGATCAGGCCGAACAGGTGGTCCGTCTCGTCCAGCGAGTCGGAGATGCCGCGCAGGTCGTAGACGGTGGCGCCGAGAGCGTAGGCGTCGCGCAGCATCCGCCACTGCATCGCGTTCGAGGGCCTGACCTCACGGCCGATGTTGTCGGAGGCGCCGTAGGAGTACCAGACGTGCCCGCCGACGATCAGCATCGTCGCGGCGGACAGGTTCACGCCGTTGTGGCGGGCGAAGTACAGCCGCATGCGGTTGGGGTCCTCGGTGTTGAGGGCCGTCCACATGCGCTGGAAGTACGACAGCGGGCGGGGCCGGAAGTGGTCACGCACAGCCGTGATCTCGTACAGCCGCTGCCACTCGGCCAGGTCCTGGTAACCGCCCTGGACGACCTCGACGCCGGCCTTCTCGGCCTTCTTGATGTTGCGGCGCCACAGCTGGTTGAAGTTCTTGTGGACCTCTTCCAGGGAGCGGTTGGCGAGCGGCACCTGGTAGACGTAGCGGGGCTGGACGTCGCCGAAGCCGGCGCCGCCGTCCTCCCCCTGCTGCCAGCCCATACGGCGCAGCTTGTCGGCCACCTCGAAGGCGCGCGGCTCGATGAAGTCGGCCTCCAGGTCACGCAGGCGCTTGACGTCCTGGTCCTGGATGCCCTTCTTGATGGTCTCGGCGTTCCAGCGCCGGATGATCACCGGCGGGCCCATCTTCACGGAGAACGCGCCCTGCTGCTTCAGATGCGCCAGCATCGGCTGGATCCAGTCGTCCAGGTTCGGCGCGTACCAGTTGATGACCGGGCCCTCGGGAAGATAGGCGAGGTAGCGCTTGATCTTGGGCAGCTGCCGGTAGAGGACCAGGCCCGCGCCGACCATCTCGCCGGTACGGCCGTCGAACCAGCCGAGGCTCTCCGAGCGCCACTCCGCCTTCACATCTGCCCAGGCCGGGACCTGCATGTGGCTCGCCGCCGGCAGGCTCTGGATGTAGGCCAGATGCTGCTCGCGACTGATGGTCCTCAGGGTCAGGCTCATTCGGGGCGCTCCTCGGGCTGGTGTGTCCCCATGGGTACAGGGGCTCCGGCTCTCGCGCCGAAGCCTACTGCGCCCGGGGAGCGCCCCGACTGGGCGTACACCACCTTCGCCCCGGCCCTGGGCCGCCGGGGCGACTTCACAGTCCTTGAGGGAGGTGCCGTACGGCCGGCCGGGAGGTCAGCCGATGAGCCCGCCGAACAGTCCGCCGTTCGCCATGCCGAGCATGAAACCGACACCGGAGGCACCGAGCCCCAGGATCAGGCCGAAGCGCTCACGCGTGGTCACGGAGATCCACTGCCCGTACGCACCGATGACGAGGCCCACCAGGCCGGCCCACGAGGCGAGCAGATGGAGGCCGGAGAAGAAGGACGTGATGAAGGCCAGCACACCGACGGCCAGTGTCACGGCCATCAGGGTGTCCTGGAGCGGATGGGGCTTGCCGTCGGTGGCGAAGAGAGATCCAGCGGTGTTCGGTCGCAATGCCTGCTGTGCCATAGGGCACCTCCTGCGGATCGCGGCGCACTGTAGCGCCATACACACCCGATGTGTACAGACTGACGGCCCCAGCCGCCGGATTTCAACCGGAAGCAGGTGTGCGGGTAGTCTGTACCGCTGCACCGGTGTCTGCCCAGGCCTGCCAGTCGCACTGGGGCCAACGCTGCGGGATCCCCAGGGGAACCCCGATTGTCAGTGGCGGCCGATACCGTTGCGTACGCATCACAACCCTCCTGCCACGGAACGACCGTGGCCGCTGAGTCCAAAGGAGGTGGGTTCCACATGCGTCACTACGAGGTGATGGTCATCCTCGACCCCGATCTCGAGGAGCGTGCTGTCTCCCCGCTGATCGAGAACTTCCTGTCCGTCGTCCGTGACGGTGGCGGCAAGGTTGAGAAGGTCGACACCTGGGGCCGTCGTCGTCTCGCCTACGAGATCAAGAAGAAGCCCGAGGGCATCTACTCGGTCATCGACCTGCAGGCCGAGCCTGCGGTCGTCAAGGAGCTCGACCGCCAGATGAACCTGAACGAGTCGATCCTCCGGACCAAGGTCCTCCGCCCCGAGACCCACTGAGCTTTCCCGCTCAGCTGATCTCGGGATTCGAGTAGCAGCAACCAGCAGCCAGAGCAGCAAACCCGCCGAGAGGTTCCCCCATGGCAGGCGAGACCGTCATCACGGTCATCGGCAATCTTGTCGATGACCCCGAGCTGCGCTTCACCCCGTCCGGTGCGGCGGTCGCGAAGTTCCGTGTCGCGTCCACTCCCCGTACCTTCGACCGCCAGACGAACGAGTGGAAGGACGGCGAGAGCCTCTTCCTGACCTGCTCGGTCTGGCGCCAGGCGGCGGAGAATGTCGCCGAGTCGCTCCAGCGAGGCATGCGCGTGATCGTGCAGGGCCGGCTGAAGCAGCGGTCCTATGAGGACCGTGAGGGCGTCAAGCGCACGGTCTACGAGCTGGACGTCGAGGAAGTCGGCCCCAGCCTGCGCAACGCCACGGCCAAGGTCACCAAGACCGCCGGTGGCGCTCGCGGTGGCCAGGGTGGTTACGGCGGCGGTGGCGGCCAGCAGGGCGGCGGCTGGGGCGGCGGCTCCGGTGGCGCCCAGCAGGGCGGTGGCGCTCCGGCCGACGACCCGTGGGCGACCGGCGCTCCCGCCGGTGGCAACCAGGGTGGCGGCGGCTGGGGCGGCGGCTCCGGCGGCGGTGGCGGCTACTCGGACGAGCCCCCCTTCTAAGCCTTCGGGCCGAAGGTGGGTCGTACCCCAACTTCTTGATCACACAGGAGAAACACCATGGCGAAGCCGCCTGTGCGCAAGCCTAAGAAGAAGGTCTGCGCTTTCTGCAAGGACAAGGTCACGTACGTGGACTACAAGGACACGAACATGCTGCGGAAGTTCATTTCCGACCGCGGCAAGATCCGTGCCCGCCGCGTGACCGGCAACTGCACGCAGCACCAGCGTGACGTCGCCACGGCCGTGAAGAACAGCCGTGAGATGGCGCTGCTGCCCTACACGTCCACCGCGCGCTAAGGGAAGGGTGACCGACACATGAAGATCATCCTCACCCACGAGGTCTCCGGCCTCGGTGCCGCTGGCGACGTCGTCGACGTCAAGGACGGTTACGCTCGCAACTACCTGATCCCGCGGAAGTTCGCTATCCGCTGGACCAAGGGTGGCGAGAAGGACGTCGAGCAGATCCGTCGTGCTCGCAAGATCCACGAGATCCAGACCATCGAGCAGGCCAACCAGATCAAGGCCCAGCTCGAGGGCGTGAAGGTCCGCCTGGCGGTCCGCTCCGGCGACGCCGGCCGTCTCTTCGGTTCCGTCACCCCGGCCGACATCGCCTCCGCGATCAAGGCTTCCGGTGGCCCCGAGGTCGACAAGCGCCGCATCGAGCTGTCCGCTCCGATCAAGACCCTGGGCGCCCACGAGTCGTCCGTGCGTCTGCACCCCGAGGTTGCCGCCAAGGTCAACATCGAGGTCGTCGCGGCCTGATCGCTGCGTGATCGCTGTGCTCGCTTGAGCCGGTGAGAGGGGCCGCACCCGTGCAGGGTGCGGCCCCTCTCTCTATGGCACGGGCCACCATGGCCGAGACGCCACGGCATGTTTCACGTGAAACGGTCAGCGGGTCGCGCCGGTGACGATCCAGCGACCGGAGCGTGCGCGCAGCCACAGGGTCAGCATGCGGATGGTCATCATCAGCATCATCGCTGCCCAGAGGGCGGTCAGGCCGCCGCCGAATGTGGGGACGAGCAGGGCCACCGGTGCGAATACCGCCAGGGTGACGACCATGGCCCAGGCCAGGTAGGGTCCGTCGCCCGCGCCCATCAGGACGCCGTCCAGGACGAAGACGATTCCGCAGATGGGCTGTGACAGTGCCACCATCAGCAGGGCGGGCAGGGCCGTGTCCTTGACCACCGAGTCGCTGGTGAACAGCGGCAGGAAGAGCTGCCGGCCGGCCACCACGAGCAGGCCGAGTACGACACCGGTTGCGATGCCCCACTGGACCATGCGACGGCACGCCTCACGCGCGCCCTGGGTGTCGGCCGCGCCGAGGTAGCGGCCGATGATCGCCTGTCCCGCGATCGCGATCGCGTCGAGAGCGAAAGCCAGAAGGTTCCACAAGGACAGAGTGATCTGGTGGGCGGCGATGTCGGCGTCACCGAGACGTGCCGCGACTGCCGTGGCGATCATGAGGATCGCGCGCAGCGACAGTGTGCGGACCAGGAGGGGAACGCCTGCCTGGGCCGAGGCCCGGATGCCGGCGGTGTCGGGGCGGAGAGAAGCGCCGTGCTGATGGGCCCCGCGGACGACTACGGTCAGATAGACGGCTGCCATGCCGCACTGTGCGATGACCGTGCCCCATGCCGAACCGGCGACGCCGAGCCCGGCGCCGTAGACGAGTGCGCCGTTGAGCGCTCCGTTGGCGACGAAGCCGGCGATGGCGACGTAGAGCGGGGTCCTGGTGTCCTGCAGGCCGCGCAGCACGCCCGTCGAGGCGAGGACGATGAGCATGGCCGGGATACCCAGCGAGGAGATGCGCAGATACGTCGTGGCATAGGGGGCCGCCGTCGTGGAGGCGCCGAAGAGGTCCACGATGTCGGGGGCCAGCGGTAGGACGAGGGCGATGACGGCGATGCCGAGCAGCAGGGCCAGCCAGATGCCGTCCATGCCCTGCCGGAGGGCCGCCGGGAGATCACCGGCGCCGACGCGGCGGGCCACGGCGGCCGTGGTGGCGTAGGCGAGGAAGACGAAGACGCTCACGGCGGTGGTGAGGAGCGCCGAGGCGACGCCGAGGCCGGCGAGTTGCGCGGTGCCGAGATGGCCGACGATCGCACTGTCCGCCATGAGGAAGAGCGGCTCGGCGACGAGGGCGCCGAAGGCCGGGACGGCCAGCGCGACGATCTCTCGGTCGTGCCGTCGACGGGTGTCCTTCGGTATCGCGGGAGCCTGTGTCATGAGCACTAATCTAATCGTCCACAGGTAAGAGATGCAAAGGGCAATTGGCCCTTACCTAGTGATGTGGATCGCGTCCTTTCGCGCACCGTTCGAAGCGATCTTGGCCCGACTGGGGAAGTTTTTCTTCTGCACAGCCAGTGGATGGTAAAGGTGCAGGTCAACGACTTTCCCTCGCCGCGGGCGAGGGCTTGTTCACAGGGCTGTCCACCGGGTCGTGCACAGGTTTCGGTGAGTTCTCCACAGCATCTGGGCGGTCGTCCACATGCCCTGTGGATAACCAGATTGGCTGACGGTGCCGACAGGCCTAACGTGGTCCGGCGCCCACTCCTTTCCCCGGCCCGGGACGTGTCTTTCCCGCGGCCTCGGAACCGTCACAAACCTGACGCGTGAGGACCGGAGTTGGGCCTCTCATTTGTCAGTGTCGTGCCGTACAAAAGAGGACACGGCGAGGTCCGCTGTGCGGACGGGAGGAGGTGGCTCGGTGAGCATTTCCGAGCCCTTGGACGATCCGTGGGCCGACAGCGGACCCAGCGATCGTCTGCCGGCCTCCCGGCGGCGGAGCGACGGTGGCCGGGGCCGTGATGAACAGCACGACCGGGGCCGGGAGAACGGCGGCTGGGACGGCGGTGGGTCGTCCTTCGAGCGGGTGCCGCCGCAGGATCTGGACGCCGAGCAGTCGGTGCTGGGCGGCATGCTGCTGTCCAAGGACGCCATCGCCGACGTCGTGGAGATCCTCAAGGGCCACGACTTCTACAAGCCCGCGCACGAGACGATCTACCAGGCGATCCTGGACGTCTACGCCAAGGGCGAGCCGGCCGACCCGATCACCATCGCCGCGGAACTCACCAAGCGCGGCGAGATCAACAAGGTCGGCGGCGCTTCCTACCTGCACACGCTCGTCCAGACGGTGCCGACCGCGGCCAACGCCGAGTACTACGCCGAGATCGTCCATGAGCGGGCGGTCCTGCGCCGCCTGGTCGAGGCCGGCACGCGCATCACCCAGATGGGATACGCGGCCGACGACGACGTCGACGAGATCGTCAACCGCGCCCAGGCCGAGATCTACGCCGTCACCGAGCAGCGCACCAGTGAGGACTATCTCCCGCTCGGCGACATCATGGAAGGCGCCCTCGACGAGATCGAGGCGATCGGTTCGCGCAGCGGCGAGATGACGGGCGTACCCACGGGCTTCACCGACTTCGACTCGCTGACGAACGGTCTGCACCCGGGCCAGATGATCGTCATCGCGGCGCGACCCGCCATGGGTAAGTCGACCCTCGCCCTGGACTTCGCGCGGGCCGCCTCGATCAAGAACAACCTCCCGAGTGTCATCTTCTCGCTGGAAATGGGCCGCAACGAGATCGCGATGCGTCTGCTGTCCGCCGAGGCCCGGGTCGCCCTGCACCACATGCGGTCCGGCACGATGACCGACGAGGACTGGACCCGGCTGGCCCGCCGCATGCCGGACGTCTCGGCCGCCCCGCTCTACATCGACGACTCCCCGAACCTGTCGATGATGGAGATCCGCGCCAAGTGCCGGCGGCTGAAGCAGCGCAACGACCTGAAGCTTGTCGTCATCGACTACCTCCAGCTGATGCAGTCCGGCGGCTCCAAGCGCGCCGAGAGCCGTCAGCAGGAGGTCTCGGACATGTCCCGTAACCTCAAGCTCCTCGCCAAGGAGCTGGAGCTCCCGGTCATCGCCCTCTCCCAGCTCAACCGTGGTCCCGAGCAGCGCACCGACAAGAAGCCGATGGTCTCCGACCTGCGTGAGTCCGGTTCCATCGAGCAGGACGCCGACATGGTCATCCTGCTGCACCGTGAGGACGCCTATGAGAAGGAGTCCCCGCGCGCAGGTGAGGCCGACCTGATCGTGGCCAAGCACCGAAACGGCCCGACGGCCACGATCACGGTCGCGTTCCAGGGCCACTACTCCCGATTCGTGGACATGGCCCAGACCTGATCCGTTCGTTCGGGAAATGGATTCGACGCGCGCCGTGGCAGGCGGTGGACTGGGCTCATGACGACATCTCAGGAAGCGCTGCTCCCCGGCACCCGGCGTGCCCTGCTGCACCGGATCGCCGTCGCCCAGGCCGAAGGGCGGGCGCCGTCGCTCGTCGCCGCCGTCGTACGGGACGGAGAGGCCGTGTGGCACGGGGCGCGTACCTCGGTCCAGGGGCATGCGCCGGACGAAGGCGTGCAGTATCGGATCGGGTCCATCACCAAGACCTTCACCGCCGTACTGGTGATGCGGCTGCGTGACGAGGGACTGCTCGATCTCGGGGATCCGCTGGAAAAGCACCTGCCGGGAACCGGCGCGGGAGAGGCGACGATCGCCGAACTGCTCGCCCACACCGCCGGGTTGGCCGCCGAGTCTCCCGCGCCCTGGTGGGAGCGGACCCCTGGCTCTCTGCGGCCCGAGCTGAGCGACGTGCTCGGTGAGCGGCCCCTCCTGCATCCCGTGGGGCGACGGCACCATTACTCCAACCCTGGCTACACCGTGCTCGGCGCGCTGGTGGAGGCGCTGCGTGGCGCTCCCTGGGAGGAAGTGCTGCGCGGCGAGATCCTTGAACCGCTCGGCCTGCACCGTACGAGCGCGCAGCCGCAGCCGCCGCACGCGGGCGGGTGGGCCGTGCATCCGTGGGCCGACGCCATGCTGCCCGAGCCCCTGGAGGATCTCGGCCGGATGGCACCAGCCGGTCAGTTGTGGTCGACCACAGGGGATTTGGCTCGGTTCGCTGCGTTTCTGGCCCGAGGGGACGACCGGGTACTGAGCGCGGAGTCGGTTCGGGAGATGCGCACCCCGGCGGCCCCCGCCGAGGCCGCGGACGTGGTGGACGGCACCACCTATGGCCTCGGGGTGCAGATTCAGCGCCGCGACGGCAGGCTGCTCGTCGGGCACTCCGGTTCACTGCCGGGCTTCCTGGCGAACCTCACCATCAGCGTGGAGGACGATGTGGCCGCGGTGGTGCTCGCCAACTGCACCAGCGGTCCGCTGCTGGGCGCGGTGGGTGCCGACCTCGTACGAATCGTCGCCGAGGCGGAGCCCCGGATCCCCGAGCCCTGGCGACCGTTGCGCGAGGTCGAGCCGGCGGTCCTGGAGCTGGCGGGTCAGTGGTACTGGGGGACGCACGCCTTCGGCCTGCGGGTCGGCGCCGATGGTCTGATCGCGTTGGGGCCGCTGACCGGCGGCGGACGCCGTGCCCGCTTCCGCTCGAACGGCGATGGCACCTGGACGGGCCTGGAGGGTTACTACGCCGGGGAGTTGCTACGGCCGGTACGTCGCCCGGACGGGTCCGTGAGCCATCTCGACCTCGGGTCGTTCGTGTTCACGCGGCAGCCGTACGGCCCCGAGGCTCCCGTGCCTGGCGGAGTGGACCCGGAGGGGTGGCGGGGGATCCGGTAGTCCGGAGAGGCGAGAGCGGTGTGTTTCACGTGAAACACACCGCCTTGTCCCCTGCGATGCCGTCACAGCTTGAGTTTGAAGCCCTCGTGCGAAGCCGTGAAGCCCAGCCGTTCGTAGAAACGGTGCGCATCGGTACGCGTCTTGTCGGACGTCAGCTGCACCATCTGGCAGTCGAGCTGTCGGGACGTGTCGATCGCCCACTCGATGAGCCGGCCGCCGAGCCCGCTGCCCCGTTCGTCGGCATGGATGCGCACGGCCTCGATGAGCGCGCGGGTCGCCCCTCGATGGGAGAGGCCGGGAATGATCGTGAGCTGCAGGGTTCCGATCACCCGGCCTTCGCGCACGGCGACGACGAGATGCTGGTTCACGTCGGCATCGAGGCGCTCCAGCGCCGTCCGGTACGGGGAAAGGTCGTGAGGCGATTCGCGCTGGGCGCCCAGCGGATCGTCGGCGAGCATCGCGACGATCGCCGACAGGTCCTCGGCGGTCGCCTGCCGTATTTCAAGATCTCCCATGCCCGCACCCTATGCGGGCACGTTCAGTGACTCCACGACCCGGACCAGCGGGGCCAGTTCCGGGTTCCTGGAGGCCTCGTCCAGGGCCTCGCGCAGGGCGGCGTCATTGGTCGGACGAGCCTCCTCCAGCAGCCGCAGACCCGCCTCGGTGACGTTGGTGTAGATACCGCGCCGGTCGGTGGGGCAGAGGTAGCGCTCCAGCAGGCCACGGTCCTCGAGACGGGTCACCAGGCGTGTGGTGGCGCTCTGGCTGAGGACGACCGCGTCGGCGACCTGCTTCATCTGCAGATGCCCGCCCTCGCCGTCGTGCTGTCGGCTGAGCACATCGAGCAGGGAGTACTCGCGCACGCTCAGGTCGTGCTTCGCCTGCAGGGCGCGCTCGATGTGCGCCTCGATCTTTCCGTGCAGCGCAGAGAGGGCGCACCAGCCCTGGGCGAGGGCGGTGAGCGCGGGATCCGTCGCTGTCATTGGCGTTTCCTCCGTTCCGGAGCGGCTGACACAAGAGTAGAGCACTCTCGCAATAGTCGGCGGTTGCACTTAGCCCGCGTGTGCAACTATTGTGGACGCACGCAAAGCGCTCCTGCAATCGTCTGGGAAGGTGTACCCCCCATGCCTCTCGCGCTTCTGGCCCTCGCGATCGGGGCCTTCGGAATCGGAACCACCGAGTTCGTGATCATGGGCTTGCTGCCCGAGGTCGCGGGCGACTTCGGGGTCTCCATCCCCACGGCGGGCCTGCTCGTGACCGGCTACGCGCTGGGAGTGGTCATCGGTGCACCGCTGATGACCGTGCTCGGCACCAAGGTCTCGCGCAAGCGGATGCTGATGCTGCTGATGGGGCTCTTCATCGTCGGAAACCTGCTCTCCGCGGTGGCCCCCGCCTTCGCGATCATGCTGATCGGACGAGTGATCGCCTCGCTCGCCCACGGAGCCTTCTTCGGCATCGGCTCGGTCGTCGCGGCCGAGCTGGTGGCACCCGGCAAGAAGGCCGGCGCCATCGCCATGATGTTCACCGGCCTGACCGTCGCCAATGTCGTCGGCGTCCCGCTGGGCACCCTCGTCGGGCAGCACGTCGGCTGGCGCGTCACCTTCGGGATCGTCGCCGCCCTCGGGGTCGTCGGTCTCGCCGGCATCGCCAAGCTGGTGCCCGAGCTGCCGCGGCAGCAGGGCGTGCACCTGCGGCACGAGCTGGCCGCCTTCAAGAACGCCCAGGTCCTGCTCGCCATGGCGATGACCGTCCTCGGCTTCGGCGGTGTCTTCGCCGCCATCACCTACATCGCGCCGATGATGACCCACGTCGCCGGTTTCGCCGACGGCTCGGTCACCTGGCTGCTGGTCCTCTTCGGCCTCGGCATGGTCGGCGGCAACCTCATCGGCGGCAAGTTCGCCGACCGCGCCCTGATGCCGATGCTGTACGTCTCCCTGGGCGCCCTGGCCGTCGTACTCGCACTCTTCACGCTGACCGCCCACAACAAGATCGCGGCCGCCGTGACCATCGCCCTGATCGGCGCCCTGGGTTTCGCGACCGTCCCGCCGCTGCAGAAGCGCGTCCTCGACCAGGCGCACGGCGCCCCGACGCTCGCCTCGGCCGTGAACATCGGCGCCTTCAACCTGGGCAACGCCCTCTCCGCCTGGCTCGGCGGCATGGTGATCGCGGCCGGCTTCGGCTACACCGCCCCCAACTGGGTCGGTGCCGTCCTCGCCGCGGCCGCCCTGGTCCTCGCCGTCCTCTCGGCAGCCCTGGAACGCCGTGACGGCGCGCACGGCGCCGTGGTCGCCTCCGGTACGTCCGCCGGGCAGCGCACTCCCGTCCACCACTGAGCCGCCCGGCTCACCGGTACCCCACAGACCCCCGCACCGGGGTGTGCCTCCGGTGCGGCAAGCATCCACCACTGCAATCCCAACGCCGGCAACACCAAGGAGAAAGTTTCATGAGCACCACCGTCGTCGCCCCGCTCACCATCGAGGACGCCGAGCTGCTGGTCGCCACGGCCCGCCGCGCGGCCGAGGACGCCGGAGTCACCGTCAGCGTCACCGTTCTGGACGCCGGCGGCCATCTGCTCGCCTTCCGCCGGGACGACCGGGCCGTCCTGATCTCCGGCGAGACCAGCACGCGCAAGGCCTACACGGCGCTTCAGCTGAACGCACCCACCGCCGGCCTGGTCGACGCCGTGCAGCCGGGCGGCCTCTTCCACACACTGCCCACGGCCCTCGACCGGCCCCTGCTCTTCATCGCGGGCGGTGTCCCCGTCCACCGGGACGGCCGGCTGATCGGCGCGATCGGCGTCGGGGGCGGTGCGCCCGAGCAGGACCACGGCTTCGCCACGGCGGCCGTGCAGGCCCTCGCCTGATCACACGGCCCGGACGGACAACGCCGGCCCCACCGCTTCGCGTGGTGGGGCCGGCGTTCCTCGTGCGGTGGTTCAGCCCGCGGCCACCGTCAGCGGCGCGAACCGGCGCGTCCAGTCTCCCGGGAGTTCGGTGATGCCATAGGTCATCACGGCATTGAAAGCCACGGAGGCCAGTCCCCGCGCCTTCGCCCAGACCAGCAGCTCCTCGTGGCGCACGTCGATGTCGGTGCGCAGCGGGCGGTCCGTACCGGCCGCCAGCGAGGCGATGAGGGCCTTGGCGGTCTCCGTGTCCCGGGCGATCAGCGGGCCGACGACATGGGTGTCCATGTTGGGCCACGCCGCCGCGTAACCGGTGATCCGGCCGTCCTCCTCGGCCACCCGCAGCTGGTCGGCGAAGGCGGGCAGGCGGGTGATGAGGGGCGTGCGGTCGGCGCCGAACACGTCCTCGTCGAGACGCAGGATCGAGGGGAGGTCCTCCGCGGTCGCTGCCCGCGTCGGCACCGCGGACTCCGGACCTTCGGGAGCGAAGTCGCCGATCAGCATCTCCGCCCGGCCCGTCACCTTGAAGCCCAGCTCCTCGTACAGGGGACGGCCGTAGGGAGTGGCGTGCAGGGTCAGCGGGGTGGTCCCCATGGCCGACACGACGTGCTGCATCAGGCGGCGCCCGACGCCCTGGCGGGCGTGGCGTTCGGCCACCAGAACCATGCCGATGGCGCCGAGTTCCAGCCGTTCCCACGAGCCGTACTCGGTGACGACGCATGCGGCGACGAGACCCCCCTGGGGGTCGTCGATGCCGAAGCCCTTTCCGGCCGTGAGGAGGAAACCCCACTTGTGCTCTTCGCGTGGCCACCCCCGGTCCTCGGACAAGTCGGCACACGCACGGAGGTCGCGTAGCGTCAGACGGCGGATGGGCAGAGCGGCGAGGGAAGGAGTCGGCACGCAGGTCAGGCTGTCCGACCGGCACCCCCGGCGTCCACCCGTTTCGGAAGAGACGTACGTGCTTTTGGCCATGTCGTAGCTCTGCGCACACCCCAGCGACAGCTGCGAGTGTTTCACGTGAAACATCGGCAGCCGATTAGCCTCAGCGTCATGGCGAGACTTCATCTCTTCGATCTGGACGGCACGTTGTTGCACCGCACCACCGCACCGGTGGAGATTTCCCGCCAGCTGGGGCTGGAGGCGGAGACGGTGGCACTGGATCGAGCGATTGCGGAGGGACGGATCGGGCCGCCGGAGTACGCGGCGCAGGTGTACGACCTGTGGGCGGGCCTGACCGAGGCGCATGTGGACGCCGCTTTCCAGGCGGCTCCTTGGCTGGCCCGGATCCGTGAGGTGTGGGCGGAGATCAGAAGTGCGGGCGAGTACTGCGCGGTGGTGTCGCTCTCGCCTTCCTTCTTCGTGGAACGCCTGCTGCAGTGGGGCGCGCACGCGGCCCACGGATCCCGTTTCCCGGCCGTGCCGTTCACCGAACCCGTCGACCCGACCGGGGCGCTCAGCGCGGCGGCCAAGGTGACCATCGCGGACCGGCTCTGCGCCGAGTTCGGTGTGCGGCGGGCGGACTGCGTGGCGTACGGCGACTCGTCGTCGGACAAGGAACTGTTTGCTGTCGTACCGGTTTCCGTGGCGGTGAACGCGGACGCTCACCTGGCCGGACTCGCGACCCACTCCTACACGGGACGGGATCTGTGGGATGCCTATGAATTGGTCGCCCCCGCCCGGTGATTGACGGACCTCACCGTTCGCCCCCCTGCCTGATTCGTGAGGAAGGCAGGGGGGACTTGTGCGCGCGGCAACGGCCGGTAGGGTCGACCCCGGTTCACGTCCGGAACGGGGTACACGCATCCCGTGCGGGCCGAGAGCGGGCAGCAGCCTAACGGGACGGAGAGATCGAAGACCGGCGTTTTCGAGTACGCGGACGTGGCATCCGATCGGATGGGAAGCTGCGGAGCAAGCGCTACGGCTGGCCGCCCGCCGGGGGAAAGCAGGCACCTTCCGAGGAGGAGGTGCGCAGACCGACCGAAAGACGTTCGAGGCGAGGGCACCATGGACGCTCCGACCACCACGTCGGGGGAGAACGGCATGCCGGGCGGGGACGGCGTGCCGGACGGGGACGGCTGGTTCACGCGGCACAGCACGCCTTCGGCTCCGCCGCCGTACGGCACACAGGAGACGCGCGAGGTTCGCCCCGACGCCCCGGTCGCGCCGCGTGTGCCCGTGCGGCGATCAGTTCCGGTTGCCGAGGAGGAGTCTCCGGACGCACTCCTCATCCGCCGCACGATGACCGAGATCGGCCCCGTCGCCGACAAGGTCACCTCCTACTTCTACGCGCTCCTTTTCGTCCGCCACCCCCAGCTGCGGTCGCTGTTTCCGGCCGCGATGGACACCCAGCGGGACCGCCTGCTGAAGGCCCTGCTCACCGCGGCCGAGCACTTGGACAACACCCCCGTCCTCGTCGACTACCTGCAGAACCTCGGTCGCGGCCACCGCAAGTACGGGACCCACGCCGAGCACTATCCGGCCGTGGGCGAATGCCTGATCGGTGCGTTGAGCAGGTACGCCGCCGTCTGGGACCCGGAGACCGAGGCGGCCTGGGTGCGGGCGTACACGACGATGTCGCAGGTCATGATCGACGCGGCGGCGGCGGACGAGCTCCGCTCTCCGGCCTGGTGGCATGCCGAGATCGTCACGCACGACCTCAGGACACCCGATGTCGCGGTCCTCACCGTCCGCCCCGACCAGCCCTACCCCTTCCTCGCAGGTCAGTACACGAGCGTCGAGACGCCCTGGTGGCCACGGGTGTGGCGGCACTACTCCTTCGCCTCCGCGCCCCGCTCGGACGGTCTGCTGACGTTCCATGTGAAGGCCGTACCGGCCGGCTGGGTCTCCAACGCGCTGGTGCACCGAGCCCGCCCCGGAGACGTCGTACGCCTCGGCCCTCCGACCGGCTCGATGACGGTCGACCACACCACCGACAGCGGCCTGCTCTGTCTGGGCGGCGGCACCGGCATAGCGCCCATCAAGGCTCTGGTCGAGGACGTCGCGGAACGCGGCGCCCGCCGATCGGTCGAGGTGTTCTACGGCGCGCGCACCGACCATGACCTGTACGACATCGACACCATGCTCAGGCTCCAGCAGAGCCACCCCTGGCTGTCGGTCCGGGCGGTCATAGACCAGCAGGCACACCTCCAGCTTCCCGACGCCGTACGTGAGTACGGGCCCTGGAACGGGTACGAGGCCTATCTCTCCGGTCCGCCCGGAATGATCCGCAGCGGGGTAGGCGTGCTCCGGAACATCGGCATCCCGCCCAGCCGCATATGGCACGACTCGGTGGAGGAACTGCTCGTCGTCGCAGGCTGACCGCGCTACCCGAGGTCGGGAGCGTGCATGGCGCGTACCCCCTCGATATTGCCGTCCAGGTAGTGGCGCAGCGACAGCGGCACGAGATGGACGGAGGCGATGCCGACGCGGGTGAACGGGACATGGACGATCTCGTACTCACCGGCCGGCTCGTCCACTTCGGGACCATGACGCAGGGAGGGGTCCATGGATCCCAGTCGGCAGACGAAGAAGTGCTGCACCTTGACACCGGTGGCGCCGCCGTCCTCACCGATGTGCTCGACGGTGTCCACGAAGCACGGCACCACATCGGTGATCTTGGCGCCGAGTTCCTCGTACACCTCTCGGTGCAGGGCCTCCACGACGGTCGGGTCGCTGGGTTCGACCCCGCCGCCGGGCGTGACCCAGTAGGGATCGACACCGGGCTTGGTTCGTTTGATCAGGATCAGGTCGTCACCGTCCAGCAGAACGGCACGGGCGGTGCGCTTGACCACGGGTCGGACGGTCATGGGAGAAATGTGGCCCGGCTGGTTCCACGTGAAACATCGCAAAGCGCCACCGTGTGACCGCAGGGCGTGCACTGACCGGAAGGAGCCTTCAGCACCAGGCCGCGGCCGCGCGCTGGAGCCACTCGTGGGCCCGGGCGATATGGGGCACGGCGAGGGTGCCGGTGCGAACCACCAGGAAGTAGGTGCGCAGCGGTGGCACGACCGGGTCGTGCAGGCTGACGATCGTGCCGTGGTCGAGGGCGGAGGCGCACAGATAGCGGGGCAGTACCGCCAGCCCGGCCCCCGCGACCGCGCAGGCGAGCACGGCCCGCAGATCGGGGACGATGACCGCGCCCGAGGCAGCGGGGCGGGAGTCGAAGACGGAGGCCCAGTAGCGCGAGACGAAGGGCAGCGACTCGTGGACCTCGACGACGGGCAGGTCCTGCAGGGCCGGCGCTCCTTTCAGACGGAGCGCGTCGGAGCCGATCCGCTCCGCCCAGCGCGGGGCGCTGACCAGCACGTGCTCCTCGTCGCAGAGCGGAGTGGCGGTCAGCAGCGCTCCGCGCGGCCGGGCGATGCTGATGGCCAGGTCGTGGTGTCCGGCGGCCAAGCCCTCCAGTGTTTCCTCCGCGGTGCCGAAGGAAGCGCGCAGCGCGAAGCCCTGGCCGTCGTCGCCGGTCAGCTCGGTGAGGGCGGGCAGGGCGCGTTCGGCGGTGAACTCCGGTGGGCCGGCGAGATGCAGCGTCCGTAACGACGACTCGTCGTCCAGGCCGGTCCCGGCTATCTCTACCAGGGCGTCGAGGTGCGGAGCGGCCTTGTGCGCCAGCTCGTCGCCGATGGTGGTCGGGGTCACCCCGCGGGCCTGCCGGAGGAAGAGCGGTCTGCCCAGCTGGCGCTCCAGCGTGCGGATCTGCGAGGTGACAGCGGGCTGGGAGAGCCCGAGCAGGGCGGCGGCGCGAGTGAAGGAACCGGCCCGGTGCACGGTGACGAAGGTCCGCAGCAAGGCCAGATCCATGGCGTACCCTCCCCTGTCCCCGCCGTCCTCCGGCCCCCGGGCAGGGGGCCAACTATAAATAAGTCGATAGGTCTCTGTCGCTAGCGTGATTGGACACTGACACAGAGTCAACTAGCCTTGTTCGCGCGGTTCTTCGCGCGCAGAACCGAGGGACGGTCCGAGCCACGAGGGGGGAGGCTCGGACCGTCCGCCGACATCGGCGGACGGACGCGTCCCGGCACCATCGGCGGGCGCGTTCCGGCTCATTGCGCGGACTCGTCCAGGGCACGCAGCAGGTCGGCGATCAGGTCCTCGGGGTCCTCGGCACCCACGGACATGCGGATGAAGCCGTCAGGGACCGCGTCCCCGCCCCAGCGGCGGCGGCGTTCGGCCGTGGAGCGCACCCCGCCGAAGCTCGTCGCGTCCTCCACCAGGTGCAGGGCCTCGAGGAAACGCTCGGCACGCGCGCGCGTGGGCAGCGTGAAGGAGACCACGCAGCCGTAGCGGCGCATCTGCTGCGAGGCGATCTTGTGCGAGGGGTCGTCGGGCAGGCCGGGGTAGCGCAGGTCGGAGACCTCGGGCCGCTGCCGCAGCGCCTCGGCGACCCGCAGGGCGGTGGCGTTCTGCCGGTCGACGCGCAGCTGGAGCGTGGCGATGGACCGGTGCGCCAGCCAGGCCTCCATGGGTCCGGAGATCGCCCCGACGATCTTCCGCCAGCGGCGTACGGCGGCCATCGCCTCGGCGTCGCGGCCGCTGACGTAGCCGAGGAGGACGTCTCCGTGCCCGGTGAGCTGCTTGGTGCCGCTGGCCACGGAGAAGTCGGCGCCCAGCTCCAGCGGGCGCTGCCCGAGCGGGGTGGCGAGGGTGTTGTCGACGGCCACCAGAGCGCCGCCCGCGTGTGCCGCGTCCACCAGCCGGCGGATGTCGCACACGTCGAGCCCGGGATTCGACGGGGTCTCGATCCACAGCAGCCGGGCCCCGTCGAGAACCTCCAGCTGGGCGTCTCCGCCGGTGGGCGCGGTGCGTACCTCGATGCCGTACGCCTCCAGCTGGGCGCGGACCAGCGGCAGCACCTGGTAGCCGTCGGAGGGCAGCACGACCGCGTCCCCGGCGCGCAGCTGGGAGAAGAGCACGGCGGAGATGGCCGCCATGCCGGAGGCGAACACCAGCGTCTCGACCTCCTCCTGCCCGGGCGCCTCCAGCTCGCCGATGGCGCGCTCCAGCAGCGTCCAGGTCGGGTTGTCGTCGCGGCCGTAGGAGTACGGTCCCGCCACCTCGCCGGGCAGGTGGAAGTGCGCCGCGAACACCGGTCCCGGCAGGGTCGGCTCGTGCTTGACCGGTTCGGGCAGTCCGGCCCGTACCGTGCGCGTGCCGTCGCCGATGTGCCCCTCGTCCTTGGTGGCGTCGCTCATGCGGCCCGTCCTTCCAGTCGTTCCCGTACGGCGGCGAGCAGACCGGTGCTCGCCGCTTCCACCATCTCAAGAACCTCCTCGAAGCCGTCCCGGGCCCCGTAGTACGGGTCCGGTACGTCGAGGTCGTCACCGGTGTCGGGGTCATAGGAACGCAGAAGACGGATCTTGTGTGCGTCCTCCTCGGTGGGGGCAAGGCGGCGCAGGGCCTTGAGGTGGCCGGTGTCCAGGGCGATCACAAGGTCGAGCCGGGCGAACCACGACGGCTGGAACTGGCGGGCGACGTGCTCGGCGTCGTAGCCGTGCTCCTCCAGGACCGAGACGGTGCGAGGGTCGGCGGCCTCGCCCTCGTGCCAGCCTCCGGTACCGGCGCTGTCGACCTCGACCAGGTTCTCGAGCCCGGCCTCCGTCACGCGCGCGCGAAAGACGGACTCGGCCATCGGGGAGCGGCAGATGTTGCCGGTGCACACGAAACAGACGCGGTACGACATGGTGCGCTCAGTCCTCGTCGGGCAGGACGACGTGCAGCGCCCAGGAGACGACGGAGATGATCAGACCGCCCAGGACGGCCGTCCAGAAACCCTCCACGTGGAAGCTCAGGTCGAGCTTGCCGCACACCCATGAGGTCAACAGCAGCATCAGCGCGTTCACCACCAGGGTGATCAGCCCCAGGGTCAGGATGAACAGCGGGAAGGTGAGCACCTTCACGAACGGCTTGACCAGCCAGTTCACCAGACCGAAGATCAGCGCGACGACGATCAGCGTGCCGGCCTTCTTGGCCGTGCTGTCACCGGTCAGGGTGATCTTGTCGAGCAGCCACACGGCGACCGCGAGGGCGCCCGCGTTGACGATCGTCTTGACTACAAAATTCTTCATGTGTCTGATCGTGGCAGACCGGAAGGGAAGCGGGCAGTGAGGCGAGGACGGCAGCGGCGATGAAGGCATTCCGGCTGGACGAACTGGAGGCGGAGCGCGCCGCCAACGAGGGTGCCTACCTTCAGTTCCTGCGGGAGCGGAACATGTCGGTCGGCCTGTACGCCCTCAACGCGGGCGAGCACGACCCGCAGAAGCCCCACAGTCAGGACGAGGTGTACTTCGTCGTCAGCGGACGGGCGTCGATCACGGTCGGTCTGGAGACGACCGAGGTGGCGCGGGGCAGCGTCGTGTACGTGCCCGCCGGGGTCGCGCACAAGTTCCACCACATCAGCGAGGACCTCAGGGTGCTCGTCGTGTTCTCTCCGCCCGAGGCGTGAGCCCCGGCCTCGGGGTTCCCTAGGGGACGGGTCAGGGGACGACAAGGGGTGCGCGGCCCCCATCGGCCCCCTCGGCAGCCCTAGCATCGAGTGCGGAACATCGACAACGCACGAGAACGCAAAGGACGAGGGCGATGCGAGAGATCTTCGCGGGGCTGCCGTGGTGGGTGAAGTGGGTCGCGGTGCCGATCATCGCCCTGGTCGTGTTCGGCGGCCTGATAGTGACCGTGGTCGGATTCGTGATCGACCTGCTGTTCAAGGCGCTGCTCTTCGTCGCCCTGGTCGGCGGTCTGATCTACCTCGTGCGCAAGTTCATGTCGAACTCCTCGTCGCGCGGCGACTGGTGAGCGGACGAGGACCGGCGACCGGTGAACCCTGAGGGGAACCGGTTCCCTCGGGGGAGGGAAGTTTCCCCGCGAGACCGCCTGCGCGCGGTGGCTGACGATTAGAGTCCGGAACTCCCCACGGGATCCGTGGTGGCGCAGACCCCCCTCCGTGCTCTACCACGCACGGGCTGCCCCCTCGCGCTTCGGGAGTGACCCTTGGCCACGGTTGACACCGCACCGGCAGAACCCCACGCACCCCCCACCTCACCGCGCTCCTACTCACCCCCCGTCCAACGGCCGCCCGCCGCGACCGTCCCCGGACAACCACGCGCCGCCGACCACTCACCTCCGCGGCCGGCCGGCCTCACGGAGCAACCGGCCTCCGCGCACACTCCCGGATCACCGGCCGCCGCGACCCTCATCGGATCCGTGCAGCGGGCCATGCGGCTGCTGGAGACCGTCGCCGCGCACGTCTACGGCGCCCCCGCCAAACAACTCGCCCGCGAGACCGGCCTCGCCCTGCCCACGACCTACCACCTGCTGCGCACCCTGGTGCACGAGGGTTATCTGCGCCGGGAGAAAGGGCTGTTCTTCCTCGGCGACGCGGTGGAGCGGCTGAGCAGCAGCGGAGCCCAGCAGAAACGTCGCAGCACAGTGGCGGACACGCTCGCGCACTGGCGCGATTCCATCGGTGTGCCCGTGTACTACGCCATGTACCAGGACGGCGAGATCGAGGTCATGTGCGTCTCCGACTCCCCGGAGACCCCCGCGGTCGAGGAGTGGGCCGACTTCCGCGAGACCGGCCACGCCCACGCGATCGGGCAGTGCCTGCTCTCCCAGCTCGACGAGGACGCCCGCCGCGACCATCTCGCCCGGTACCCCGTGCAGCCGATCACGCCGTACACCGTGCGTGACAACGACGCCCTGCTGCGGCGGATGGCCCGGACGCGGCGCATGGAGGCGGTGGTGGAGCGCCAGGAGTACGCGCTCGGCACCGTCTGTGCGGCGGTCCCGATCACGGTCGGCACCACCGCGGCCACCATGGCCCTCTCCCTGCCCGCCCGCCACGCGGACCGGCTGCTGCCCGCGGCCCACCGGTTGCAGTCGGAGATCGGGCGCCACCTGGGGTCCCTCACCCTCTCTATCAGTATCTGAAAAACTACTCCTTGTGATCTCTCATGTACGTTCAGCAAGATTTGACCACGGTCAGAGGGATCAATCCCGGCCAGTAGATGTCATATGACGGAGAAGGCGATGCGCGAGTCCGTACAGGCAGAAGTCATGATGAGCTTTCTCGTGTCGGAGGAGCTCTCCTTCCGCATTCCGGTGGAGTTGCGCTACGAGACCTGTGATCCCTATGCGGTGCGGCTCACTTTCCATCTGCCCGGCGACGCCCCGGTGACGTGGGCCTTCGGCCGGGAGCTGCTGATCGACGGGGTCGGCCGGCCGTGCGGGGAGGGGGACGTGCACATCGCACCCGCCGATGCCGAGGTGCTGGGCGAGGTGCTGATCCGGCTTCAGGTCGGCGGCGACCAGGCCCTGTTCCGCTCGTCGGCGCCGCCTCTCGTGGCCTTCCTCGACCGGACGGACAAGCTCGTGCCGCTCGGTCAGGAGAGCGCGCTGGCGGATTTCGATGCTCATCTCGATGAAGCCCTGGACCGCATCCTGGCCGAGGAACAGAGCGCCGGCTGAGCCGTTGCCGCAGGAGCGCCGGGCGCTCCGCGGTGCCGTGTGGAAGTGTGCAGAAACGCTTCTGCGCGGACCTGTGGAGCAGGGTCCGCCGGACACGATCGGCTTGGCACGGGCGGCACCGTACAGCCGGGTGCCGGCCCGGTCGTCCTTGCGCGGTCGGCCGCGGCGGGCTCACCGCTTGCGGCGGCGGCCTCGCCCGGCACGGGCCGGAGGCCGCTGTGCCCCGATGGCTGCCGGAGCGCCCGGTCCGGGCCGGTCGGCGGACACCACCAGCGCGGCGAGCGCGGTGGTGACCGGGACCGAGGCGACCAGGCCGATCGATCCCACCAGGGTCCGCACGATCTCCTCGGCGACCAGTTCACTGTTGGCCACGGCCCCCACGCTGCTCTGTGCGATCGAGAACAGCAGCAGCAACGGCAGCGCCGCACCTGCGTAGGCCAGGACGAGCGTGTTGACGACGGACGCGATGTGGTCGCGGCCGATGCGGATGCCCGCCCGGTACAGCCCGCGCCAGCCCATCGACGGATTGGCCTCGTGCAGCTCCCAGACGGCCGACGTCTGCGTCACCGTCACGTCGTCCAGGACACCGAGCGAACCGATGATGACACCGGCCAGCAGCAGACCGCTCATGTCGATGGACGGATACAGGCCGTGGATCAGGCCGGTGTTGTCGTCGGTGTTCCCGGTGAGCGCGGCCCAGTCGATGAACTCCGAGCCGAGGACGCCGATCAGCAGGAGGGAGACCAGTGTGCCGAGCACCGCGACCGATGTACGGGCCGACAGCCCATGGCACATGTAGAGCGCGATGAGCATGATCGCGCTGGACCCGACGACGGCCACCAGCAGCGGATTCGACCCCTGCAGGATCGCGGGCAGGATGAACAGCGTCAGCACCAGGAAGCTCACGGCCAGCGCGACCAGTGCCATGACTCCGCGCAGCCGGCCCACCACGACGACCGCGAGCGCGAAGATGCCCGCGAGCAGCGCCATGGGGAGCTTGCGGTTCACATCGGTCACCGAGTACTGCAGGTCCTTGGGCGCCGAGGGCTCGTAGGCGACCACGACCTTCTCGTCCTGGTGCAACTGCCGTGACTGGTCCGGCTGCACGATCTCGGTGAACGTACGGCCCTTGTCCTTGCCGGTGTCGACCCGGACGGTCGCCTTCTTGCAGGTGCCGCCCGCCTCCTGCACCGCCGCGTTGCCCTCGGCGGTGGAGGTGTCGCCGGTCGGCGCCCCGCCGGAGGCGTTCACCGACTTGCAGCTCACCTCGACGACCCGGGTGACTGTGGCCTGCTGGGTCTGCCGGTCGAAGCCGACGCCGGTGCGCTTGTGCGAGGGGGCTCCCCCGGGCCAGAGCACCACCAGACCGACCAGGACCGCCGCGGTGAACGGGATCAGGATCGCCGCGATGACCTTGCGCAGGTGCTGGGAGACGGGCGCGGCGGGCCCGTGGCTGTGGCTGTGGCCGTGCCCCGCGCCGGGCGCGTGGTCGGCATGGGCCTGTTCGGCACCCTGGCCACCGTCCGGTCCGGAGGCGTCCTGGCGGCGCGGCTCGGGCGGCTGGTACGGGTACTGCTCCATCCTGGTCACCGCCCGATCATCGCAAGAAGGGCGGGGGCCCACTGTTCACCGCGCCACAAATGACGCTAGCGTGGAGGCACCTTTGCACACGCGGGAGCTCGGAGCACCGGGCTGAGAGGGCGCTGACCTCCGTATACGCGATGTTTCACGTGGAACGAGCGATGTTCCACAGGGAACGCCGACAGACGGAATCCGCTGCGTCGACCGCCGAACCTGTTACCGGGTAATGCCGGCGTAGGGAGTAGGTCTCATGACCATCAAGGACGCACGCACGCCTGCCTCCGTCCAGGACGAGAAGTCCCAGGAGGCCGGAAAGTCCATCGGCTGGCACAAGGCGTACGTCGAGGGCTCGCGCCCCGACCTTCGTGTGCCGGTCCGTCAGGTGCACCTCACCAATGGGCGGTCGGTCACGCTGTATGACACGTCGGGCCCATACACCGATCCACTCGCCGACACGGATGTCCGCAGGGGCCTGTCGCCGCTGCGGGAGAACTGGATCATCGCCCGCGGCGACACCGAGGAGTACGCGGGCCGTCCTGTCCGTCCCGAGGATGACGGGATCAAGCACACCTCACCGCGCGGGGGGCTGCGGAACCTGGACGCGGTCTTCCCGGGACGGCCGCGCCAGCCGCGACGGGGCCGCAACGGCGAGGCGGTGACGCAGCTCGCCTACGCGCGCCGGGGCGAGATCACGCCCGAGATGGAGTACGTGGCCATCCGGGAGAACGTGTCGCCCGAAGTGGTCCGCGAGGAGATCGCGGCGGGCCGGGCGGTCCTGCCGGCCAACGTCAACCACCCGGAGATCGAGCCGATGATCATCGGCAAGCGGTTCCTGGTGAAGGTGAACGCCAACATCGGCAACTCCGCGGTGACGTCCTCCATCGAGGAGGAGGTCGAGAAGATGACCTGGGCGACCCGCTGGGGCGCCGACACGGTCATGGACCTCTCCACCGGCCGGAACATCCACACCACCCGCGAGTGGGTGCTGCGCAACTCTCCCGTGCCCATCGGCACGGTGCCGCTCTACCAGGCGCTGGAGAAGGTCGACGGCAGGGCCGAGGACCTGACCTGGGAGATCTACAAGGACACCGTCATCGAGCAGGCCGAGCAGGGCGTGGACTACATGACGGTGCACGCCGGCGTGCGCCTTGCCTACGTACCGCTGACGGCCAACCGCAAGACCGGCATCGTCTCGCGCGGCGGTTCGATCATGGCGGCGTGGTGCCTGGCGCACCACAAGGAATCGTTCCTGTACGAGAACTTCGAGGAGCTGTGCGAGATCCTCGCCGCCTACGACGTCACGTACTCGTTGGGCGACGGCCTGCGGCCGGGCTCGATCGCGGACGCCAACGACGCGGCCCAGTTCGCGGAGTTGCGCACGCTCGGGGAACTCAACCGGATCGCCAAGCGTTTCCATGTACAGACGATGATCGAGGGCCCGGGACACGTCCCGATGCACAAGATCAAGGAGAACATCGACCTTCAGCAGGAGATCTGCGATGAAGCTCCGTTCTATACGCTCGGCCCGCTGACCACCGACATCGCGCCGGCGTACGACCACATCACCTCCGGCATCGGCGCGGCGATGATCGCCTGGTGGGGCACGGCGATGCTCTGCTACGTCACGCCCAAGGAGCACCTGGGTCTGCCCAACCGGGACGACGTCAAGACGGGCGTCATCACGTACAAGATCGCCGCGCACGCGGCCGACCTCGCCAAGGGCCACCCGGGCGCTCAGGAGTGGGACGACGCGCTGTCCGACGCCCGCTTCGAGTTCCGGTGGGAGGACCAGTTCAACCTCGCTCTGGACCCGGACACGGCACGGGAGTTCCACGACGAGACCCTCCCGGCGGAGCCCGCCAAGACGGCCCACTTCTGCTCGATGTGCGGACCGAAGTTCTGCAGCATGAAGATCTCGCAGGACATCCGTCGCGAGCACGGCGGCAGCCAGGCCGAGATCGAGGAAGGCATGGCCCAGAAGTCGAAGGAGTTCGCGGCCTCGGGCAACCGGGTGTATCTGCCGATCGCCGACTGACGCGGCGAGGGGGACAGGCCGAGGTATCTGTCCCCCTCCGGCGCCGTCACTACAGCCGGGCGTCCGTGGAGCACGTCGGAGCGCAGGTCGTCCGGCGGCTGTGAGGCGTTCTCACTCCGGCTGGTGTTCGGGGCCTCCGAAGTCCGGGCTCGTGTAGTCGGGGCTGGTGAAGCTCGGGCGGCCGGAGACGGCACCGTCGTCGGGGCTGCTGAAGCCGGGGCGGTCGTAGCCCAGGCGCGGTATGCGGCCGGTCGGGGTGGGCGGGGTCGTGCGCTGCAGTGCCGGCGGCCCGGGCGCGGCGAGGGCCTCCCGCAGGAACGGCAGGATGCCTCGCTCCAGGAGGGCGTCCCGCCAGGCCTCTCTGGCCCTGGCCAGGTCCTCGTGCGCCGCGTCCCGCGCCTGGGCCTCCGCCGACTGGCTGTTGCGCAGCGCGGTGATCACCAGCCCGACGCCGGCCACGAGGATCGCGGCAGCGGTCACGGCGCCGAACACCCAGCCGGTGGTGAGCATGGTCCGGGCGAAGGACTGCCCGGGATTCAGCATCTTCAGGATGTAGCCGACGAGCAGGAAGATGGCCGCCGCGGTTCCGGACAGGACGGGCGCCAGCACGGCGATGACCGCGATGGCACCCGCGCCGGTGGTCTCGGCGGCCTCGCCGAGAGTGGCGGCGAGACCGGCCGCGGCCGTGGCCGGGTCCGCGGCGGCGGAGTCGCCGGTGGCCGGCGGGGCGGACAGCGCCGGGTGGCGCAGTTCCTCGCGGACCTTCACGTAGTGCTGGTACTCGGCCGCCGCGGCCGCGGAGATCAGGGCGGTGGCGTCGAGTGCCATGGTGCGCAGTTGTTCGGGGTTGAGCCGCTGTCCGACAGCGGCCAGTTCCGGTCGGTGTGGTGCAGAGCGCAGCGCCTCATCGAGGAGCCGCGCGAATTCCTGGCGGTCCTCGCTCTGCAGGTGCTGCGGAACGCTGTTCATGTGCATCCCCCGATGCTCCGTAGGGCTGGGGGCTCGCACGCCGGCGAGCCGTCGGGCAGAAACGGAGGGGAGCCTGCTACGGATAAGCCGATGGTAGAGCCGTGGCGGTACACGGTGACAGGGGGTTGCCGGAAATTGCGTTCCGGTCTGCGTGTACTCAGGCGGGACGCGCCTGCCCCTGGAACGGTCAGTTGCCCAGCGGCAGTTGCTGGACCAGGAGCTTTCCGGCCATGGTCACTCCTCCGTCCATGGCGATGGCGAGCCCGTCGGCGTAGACGTGCGGACCCTCGACGACCGGGCCGCTGTCCTCCTCGCCGTCCTCGGAGCCGACCTCGCCCAGGAGGTAGGGGATGGGGCTGTGGCCATGAACGACCCGGGTGCCGCCGTACGTATCGAGGAGCGAGCGTACGGCGTCGGCACCGCCCTCGTCGCGGAAGGAGAAGCGCTTGGTGAACTTGCGGAACAGATCCCAGACCTCGTCGGCGTCGTTGCGGGTCAGGGTCTCGCGGACGGTGTCGTTGACCGCCTCGATCGAGTCGCCGTAGTCGAGGTAGGCGGTGGTGTCGGAGTGGACGAGCAGATAGCCGTCGACCTCCTCGACGGCGTCCAGGCGGGCCATCCACTGCAGGTGGTGGTCCTGGAGGCGGTCCATGTCGGTCTTCTGGCCGCCGTTGAGCAGCCAGGCCGCTTGGAAAGTGGCGGTGCCCGCGCCGGAGTTGACGGGGGTGTCGCCGAACCGCTTGGCGCCGAGCAGCAGCAGCTCGTGGTTGCCCATGAGGGCCTTGCAGTAGCCGCCGGCCGCGGCCGCCTCGGCGGACAGCCGCATCACCAGGTCGATGACGCCGATACCGTCCGGACCGCGGTCGGTGAAGTCGCCGAGGAACCACAGCCGGGCGGTGCCGGCGCACCACTGGCCCGAGGCGTCGATCAGCTCCTGCTCCTGCAGGGCGGTCACCAGTTCGTCGAGGTATCCGTGGACGTCGCCGACGACGTACAGCGGTCCGGGCCCGTTCGCCGCCTGCGGTGCCGGGGCGGCGGGGGCCGCAGCCGGCTCGACGGGCACCTGGACGGTGTCGCCGCGGTTGATGACGGGCAGGTCGCGCTGGGTGGGCGTGTAGCCCTCGGGGTACGCCTCGTCGACCGGCGGGACGGTGTCGCCCGGGTGGACGCTGCCGACGTACGGTCCGGTCTCATGGACGTACGCGGGTACCCGGAAGTCGCGCAGTGTCGCCGTCCGCTCCACCTCGGGTCCCTGACCGGCCCCCTGAGTCATCAGACCCCTCCACCATCGCGCCGCATCTGCACCGCTTCGGACTGCCTGGTCGCAGCGGTCCACGGTGTCGTGGGCCCATCATAGGAATGCGCGTCGCGCCGTGTGATGACCCAGGGGTGCTGAATCGGAACAAGACTCCGGTTCGCCGCGGCTTTCGCCCCGTTTGGGCAGGTGTTCGGCCGGCTGCCGGCCGACCGCGAGGCGCTTGCCGGGCCCCGGTCCGGCCCTCGGTCCGGCCGGGTTCCCGTTTCCGGACACCGGCTCGCCTCCGCGGCACGCCCGTGGGGCAGCACCCCGTACGGGAGTCCCCCCGCACGGAGCACTCCCCTCCGGCGTCAGTTCCCGTCGGGTGACCGCGGCGGGCTGACCGTCGTGCGCGGGTGGCGTCGCTGCGAGGAGGTGCGCACGATCAGCTCGGTCGGTATCACCTGCTCGACCGGCTGGTCCGACTCGACGCCCTCGATGGCGTCGATGAGCAGCTGGACGACGGCGGTGCCGATGCGGCGCGGCTTCAGGGAGAGCGTGGTGATGGGCGGCTCGGTGCTCGCGTACACCGTGGACTCGCTGCAGCACACCAGCAGCAGGTCGTCCGGGACGCGGAGTCCGTAGCGGCGGGCGGCGGCGAGCAGGTCGGTGCCGTTCGGGTCGAACAGGCCGTAGACGGCGTCGGGCCGGTCGGGGCGGGCGAGCAGCCGGTCGGCGGCGACCGCGCCCGCGCACGGGTCGTGCGCCGGGTAGGCCTCGTAGACCGGGTCCTGCCCGACCCGCTCGCACCAGTGGAGGTAGGCGGTGGTCGACAGATGCGTGTAGGTGTCCGTCGTCGTGCCGGTGAGCAGGCCGATACGGCGGGCGCCGGCGGCTGCGAGGTGGTCGAGGATGCCGAGTACGGCGGCCTCGTGATCGTTGTCGACCCAGGCGGTGACCGGGAGCGCGCCGGCCGGGCGGCCGTCCGAGACGACCGGCAGACCCTGCCGGACCAGCTCGCTGACGACCGGGTCCTGGTCGGAGGGGTCGATGACGACCGTGCCGTCCAGTGCGACGTTCGACCACACGTCGTGGCGGGAGGTGGCGGGCAGGATGACGAGGGCGTAGCCGCGGGCGAGCGCGGCGGAGGTGGCGGCCCGGGCCATCTCGGCGAAGTACGCGAACTCCGTGAAGGTGAAAGGTTCATCCCCGTACGTCGTCACGGTCAGGCCGATCAGCCCCGACTTGCCGGTACGGAGGGTGCGGGCGGCGGCCGAGGGTCGGTACCCCAGCCGGTCGGCGACCTCGCGGACGTGGCGCCGGGTGGCATCCGGGAGCCTGCCCTTGCCGTTGAGGGCGTCGGAGACGGTCGTGATGGAGACCCCGGCGGCGGCGGCCACGTCTCTGATGCCCGCCCGGCCCGGCCGACTGCCTCGCCGTGAGGTTTCCGCGCGGCTCACCTGGTGCTTCCCTGCTGCTGTCATGGCGAGCCGATAGTAGGGCTCATACGGTGGGGTAGTGCGGACGCATATGCACGCGTTGACAGGCACGTTTCTGCATGGTCATTCAGCGCCAACTGCCTCAGAAACTAAGGTAGTTGAACGCTTCAATGCTAGGACGTGACTTGTCGACGCGTATGGACCTGCCAACTGCCCGATGTCTCGAAGAGGTCTCAACTCACCTTCACGAGGGATGCGCGCCACGGCGCAAGCCACCGGCGCGTAGATATATGTACGGCGCGCCCCCCGGAACGTACGCCTTCGTACGGCGATGCCCTTGATGCCGGTGGGAGGGGCGAGGTTTTTCTCTTGTCGTCCCGCACCTGTACGCAGCGGAGCCGAATCCTCATAAGGTGAGGAGTATTGGAAGCCGGCGGCGTCGACGGTCCGCCGGTGGTCGCGAGGAGGACTGCGGTGAGCGAGACGAGCCCCAAGCTGCGCACCGAGCTGGAGGGTATCCCCACCTACAAGCCGGGCAAGCCCGCCGCGGCCGGCGGGCCGGTCGCCTACAAGCTGTCCTCCAACGAGAACCCGTATCCGCCGCTGCCCGGCGTGATGGAGAGCGTGACGGCGACCGCCTGCAACTTCAACCGCTACCCGGACATGGCCTGCAGCGAGCTGATGGCAGAGCTGTCGGAACGCTTCGGCGTCCCGCTCTCCCACCTGGCCACCGGCACCGGCTCCGTGGGCGTCGCGCAGCAGCTGATCCAGGCCACCAGCGGCCCCGGTGACGAGGTGATCTACGCCTGGCGGTCCTTCGAGGCGTACCCGATCATCACGCAGATCAGCGGCGCCCGGTCGGTGCAGGTCCCGCTCACGCCGGGCGATGTGCACGACCTGGACGCGATGGCGGACGCGATCACCGACCGGACGCGCCTGATCTTCGTCTGCAACCCCAACAACCCGACCGGCACCGTGGTGCGGCGGGCCGAGCTGGAGCGGTTCCTCGAACGGGTGCCCGAGGATGTGCTGGTGGTGCTGGACGAGGCCTACCGGGAGTTCATCCGCGACCTCGAGGTGCCCGACGGCGTCGAGCTGTACCGGGAGCGGCCCAACGTCTGTGTGCTGCGGACCTTCTCCAAGGCATACGGGCTCGCCGGGCTGCGCGTCGGTTTCGCGATCGCCCATGAGCCGGTGGCGGCGGCCCTGCGCAAGACGGCGGTGCCGTTCGGGGTGAGCCAGCTCGCGCAGGACGCGGCGGTCGCCTCGCTCCGCGCCGAGGACGAGCTGTTGGGCCGGGTCGGCTCGCTGGTCTGCGAGCGCACGCGCGTGGTCGACACGCTGCGCGGCCAGGGCTGGACGGTGCCGGAGACGCAGGCCAACTTCGTGTGGCTGCGGCTCGGGGAGCGTACGGTCGCGTTCGCGCAGGCCTGTGAGGAGCACGGTGTGGTGGTCCGGCCGTTCCCGGGCGAGGGTGTGCGGGTGACGGTCGGGGAGACCGAGGCGAACGACATCTTCCTGAAGGTGGCGGAAGCGTTCCGCAAGGGGTTGTAGCCCGGCGGCAGCTCTAGTCGTCGATCGGTTCCACACGGATGGGGTCGCCGTCTCGTACGGTCGCCAGAACGCCGGCGTCCCCATCCAGGCTTCCGAGAATGTTGCAGGGACTCGCGAGGCGGCACTCCTCACCCTGCGAGATCGGTGTGGGGCCGTAGGGGAGTGCCAGCGCGTCGCCGTCCGTCCAGAAGGCCACCGTGCCCGGCTCCACGACCTGCCGGGCATCCGTTTCACGTGAAACGCAGACTCCTGTGTCGAAATACACCTCCTCGCCCCATGTGTGCGCGGTGGAGGTGAGCGGCAGTGCCTTGGCGAGGGCCTGAGTGGTCGGTGTGCCGGCGTCGAGGGTCGCGGTGATGTTGCCCGCCGGCCAGGAAACGCGTATCTGCATGGCGGGCAATTCAACAAGATGTTGAAGTCGCTGCCAAGAGCCTGACATGGAGGCAGAGGGGGGACCCCCCTTGGATTGTCGAAAATCAGTGCGTCATAATGGCTTGTGAATGTGAACGCGTTCACAAGCGCGTCCCGATTGCTCCCGTATGCGTGCAACAAAAGGGGCAAACCGCCGCTGTACCACGGCGTAGTAAGGAGAGTGACGACGTGGACCTGGCTCTGGCGCCGGAGACACTGGCGCGCTGGCAGTTCGGCATCACCACCGTCTACCACTTCCTGTTCGTCCCGCTGACGATCTCCCTGGCCGCTCTCACGGCCGGGCTGCAGACGGCCTGGGTGCGTACGGAGAAGGAGAAGTACCTCAGGGCGACGAAGTTCTGGGGCAAGCTCTTCCTGATCAACATCGCGATGGGTGTGGTCACCGGCATCGTGCAGGAGTTCCAGTTCGGCATGAACTGGTCCGACTACTCGCGCTTCGTCGGGGACATCTTCGGTGCCCCGCTCGCCTTCGAGGCCCTGATCGCGTTCTTCTTCGAGTCCACGTTCATCGGCCTGTGGATCTTCGGCTGGGACAAGCTGCCCAAGAAGATCCACCTGGCCTGCATATGGATGGTGTCGATCGGCACCATCCTGTCGGCCTACTTCATCCTCGCGGCCAACTCCTGGATGCAGCACCCCGTCGGCTACAAGATCGACAAGGTGAAGGGGCGTGCCGAACTGACCGACTTCTGGGCCGTACTGACCCAGAACACCGCCCTCAGCCAGGCCTTCCACACCCTGTCCGCGGCCTTCCTGACCGGCGGCGCCTTCATGGTCGGTATATCGGCCTACCACCTGGCTCGCAGGAAGCACATCCGCGAGATGAAGACCTCGCTGCGGCTCGGTCTGATCACCGTGGTCATCGCCGGTCTGCTCACCGCCGTGAGCGGTGACGTGCTCGGCAAGGTCATGTTCAAGCAGCAGCCGATGAAGATGGCGGCCGCCGAGGCGCTGTGGGACGGCCAGAAGCCGGCGCCGTTCTCGATCTTCGCCTATGGCGATGTGGAGAAGGGCCACAACACCGTGGCCATCGAGGTTCCGGGCCTGCTGTCCTTCCTCGCCGACGACAACTTCACCTCGTACGTGCCCGGCATCAACGACGTCAACAAGGCCGAGCAGCAGAAGTTCGGGCCCGGTGACTACCGGCCCAACATCCCGGTCGCCTTCTGGGGCTTCCGCTGGATGATCGGCTTCGGCATGGCCTCCTTCGCGATCGGCATGGCCGGACTCTGGCTGACCCGCAAGAAGTTCCTGCTGCCGCAGCATCTGAGGGTCGGTGACGACGAGGTGCCGCACCTGGTGCTGTTCAGGAACAAGGCGCTCAGCCCGAAGCTCACCACCTGGTACTGGCGCATCGCGATCTGGACGCTGGCCTTCCCGCTGATCGCCAACTCCTGGGGCTGGATCTTCACCGAGATGGGCCGCCAGCCATGGGTCGTCTACGGAGTCCTGCAGACCCGGGACGCGGTCTCCCCCGGTGTCTCCCAGGGCGAGGTCCTCACCTCGATGATCGTCTTCACCGCGCTGTACGCGATCCTCGCCGTGGTCGAGGTCAAGCTGCTGGTGAAGTACGTCAAGGCCGGGCCGCCCGAGCTGACCGAGGCCGACCTCAACCCGCCCACGAAGATCGGCGGCGACACCCGTGACGCCGACAAGCCGATGGCCTTCTCGTACTAGGCCGAGGGAACAGTCATGGAACTTCACGACGTCTGGTTCGTCCTGATCGCCGTCCTGTGGACCGGCTACTTCTTCCTGGAGGGCTTCGACTTCGGGGTCGGCATCCTCACCAAGCTGCTGGCCCGCAACCGGCCCGAGCGACGGGTGCTGATCAACACCATCGGGCCCGTCTGGGACGGCAACGAAGTGTGGCTGCTCACGGCGGGCGGCGCGACCTTCGCCGCCTTCCCCGAGTGGTACGCCACGCTCTTCTCCGGCTTCTACCTGCCCCTGCTCCTCATCCTGGTCTGTCTGATCGTCCGGGGTGTCGCCTTCGAGTACCGGGCGAAGCGGCCCGAGGAGAACTGGCAGCGCAACTGGGAGACGGCGATCTTCTGGACCTCGCTTCTTCCCGCCTTCCTGTGGGGCGTGGCCTTCGGAAACATCGTGCGGGGGGTGAAGATCGACCAGCACTTCGAGTACGTCGGCGGCGTCTGGGACCTGCTCAACCCCTACGCCCTGCTCGGCGGCCTGACGACGCTCACGCTGTTCACCTTCCACGGTGCGGTGTTCACCGCGCTCAAGACCGTCGGGGACATCCGCGTCCGGGCACGGAAGCTGGCCCTGTGGGCCGGTCTCGTCGCGGCCGTCGTGGCCCTCGCCTTCCTGCTGTGGACGCAGGCCCACAGCGGTGACGGCAAGAGCCTGGTGGCCCTGATCGTGGCCGTCGCCGCCCTGGTGGCCGCTCTCGTGGCCAACCAGCTCGGGCGTGAGGGGTGGTCGTTCGCGCTGTCCGGCATGACCATCGTGGCGGCCGTGGCGATGCTCTTCCTGTCGCTCTTCCCGAACGTCATGCCGTCCACGCTCGACGGGGACTGGAGCCTGACGGTCACCAACGCCTCGTCGAGCCCCTACACCCTGAAGATCATGACGTGGTTGGCGGTGGTCGCCACCCCGATCGTCCTGCTCTACCAGGGCTGGACCTACTGGGTGTTCCGCAAGCGGATCGGCACGCAGCACATCGCGTCTGACGCTGCTGCCGGCGCCGCGCACTAGTCCGCCGAGGGTGTGTTCCACGTGAAACACACCCTCTGGACCGAAGGGCATGTTTCACGTGAAACCAATCGATCCACGTCTTCTGCGGTACGCCCGTGCCACCCGCCTCTTCCTCGTAGCGCTCGTCGGACTGGGTGCCGTCGGCGCCGGGCTCGTCATCGCCCAGGCGATGCTCATCGCCGAGGTTGTCGTCGGAGCGTTCCAGCAGGGGCAGTCGGCCGCTGAACTGGGCACTCCCCTGCTGCTGCTGGCTGCCGTGGCCGTGGGTCGAGCGGTTGTCGCGTGGCTCACCGAACGCGCCGCGCACCGGGCGAGCGCGGCGGTGAAGTCGGAGCTGCGGGGACGGCTCCTCGACCGTGCCGCCGCGCTTGGCCCGGGATGGCTGAGCGGGCAACGCACCGGATCGCTGGTCACTCTGGCCACGCGCGGCGTGGACGCCCTGGACGACTACTTCTCGCGCTATCTCCCCCAGTTGGGGCTCGCGGTCGTCGTCCCGGTGGCGGTGCTGGCGCGAATCGTCACCGAGGACTGGGTGTCGGCGGCGATCATCGTCGGCACCCTGCCGCTCATCCCGCTCTTCATGATGCTGATCGGCTGGGCGACGCAGGCCCGGATGGACCGTCAGTGGCGGTTGCTGTCCCGGCTGTCCGGCCACTTCCTGGACGTCGTCGCGGGCCTGCCCACGCTGAAGGTGTTCGGCCGGGCCAGGGCGCAGGCCGAGTCGATCCGCCGGATCACCGGTGAGTACCGCCAGGCCACCCTGCGCACCCTGCGCATCGCCTTTCTCTCCTCCTTCGCGCTGGAACTGCTCGCCACGCTGTCGGTCGCGCTGGTCGCCGTGACGATCGGCATGCGGCTCGTCCATGGCGACATGGACCTCTCCATCGGCTTGGTGATCCTGGTGCTGGCCCCCGAGGCCTATCTGCCGCTGCGGCAGGTGGGCGCGCAGTACCACGCGGCGGCCGAAGGGCTTGCCGCCGCGGAGGAGATCTTCACCGTGCTGGAGACGCCGGTCCCGGTGTCCGGTACCGGCACGGTGCCCGCGGGTGCGGTGGCCTTCGAAGGCGTCAGCGTGCGCTATCCCGGCCGTTCCGTGGACGCGGTGGCCGATGTGTCCTTCAACGTCGAGCCCGGTGAGACCGTGGCGCTGGTCGGGCCGAGCGGTGCGGGCAAGTCGACGCTGCTGAACGTGCTGCTGGGGTTCGTACGGCCCACCGAGGGGCGTGTGCGGGTCGGGGGGGCCGATCTTGCCGGCCTGGACCTGGAGGAGTGGCGGTCGCGGATCGCGTGGGTGCCGCAGCGGCCGCATCTGTATGCCGGGACCATCGCGGAGAACGTGCGGCTGGCCCGGCCGGACGCGGACGGGAGCGCTGTACGCGGGGCGTTGCGGGATGCGGGTGCGCTGGAGTTCGTGGACGCGCTGCCGGACGGCGCCGACACGGTGCTCGGGGAGGACGGGGCCGGTCTGTCGGCCGGGCAGCGGCAGCGGCTCGCCCTGGCGCGGGCCTTTCTCGCGGACCGGCCGGTGCTGTTGCTGGATGAGCCGACGGCCGCGTTGGACGGGGGGACGGAGGCGGAGGTGGTGGCGGCGGTGCGGCGGCTGGCGGTGGGCCGTACGGTGCTGCTCGTCGTGCACCGGCCTGCCCTGCTGGAGGTGGCTGACCGGGTGGTGCGTCTGGAGGGTGCGGAGCGGGTGGGGCACCGTGGGGACGCGCGGCCTGCCAGGGGGCTCCGCCCCCTGGACCCCCGTCCTCGCCCACCCGCCACCCGACTCGGTCGGCTGGAAGGCGGCCCGGAGGGAGTTGGGCGAGGTCGGCTGGAAGGCGGGCCGGAAGGGCTCGGGGCCGGGCTGCCGGGGAGTGGGCGCGAGGGGGTTCGAGTCGGGCGGTTGGAAGGTGGCCTGGAGGGGCTCGGGAGTGGCGGGTCGGGGAGTGGGCCGGAGGGAGTTGGGCGCGGGCGGCCGGGGGGGCTCGGGGGTGGTCGGCCGGGGAGTGTGCTGGGGCGGGTTCGAGGGGTTGCGGGGGGACGGCGTGGGCGGCTCGGTGTCGCGTTGGCGCTCGGCAGTCTCGCGCTCGGCAGTGCCGTCGGGCTGATGGCCACCTCCGGCTGGCTCATCTCGCGGGCCTCGCAGCAACCGCCGGTGCTGTACCTGATGGTGGCGGTGACGGCGACGCGGGCCTTCGGGATCGGGCGGGCCGTCTTCCGGTACGCCGAGCGGCTGGTGTCGCACGACGCGGTGCTGCGGATGCTGGCCGACACCCGGGTCGCGGTGTACCGCCGCCTGGAACGCCTCGCCCCCGCCGGACTGCGTACCGCCCGCCGCGGGGATCTGCTCACCCGGCTGGTCGCCGACGTGGACGCGCTGCAGGACTACTGGCTGCGCTGGCTGCTGCCCGCCGGTGTCGCCGTGGCCGTCTCCGCCGCCTCCGTCGGCTTCACGGCCTGGCTGCTGCCCGAGGCCGGTGCCGCCCTGGCGGCCGGCCTGCTGGCGGCCGGCGTCGGTGTCCCGCTGCTGACCGCCACCGCGGCCCGGCGGACCGAGCGGCGCCTGGCGCCTGCCCGGGGGGTGCTCGCGACCCGGGTGACCGACCTGCTCACCGGCACCGCCGAACTGGCCGTCGCCGGTGCGCTGCCCGCCCGTACGGCCGCGGCCCGGCGGGCCGACGGCACCCTCACCCGTATCGCCTCACGCGCCGCCGCCGTCACCGCGCTCGGTGACGGCCTCACGGCGCTGGTCTGCGGCCTGACCGTCACGGCCGGAGCGCTGCTCGGCGCCCAGGCGGTGGCGGCCGGCCGGCTCGGCGGTGTGGCGATGGCGGTGGTCGTCCTCACCCCGCTGGCGGCCTTCGAGGCCGTCCTGGGCCTGCCGCTCGCCGTGCGGTACCGGCAGCGGGTGCGGCGGAGCGCGGAACGCGTGTACGAGGTCCTGGACGCCCCGGAGCCGGTACGTGAGCCCGAGCGGCCCCGGCAGGCGCCCGCCTCGCCGTTCCCGCTGGTGGTCGAGCAGGTGACCGCGCGGTACGAGGGGCAGCGGCACGCGGCCCTGGCCGGCTTCGACCTCACCTTGGAGCAGGGGCGCCGGATCGCCGTGGTCGGGCCGTCCGGTGCCGGCAAGTCGACCGTGGCCCAGGTGCTGCTGCGCTTCCTCGACCCGCAGGCGGGCTCGTACACGCTCGCCGGTGCGGACGCGTGCGCGGTGGCCGGGGACGACGTACGGCGGCTTGTCGGGCTGTGTGCGCAGGACGCGCACCTCTTCGACAGCTCGGTGCGCGAGAACCTGCTGCTGGCCCGCAAGGACGCCACCGAGGCCGATCTGCGCGGGGCGCTGGCCAGGGCCCGGTTGCTGGACTGGGTGGAGGGGCTGCCCGACGGGCTGGACACCTTCGTGGGCGAGCACGGTGCCCGGCTGTCCGGTGGTCAGCGGCAGCGGCTGGCGTTGGCCCGAGCGCTGCTGGCCGACTTCCCGGTCCTGGTGCTCGACGAGCCCGCCGAGCACCTGGATCTGGCGACGGCCGACGCGCTGACCGCCGATCTGCTGGCTGCCACGGAGGGCCGTACGACGCTCCTCATCACCCATCGGCTGGCCGGTCTGGACGCGGTCGACGAGGTGATCGTGCTCGATGCGGGCCGGGTGGTGCAGCGGGGTCCGTACGCCGAGCTGGTCGCGGTCGACGGGCCGCTGCGATCGATGGCGCGGCGCGAGGCGGAGGCGGAGTCGCTCGTGGGGGTGGGGTGACACCTACGCGTGGGGTGCGGACACGCGTACGTCGTGGTCGGCGCCGTGCCAGAGCCGCGGTGGCCGGCGCCGTACCGGAATCGGTGGCCTAGGCGCGGTTCGCGAGGAGTTGCTCGATCACGACCGCGACGCCGTCGTCGTTGTTCGCGACCGTACGGCCCGACGCGGCGGCGACGACGTCCGGGTGGGCGTTGCCCATCGCGTACGACTGGCCGGCCCAGGTCAGCATCTCGACGTCGTTGGGCATGTCCCCGAAGGCCACGACCTCCTCGTGCGAGATGCCGCGCTCGGCGCAGCACAGGGCGAGGGTGCTGGCCTTGGAGACGCCGGGCCCGCTGAGTTCCAGCAGGGCGCTGGGGCTGGAGCGGGTGACGTTGGCGTGGTCGCCGATCGCCAGGCGGGCGAGGGTGAGGAAGGCGTCGGGGTCGAGGTCGGGGTGGTAGGCGAGGATCTTGAGCACGGGCTGGTCGGCGTCCGGGCCGTCGGGCGCGAGAAGCGTCTCGGCGGGCAGGAGATGGTCGGGTATCTCCATGTGCAGCTTGGGATAGCCCGGCTCCTGGTGGAAGCCGTACGTCTGCTCGACCGCGAACACCGTGCCCGGCGCCGCCTCGCGCAGCAGCCGTACGGCGTCCAGGGCGTTCTCCCGGGCCAGCTCGCGCACCTTCACGAAGCGGTGGGCGCCGGGGCCGCCGTGCAGATCGACCACGGCGGCGCCGTTGCCGCAGATCGCCAGGCCGTGGCCGTGGACGTGATCGCTGACGACGTCCATCCAGCGTGCGGGGCGGCCGGTGACGAAGAAGACCTCGATGCCCGCCTCCTCCGCGGCGGCCAGTGCGGCGACCGTCCTGGGGGAGACCGACTTGTCGTCGCGCAGCAGAGTGCCGTCGAGGTCGGTGGCGATCAGCCGCGCGGGTGTGGCGGCGGCAGGGGTCCCGGGCTGTCTGGTCGCTGAGGTCACCCGGTCATTCTCGCGCATATGCCCGCACGGCCGTGCAGGACTCCGCACAGATGAGACACAGATGACGCTCCCTGTGCGCCGGTCCGGGGGAGAGCGGGCCGACTGCCTTGTGGGTCAGCCCAGTTGGGCGACGGCCTCCATGGCGATCTGCTCGAAGACCTTCTGGTCCGCGGCGAAGTCGGAGTCCGGGATGGGCCAGTGGATCACGATCTCGGTGAAGCCCAGCTCCCGGTGCCGGCCGGCGAAGTCCACGAAGGCGTCCAGGGACTCGAGCGGCCGGGCACGGTCCGGGGTGAAGCCGGTGAGCAGAATCTTGTCCAGATCCGCCCCGTCCCGCCCGGCGGCGGCGCAGGCCTCGGAGAGCTTGTCGACCTGTCCGCGCAGGGCCTCGAGCGACTGCTCGGGGGTGCCGGTCTCGTACAGCTTCGGGTCGCCGGTGGTCACCCATGCCTGGCCGTACCGCGCGGCCAGCTTGAGGCCGCGCGGGCCGGTGGCCGCCACCGCGAACGGCAGTCGGGGCCGCTGCACGCAGCCCGGGATGTTCCGCGCCTCGTGCGCCGAGTAGAACCGGCCCTCGTGCGACACCGCGTCCTCGGTGAGCAGCCGGTCGAGCAGCGGCACGAACTCGGCGAGCCGGTCGGCGCGCTCACGCGGGCTCCACGGCTCCTGGCCGAGGGCGGTGGCGTCGAATCCGGTGCCGCCGGCGCCGATGCCCAGGGTGAGCCGGCCGCCGGAGATGTCGTCGAGGGAGATCAGCTCCTTGGCGAGCGTCACCGGGTGCCGGAAGTTCGGCGAGGTCACCAGCGTGCCCAGGCGCAGCCGGTCGGTGACGGCCGCGGCGGCGGTCAGCGTCGGGATCGCACCGAACCACGGGCCGTCGCGGAAGCTGCGCCAGGACAGGTGGTCGTAGCTGTACCCGGTGTGGAAGCCGAGCTGCTCGGCCCGCACCCAGGCCGAACGGCCGCCTTCACTCCAGCGGCGGTACGGCAGGATCACGGTGCTCAGACGCAGACTCATGCGTCCGAGGGTAAGCGGCTCCACCGGCAGCGGGCGAAACGGTCACCGTGCGGCCTGTGCGTCAGCGGGGCGGAAGGGCTGGTCGGCGCCGGTGCCGCGGGGCACGTCCAGGCTCAGTGGGGGCCGGGAAACCGCAGGTAGCGGGGTGGTACCGCGTTCGTCAGCCAGACTCCGTTGGCGCTGACGCGGAACACGTGGCCGTCCCGGTGCATGGCGTCGGCGTCGACGGTGAGCACCACGGGCCGGCCGCGGCGGGCGCCGACCCGGGTGGCGGTCTCCCGGTCGGCCGAGAGGTGGACGTCGTGCCGGTTCATGGGCTTGAGGCCCTCGGCCCGGATCGCGTCCAGGTTGCGGGCGACGGTCCCGTGGTAGAGGTGCGGTGGCGGGGTCGCCGGGGGCAGGCCGAGGTCGACTTCGATGCTGTGGCCCTGGCTGGCGCGGATTCTGGTGCCCTCGATCACGAAGCGCCGTTTGTCGTTGGTGGCCACCACGTGGTCCAGTTCCTCGCGGGTGAAGCGGAAACCGTGGGCATCGGCCGCGGCGATCAGCGTGTCGATCTCCACCCAGCCGCCCGGGTCCGGCGTGAGCCCGATGCGCTCCGGTTGGTGGCGCAGGTGTCGGGAGAGGTACTTCGACACCGTGACGGTGCGTCTTTCGTCCATGGGTCCAGCGTGCGGCAGAGACGTGGATCACGCAGGTTGTTTTTGGCGGGAGGTTTGATCCACAAGGAAGTGCGGTTATCCACAGGGGAATGGGCGCTGCTGTGGACAACTAGACTTCAGGCTCGGGTGGTTCATGAACTCCGGTGGAACCGGGGTCGAATGAGGCGAGACCGTCCAAGGACCGTGCGAGCACCTCTCGTTCGGCCGCCAGTGCGATGAACTCGGCGGTGTTCCCGCGGCCGACAAGCCCTTCCACGGCGTGGATCGTGTGCGTGGGAAGGGAGACGCTTTGCGTGTCGAGGCGTGCCGGCGCGGGTTTCTCGGCAGCCAGGTGCGCCCGGAGGTGCCGGGTGGCGAACGCGCGCATGGCGCGGGCCAGTTCGGCGTCCACGGTCTGCTGGGCGAGAGGGCGCAGCCGGCGTACGAGCGAGGCGGCTTCCTCGGCGTCCGCGTCCGTGCGGTGTCCGGGATCGTCCAGGTAGCGGGCGAAGACGTGCTCGGTGGTGAACTCCAGGAAACGGGCGGCGATGTGCTCCACCTGACCCCTCAACTCCCGCAGGTGACCGGCGATCGCGGTCAGTGGCACCCCGGCGGCGTGCAACTCGGCCGCCACCGCGAGTACTTGGGGGCTGGGGACGAGGAAGGCGTCGGGGTCGCCGTCGATCCGCTCCAGTACGCCGAGGTCGACTGCCTCGGCCACCGCGTCCTCGTCGGGCGTGCCGCCGAAGCGGGCGTTCAGTTCGGCGCGGGTGATGCGGTCGGGCTGCTCGTCCGTCCAGGGTCCCTCCACCTCGGTGACCAGGCCGAGGACGCCGGCCAGGCCGCGGCCGGTGTCCCAGGCGTCCAGGAGTTCCTTGATCGAGGCCAGGGTGTAGCCGCGGTCGAGGAGGTGGGCGATCTGGTGGAGCCGGGTGATGTGGGCCTGTGAGTACAGGTTGGCCCGGCCTCGGCGTTCGGGGCGGGGGAGGAGGCCGCGGTCCTGGTAGGCGCGGATGGTTCGCACGGTGGTGCGGGTGTGGTGGGCCAGGTCTTCGATGCGGTAGGCGTTCCGGGCCAGGGGGTCACTCATGTCGGGTTCCTTGGCTGGTGCCCTGCGTGGTGGTGGGGCTGGTGAGGCCGCTCGCCCGCGCCGGCGGGGTGCCTCCCCCCGGTCGGCTTCGCTCGAGCGGGGCCCGCCGCCCGCCCTTCCGCGGCGGCATGGCCCCACCCTGTTCTCACAGCCTCGGTTCCACCTGGGCGATCCGCCGCAACGCCCCCGGCAGGAAACGGGACATGAGGTGGGCGCCGCGGGCCTCGGGGGTGACCGGGACCACCGCCCTGTTGCGGCTCACCGCGTCCAGGATCGCCTCGGCCACCTTCTCCGGAGGGTAGTTGCGCATGCCGTACAGGCGGGCCGAGTTCTTCTGGCGGCGCCGTTCCTCGGCCGCGTCGACTCCGGCGAACCGGGCCGTGGCGGTGATGTTGGTGTTGACGAAGCCGGGGCAGATCGCGCTCACCCCGATGCCCTGGCCGGCGAGTTCGGCGCGCAGGCACTCGGAGAGCATCAGCACGGCCGCCTTGGAGGTGCTGTAGGCCGGCAGGGCACGGGAGGGCTGGTACGCCGCGGCGGACGCGGTGTTGACGATGTGACCGCCCTGTCCGCGCTCGGCCATGCGCGCCCCGAAGAGCCGGCAGCCGTGGATCACGCCCCAGAGATTCACGTCCAGGACCTTGCGCCAGTCGTCGGTCGTCGTGGCGAAGAAGGAGCCCGACAGGCCGATGCCCGCGTTGTTGACCAGCACGTCCAGCACGCCGTACTCGTGGTGGACCTTCTCCGCGAGTTTCTCCATGGCCTGCTCGTCGGAGACGTCGGCCGTCTCGGCCCAGGCCTCGGGGGCGCCGACCAGCCGGGACAGCTCGGCGGTGCGGGCCGCGGCCTCGGCGTCACGGTCGACGGCCACCACGCGCGCGCCGGCCTCCGCGAACGCGAACGCCGTCGCCCTGCCGATGCCGCTGCCGGCACCGGTGACCAGCACCAACTGCCCGCCGAACCGCTCGGCGTGGCGGCCGGTGGCCTTCGGCGCGGGACGGCCGCCTTCCACGGACATGACGAATTCCTCGATCCAGGCGGACAGTTGGTCGGGGCGGGTGCGCGGGATCCAGTGCTTCGCCGGAAGCGTGCGGCGGGTCAGCCGCGGCACCCACTGCTCCAGGTCGTCGTAGAGCCGCTCCGAGAGAAACGCGTCCCCCTGGGGCGTGATGAGCTGCACGGGCGCGTGCGCGTACGCGTCCGGGCGCGGCCTGCGCAGCCGGGCACGGACGTTGTCCCGGTACAGCCAGGCGCCGTGTGCCGCGTCCGACGGGAGGGAGGGGGTCGGGTAGTCACCGGCGGGGACCTTCTCGGTCCGCTCCAGGATCTTCGGCCAGCGCTTGCCGAGCGGCCCGCGCCAGGCCAGCTCCGGCAGCACGGGCGTGTGCAGCGCGTACACGTACCAGGACTTGGCTCCCTGGCCCAGGAGCTGCCCCACCCGGCGGGGCGTCGGACGCTTCACGCGCGCGTTGATCCAGTGCCCGAAGTGGTCCAGGGACGGCCCGGACATCGAGGTGAAGGAGGCGATACGGCCCTCCGTGCGGCCGACTGTGACGAACTCCCAGGACTGCACCGAGCCCCAGTCGTGCCCGACCAGGTGGACCGGGCGGTCCGGGCTGACCGCGTCCACGACCGCCAGGAAGTCGTCCGTGAGCTTGGCCAGCGTGAAGCCGCCGCGCAGCGGCTTGGGCGCCGTGGAGCGGCCGTGACCCCGGACGTCGTAGAGCACCACGTGGAAGCGCTCCGCCAGGCGGGCGGCGACCTCCGACCAGACTTCCTTGCTGTCCGGGTAGCCGTGCACCAGCACCACCGTCGGCTGCTCCGGGTCGCCCAGCTCCGCCACGCACAGCTCGACCCCGCCGGTCCGCACCCAGCGCTCCCGCGCGCCTTCCCAGGTCACTTGTCCTCCGCCCAGCGCCGCACGTGCGGCAGATCGTCGTCCAACCAGAACGCGCTCTGCTCGGGGTCCCGGGAGTCGGTGACCACGAGGATCTCCTCGAACTTCGCGCCCGTACCCCGGAAACCGAGGTGCGGTTCGACCGCCCACAGGCCCGGCCGCGGCGGGTGGTCGGAGAAGCGGTACGGCGACCACAGGGGCGACCAGCCCTCGCGGTGGCCGTGCAGCGCGTCGGCGGCCAGCCCCTTCAGGGACTGCGTGCCGAATCCGAAGAGGTGGGGGGAGAAGCGGCGCGGCTTCACCCGGTCCACCTTGTGGGCGATCACCCCGAAGGGGTAGGCCCGGTGCCGGTTGGCGTAGCCCTGGCGGACCATGAGCCGGTCCACGTCCTCGTAGATCTCCCGCAGCGGGCGCCGCTCGCGCACCTCGCGCAGGATCAGCCCCCGGTGCGCCTCCAGGTCGGCCATCAGCCGGTCCTGCACCGGGTTCACACCGAGCGAGCCCGAATAGCCGATGTCCGCCGTGTACCCCTCGTACACCGGGGCCATGTCCAGGATGAACGGCATCCCGGGCTCCAGCGCGCGGTCCGTGGGGAAGAACTGCAGCGGGATGCGGAAGTTCACGAACGCCGTGCGGTCCCCGAACCAGGCGAAGGGCAGGTGGAACCAGTCCCGCACCCCGCGCTCGCGCAGCCACTCGCGCTGCATCCGCGCCGCCTCGCGCTCGGTCACACCCGGCTCCAGCCGCGCCGCGACCGCCTCCGCGCATTCGTAGGCGAGGCGCTGCACCCGCCTGAACCCCCGCAGCTCCACGGAGAGTTCACTGCTCACTGCCGTCGTCATGCCGCCCCGTCCCGTCGACTGCGGTACGCGTCCGTAACTTGACACTGGCGAATGTGACAGTTGTTAGAGGCGGCGTCAATAGGAGAGCCGAAGGCTGTGGACGACACACTGCGCGCGGGCTTTTCGGTAACGCTCGAGCAGGGGATCCCTCAGGGTCCCGTACGCCTCGAGTCTGACGCGAAGACGGCTCTGTGGTCTGACGACCGGCGTGGTACGGATCACTACCGTCGTAGACGTGACTGTGATCGCGACCGAAAGCCTGAGCAAGCGGTTCCCCCGGGTGACCGCGCTCGACCGGCTGTCCGTGGACATCGGGCCCGGTGTGACCGGACTCGTCGGAGCCAACGGCGCCGGCAAGTCCACCCTGATCAAGATCCTGCTGGGTCTGTCCCCCGCCACGGAGGGCCGCGCCGAGGTGCTCGGCCTCGACGTCGCCACCGAGGGCGCCGCCATCCGTGAGCGCGTCGGATACATGCCGGAGCACGACTGCCTGCCGCCGGACGTCTCGGCCACCGAGTTCGTCGTCCACATGGCGCGCATGTCCGGTCTGCCGCCCGCCGCCGCGCGCGAGCGCACCGCGGACACCCTGCGCCACGTCGGCCTGTACGAGGAGCGCTACCGCCCCATCGGCGGCTACTCGACCGGCATGAAGCAGCGGGTGAAGCTGGCCCAGGCCCTGGTGCACGACCCGCAGCTGGTCTTCCTGGACGAGCCGACCAACGGCCTCGACCCGGTCGGCCGGGACGAGATGCTGGGCCTGATCCGCCGTGTCCACACCGACTTCGGCATCTCGGTCCTGGTCACCTCCCATCTGCTCGGCGAGCTGGAACGCACCTGCGACCACGTCGTCGTCATCGACGGCGGCAAGCTGCTGCGCTCCAGCTCCACCACCGACTTCACGCAGACCACGACCACGCTCGCGATCGAGGTCACCGACAGCGACACCCACCCCGACGGCACCCGCGCGGTCCGCGAGGCGCTCCACGCGCGCGGGGTCGACACCCACGACAGCAGCGGCCTCCCGGGCGCCGGACACATCCTGCTGCTCACCGCGCAGGGCGAGGAGACGTACGACCTGGTGCGGGACGTCGTCGCCGACCTGGGCCTCGGCCTGGTGCGGATGGAACAGCGCCGGCACCACATCTCCGAGGTGTTCACCGAAAGCGACGAGCAGCGCAAGGAGGCCGTCGGTCATGGCGGTTGAGCATCCCCTGGCAACGCCCTCCGGCGACCAGACCCGCATCCACAACATCGGCTACCGCTCCTACGACGGCCCCCGCCTGGGCCGCTCCTACGCCACCCGGTCCCTGTACTCGCAGTCCCTGCGCGGCGCCTACGGCCTCGGCCGCTCGGTGAAGTCCAAGGTGCTGCCGATGCTGCTGTTCGTGGTGATGTGCGTGCCCGCGGCCATCATGGTCGCCGTCGCGGTCGCCACGAAGGCGAAGGACCTGCCCGTCGACTACACGCGCTACGCGATCATCATGCAGGCCGTCATCAGCCTGTACGTCGCCTCGCAGGCTCCCCAGTCCGTCTCGCGTGACCTGCGCTTCAAGACCGTGCCGCTGTACTTCTCGCGGCCGATCGAGACGGCCGACTACGTGCGCGCGAAGTATGCGGCGCTGGCCTCCGCGCTGTTCGCCCTCACCGCGGCCCCGCTGCTCGTGCTCTACGTCGGCGCGCTGCTGGCCAAGCTCGACTTCGCCGACCAGACCAAGGGATTCGCACAGGGACTCGTCTCCGTGGCACTGCTCTCGCTGCTCTTCGCCGGTATCGGCCTGGTCATCGCCTCGGTCACCCCGCGGCGCGGCTTCGGCATCGCGGCCGTCATCGCCGTCATGACGATCTCCTACGGCGCGGTCTCCACGCTCCAGGCCATCGCCGAGGCGCAGAACAGCACCGGCGCCATCCCCTGGATCGGCCTGTTCTCGCCGGTCACGCTCATCGACGGAGTCCAGTCCGCGTTCCTCGGCGCGACCTCGGCGTTCCCCGGCGCGGCCGGCCCCACGAACGGGGAGGGCGCGGTCTACGTCCTCGTCGTCCTCGGCCTGATCGCCGCCGGCTACGGCCTCCTCGTGCGCCGCTACCGAAAGGTGGGACTGTGACCACACTCTCCATCGACCACGTCTCCCGCTGGTTCGGCAACGTGGTCGCCGTCAACGACGTCACCATGACCATCGGCCCCGGCGTGACGGGCCTGCTCGGCCCCAACGGCGCCGGGAAGTCCACGCTCATCAACATGATGGGCGGCTTCCTCGCCCCCTCCACGGGCACCGTCACCCTCGACGGGCAGCCGGTGTGGCGCAACGAGGCCATCTACCAGCACATCGGCGTCGTCCCCGAGCGGGAGGCGATGTACGACTTCCTCACCGGCCGCGAGTTCGTCGTCGCCAACGCGGAGTTGCACGGTCTGGGCGCCAAGGCCGCCCAACGGGCCCTCGCGACCGTCGAGATGGAGTACGCGCAGGACCGCAAGATCCAGACGTACTCCAAGGGCATGCGGCAGCGCGTGAAGATGGCGAGCGCCCTGGTGCACGACCCGTCGCTGCTCCTGCTGGACGAGCCCTTCAACGGCATGGACCCGCGCCAGCGCATGCAGCTGATGGAGCTGCTGCGGCGCATGGGAGACGAGGGCCGCACCGTGCTCTTCTCGTCCCACATCCTCGAAGAGGTCGAGCAGCTCGCCTGGCACATCGAGGTCGTCGTCGCCGGCCGGCACGCGGCCAGCGGCGACTTCCGCAAGATCCGCCGCCTGATGACCGACCGCCCGCACCGCTACCTGGTGCGCTCCAGCGACGACCGCGCCCTCGCGGCCGCGCTGATCGCCGACCCGTCGACGTCCGGCATCGAGGTCGACCACGCCGAGGGCGCGCTGCGCATCCAGGCCGTCGACTTCGGACGCTTCACGGCCCTGCTGCCGAAGGTCGCCCGCGACCACGGCATCCGGCTGCTCACGGTCTCGCCGTCCGACGAGTCCCTCGAGTCCGTCTTCTCGTACCTGGTCGCGGCGTAGGAGGCCGAAGATGTACGACCCCACAGTCGCCCGGCTCACCTACCGGGCCCTGCTCGGCCGCCGCCGGGCCCTCATCCTGGGCGCCCTGCCCCTTCTGCTGATCGCGATCTCCGTCGTCGTCCGCGGCCTCGCCGGCGCCGACGACCAGACGGCCTCCGACCTGCTGGGCGGGCTCGCGCTCGCCACGATGGTGCCGATCATCGGCGTCATCGCGGGCACGGGCGCGATCGGCCCGGAGATCGACGACGGCTCGGTGGTGTACCTGCTGGCCAAGCCGGTGAAGCGGCCGACGATCATCTTCACCAAGCTGATCGTGGCGATCGCCGTGACGATGGTGTTCTCGGCCCTGCCGACGCTGATCGCGGGCTTCATCCTCAACGGCAACGGGCAGCAGATCGCCGTCGCCTACACGGTGGCCGCGCTGGTCGCCTCGATCGCCTACGCCTCGATGTTCCTGCTGCTCGGCACGGTGTCCCGGCACGCGGTGGTGTTCGGCCTCGTCTACGCCCTCGTCTGGGAGGCCTTGTTCGGCTCCCTGGTCTCCGGCGCACGCACCCTGAGCGTCCAGCAGTGGTCGCTCGCGGTCGCCCACGAGATGGCGGGCGGGGACCTGGTGACCTCGGACGTCGGACTGACCACGGCGACGGTGCTGCTGGTCGCGGTCACCGTCCTCGCCACCTGGTACGCCGGCCGGAAGCTGCGGACGCTGACGCTCGCCGGCGAGGAGTGACGGGTCCCGGTCCTGACGGGGGCTTCACCCGGGGGCGGGCAGAGTGGGCACGGCGGACGTACGGCTAGGAGGCCGCAGATGGCTGAGGAGACACCGCAGTACGACGCCCCCGGGCGGGCCGACGGGGACGCCTGGGACGCGCTGGTCCTGGACGAGGACTTCGTGCGGGCCGCCGAGACCTCCGAGCCGTCCGCCCGGGCCCGGATGCTCGCCGCCCGCTGGCGGGCCGAGGAGCCGGAGCCGCGGCCGTGGCGCTCCGACGAGCCACCGGCGGGCTGGTTCTTCAGCAAGGGACGCAGGCGCAGGTGGCGGCGCCGGTAGTCGTGGCCCCCGGCTAATTCGGTGGCGCCCGACTCGGCGGAGAGGGACAGTGGTTGTGCCCCATCCGCCGGGAGTGTCCCGGCGCCGCGTTCTGGGAGAGGAGCCGGGCGATGTCCATGCACGGCAGTACGCCCAGCTCCCGACAGGGCAGCCTGAGCCGGGCTCCGGAGTGATCACCGCTCCTTCGTAGAGCCCATGGGAGCTGCCCGGGGCGGCCGCTTCGAGCACGCGATGTGTCTCTCGCGTGGGCCGCCCACCCGGAGGATTGGCCGAGTGGCAAGGCACCGGCTTGCGCTGTGTTCCGGCAGAGCCAAGTCGCGGTCGGGGGCGACCCCGCGCACGTTCGATCCGTGCATCCTCCGCAACACGTCGTCACGGTGACGGGGACGACGCCCGTTCGTCGGCGATCCTGTCCAGCTCGCGCATCGCCTCCGCATGTGCGCTCATCCGCCTGCTCACGGCCCCCGTGGTGAACAGGACGGCGCCCGCGACCGACACCGGGACCGAAAGACCGAGCACGGCGAGCGCCTCGGGCCAGTCGCGTTCGTCCGCGCAGTAGTCGCCCTTGTGGGCGCCCTCGTTGGCCGTGCCGCGGTCCGTCAGCAGGCGGGCCTCGCACTGAGCGGGGTACCGGTCCCCGGGCTCCCGGTCCACCTCGTACGGAGTGAGCAGCAGAACGGCGCACCAGGTCCACAGCAGGCCCGCCACGGCCAGCAGGCCGAGGCCCCAGGTACGTATGCGGGTCGAGCGGTCGCGGAAGTCCAGGTCGTACTCGCGTGATCGCATGGCGGCCGAATCTAGCAGCGCACGTCAGCCGCCCGGGCCTCGGCCCAACAACCGTTCCAGCACCACCGCGATGCCGTCCTCCTCGTTGGAGGCCGTCACCTCGTCGGACACCGCCTTCAGCTCCTCGTGGGCGTTGGCCATCGCCACGCCCCGCGACGCCCAGGCGAACATCGGGATGTCGTTGGGCATGTCGCCGAAGGCGATCGTGTCGGCGGCCCGGAGCCCGAGACGGCGGGCCGCCAACGACAGCCCCGTGGCCTTGGACAGGCCGAGGGGCAGCAGTTCGACGATGCCCTCGCCCGCCATGGCCACCGTGACGAAGCCTCCGGCCGCCTGCCGGGCGGCCTCCGCCAGCTCGTCGTCGCCCAGCGTCGGATGCTGGATGTAGATCTTGTTCAGCGGCGCGGTCCAGAGATCGGACGCGTCCGTGAAGGGGGTCGCGGGGAGCGCCCCCGTGACCGCGTAACCCGGCCCCACCAGCACCGCGCCGTCGAGGCCGTCGCGGCTGGCCGCCAGGTACAGCGGGCCCACCTCCGCCTCGATCTTGGCCAGCGCCACCCCGGCCAGCTGCCGGTCCAGGGTCACGGACGTCAGCAGGCGGTGCGCCCCGGCGTCGTAGACCTGGGCGCCCTGGCCGCAGACGGCGAGGCCGTCGTAGCCGAGGTCGTCCAGGATGTGCCGGGTCCAGGGCACCGCGCGTCCGGTGACGACGATGTGCGCGGCGCCCGCCGCGGTGGCCGCGGCGAGCGCTTCACGGGTACGCGGTGAGACCGACTCGTCGGAGCGCAGGAGCGTGCCGTCGAGATCGGTGGCGATCAGCCCGTACGGGAAGCTCACCGGGACACCGGCTCCAGGACCTCCCGGCCGCCGAGGTACGGGCGCAGGACCTCGGGCACGCGGACCGAGCCGTCGGCCTGCTGGTGGTTCTCCAGGATGGCCACGATCGTGCGCGGAACGGCGCACAGCGTGCCGTTGAGCGTGGCCAGCGGGCGCACCTGCTTGCCCTCGCGGACCCGGATGGACAGCCGGCGGGACTGGAACTCGGTGCAGTCCGAGGTCGACGTCAGCTCGCGGTACTTGCCCTGGGTCGGGATCCACGCCTCGCAGTCGTACTTGCGGGCGGCCGAGGCACCGAGGTCACCGGTCGCGACGTCGATCACGCGGAACGGCAGCTCCAGCGAGGTCAGCCACTGCTTCTCCCAGTCCAGCAGACGCTGGTGCTCGGCCTGCGAGTCCTCGGGAGAGACGTACGAGAACATCTCGACCTTGTCGAACTGGTGGACGCGGAAGATGCCCTTGGTGTCCTTGCCGTGCGAGCCGGCCTCGCGGCGGAAGCAGGGCGAGAAGCCCGCGTACCGCAGGGGCAGCCTGTCGGCGTCGATGATCTCGTCCATGTGGTAGGCCGCCAGCGGGACCTCGGAGGTGCCGACCAGGTACAGGTCGTCCTTGTCGAGGTGGTAGACGTCCTGGGCCGCCTGGCCGAGGAAGCCGGTGCCCGCCATGGACTGGGGGCGTACCAGCGCCGGGGTGAGCATGGGGGTGAAACCGGCCGCGGTCGCCTGGGCGATGGCCGCGTTCACGAGGGCCAGCTCCAGCAGGGCGCCGACGCCGGTGAGGAAGTAGAAGCGGGAGCCGGAGACCTTGGCACCGCGCTCGACGTCGATCGCGCCGAGCAGCTGGCCCAGCTCCAGGTGGTCCTTGGGTTCGAAGCCCTCGGCGCCGAAGTCGCGGATCGTGCCGTGCGTCTCCAGCGTGGCGAAGTCCTCCTCGCCGCCGACGGGCACGTCGGGGTGGACGAGGTTGCCGAGCCGGAGCAGCAGCTGCTGGGTCTCGGCGTCGGCCGCGTCGCGCTCGGCGTCGGCGGCCTTGACGTCGGCCTTCAGCTGCTCGGCACGCCCCAGCAGCTCGGCCTTCTCGTCGGCGGAGGCCCTGGGGATCAGCTTGCCGAGCTGCTTCTGCTCGGCTCGCAGCTCGTCGAAACGGACGCCGGAGGACCTGCGCCGCTCGTCGGCAGACAGGAGAGCGTCGACGAGCGCGACGTCCTCTCCACGGGCACGCTGGGACGCGCGCACACGGTCGGGGTCCTCACGGAGCAGGCGAAGGTCAATCACGGGGCCAAGGCTACCGGTGCGGGGTTGTGGCTCACGAATCGCTATTCCGGGGAGTTCTGATTCGCGGCTTACGTTCCGTTGTGCGCTAATTGCCGAGTGTGTTCCCTTGCGTCAAGGGAAAAGTGTCTCACTCCCTGGGACGGGGCATGCGCCAGGAGCCCGGTTGACCGGATTTCCTTGCCGGGAACGGCACTTGGAGGTCCGGTTGTCCACAGAAATCCACACCCTCTGAAGAGTTATCCACAGGCTGTGTGGAAGGTCTGTGGATTTCGGAATTGATCACTCCGGAAGTTCCGAACGGACTGAAGAATTCCCCGGTCAAACCCCATCGACACCCACGTTCGGGTGGAAAACGGTCGCCCCAAAAGATGAACCAAAGGAAACGGGTGGACGAAGGGTGACTCGCGTGCCCGTGACCCCCTCTGGGGGCTGTGGGGCGATTTGTCGACTGAATGGCGCTTCCTTGTCGACTTGTCCCCAGGTCGAGAAGGGCACCTGTGGATAACTTCTGTGGATAACGAAGATACGCAGGTACGACTGGCTAGAACCGGCCGTCCTGGCAGCGCGCCACCCAGTCCGAGGCCGCCATGAACTCCTCGTCCGAGGTCCCCGGCAGCGTCCGCCGGACCTCGTCCGGCGTGATCTCGGCACGCGGATAGGAGCCGAGGAAACGCACCTGGAGGCAGATCCGCTTCAGCCCCATCAGCGCCTCCGCCATGCGCCGGTCCGAGATATGGCCCTCGGCATCGATGCAGAAGCAGTAATTGCCGATACCGGCACCCGTCGGCCGGGACTGCAGCAGCATGAGGTTGATGCCGCGCGAGGCGAACTCGCCGAGCAGGTCGCGCAGGCCACCGGGGTGGTCGTCGCGCTGCCACAGCACCACCGAGGTCTTGTCGGCGCCCGTCGGAGCGGCGGGCCTGGCCGGCCGGCCGACCAGGACGAACCGGGTCTGCGCGTTCTCCGCGTCGTGGATCCCGTTCTCCAGGACCTCGAGGCCGTACCGGGCGGCGGCGAACTCGCCCGCGAAAGCGGCGTCGTACCGGCCCTCCTGGACCAGGCGTGCGGCGTCCGCGTTGGAGGCGGCGGACTCCCAGGCGGCGTCCGGGAGGTGCTTGCGCAGCCAGTTGCGCACCTGCGGCTGGGCCGCCGGGTGGGCGGAGACCGTCTTGATGTCCGAGAGCTTCGTGCCCGGCCGGACCAGCAGCGCGAAAGTGATCGACAGCAGCACCTCGCGGTAGATCATCAGCGGTTCGCCCGCGACCAGCTCGTCGAGGGTGGTGGTGATGCCGCCCTCGACGGAGTTCTCGATCGGCACGAAGGCCGCCTCCGCCTCGCCGGCCCGTACCGCGTCCAGCGCGGACTGCACCGACACGTACGGGAGCAGCTCCCGGGTGGCCGTTTCCGGGAGCGTCCGCAGGGCGACTTCGGTGAAGGTGCCCTCCGGGCCGAGATACGCATAGCTCGCTGGCATGCCCTCACCCTAATGGCGGCTCGGCGGCCCGGCGCCTCCGTCTCACGCCTGCCACCCGACCGGGTGGTTTGAACCCGGATCAGCCCTCCAACAGCCGCTGTCCCACGTATTCACCCTTCGCCGCCCCGCCGGGCACGGCGAACAGCCCGCTCGACTCGTGCCGGATGAACTGCGACAGCGCGTCGCCCCGGTCGAGCTTGCGCTGTACCGGTACGAAGCCGCGCAGCGGGTCCGCCTGCCAGCAGACGAAGAGCAGGCCGGCGTCGGGCGTGCCGTCCGCGTCGATGCCGTCGTGGTAGGAGAAGGGGCGCCGCAGCATCGCCGCGCCGCCGTTCCGGTCGGGCCGGGTGATCCGGGCGTGTGCGTTGATCGGGACGACGTACGCGCCCTTGGCGTCCGTCTTGTCCAGATCCATCGCGGTGGTCTCGTCACCCCCGGACAGCGGTGCCCCGTCGGCCTTGCGGCGCCCGATGACCTGCTCCTGCGCGGAGAGCGACAGCTTCTCCCAGTCGTCCAGGAGCATCCGGATGCGGCGTACGACGGCGTAGGAGCCGTTCGCCATCCAGGCGGGCTCGCCCGAGGCCGGCACGAAGATCCGTTTCCCGAAGTCGGCCTCGGCCGGCTTGGGGTTGCGGGTGCCGTCGAGCTGGCCCATGAGGTTGCGGGCCGTCATGGGGTGGGCGGTGGCACCCGGCGTGCGGTTGAAGCCGTTCATCTGCCAGCGCACCCGGGCGGCCGACCCGGCGTCCTTCTGGATCGCGCGCAGGGCGTGGAAGGCGACCAGAGCGTCGTCCGCGCCGATCTGCACCCACAGATCACCGTCGCTGCGCGCCTTGTCGAGGTGGTCGGAGGAGAAGTCCGGCAGCGGGTCCAGGGAGGCCGGCCGCTGCTTGTCCAGGCCGGTCCGGCCGAAGAAGCTGTGCCCGAAGCCGAAGGTGACCGTCAGGGAGGAGGGACCCGCGTCCCGGGCCACGCCGGTGTCGTCGTGCGGCGCGGCCTCGCCCGCCATCAGCCGCTCGGCCGTCGCCGACCAGCGGCGCAGCAGGGCCGCCGCCTCCTTGCGGCCCGCGCCCGCCGCCAGGTCGAAGGCGACGAGATGGCCGCGCGCCTGCAGTCCCTCGGTGATGCCGGGCTGGTGTTTCCCGTGAAACATCGCCCGGCCGGAGCCCACCGAGGTCAGCGGAGCGGCCTGGGCGGGCGCGGCGGCATAGCCCACCGCTCCGCCGGCCGCGCCGAGCGCGAGCCCGGTGGCACCCGCGGTGCCGAGCAGCGCGCGCCGGGAGACGCCCCGGCCGCTGTCGGGGACGGGCGCCCGCACCGCGGACTCGGGCGTACGGGCCTCCGGGATGGACTGGTCAGGCATGGTCGTTCAGCCGATCTGAGCGTTCTTGGAGACGGTCACCTGGTCGACGTCGGAGGTGCGCACGGTGACGGCGATCTTCCAGTCGCCGGCCATGGGGATCTGCACTCCGTTCGCCGACCAGTGGCCGGTGGTGACGCGGTCGGGGTTCACGGGAAGCGGGCCGATCTCCTTCGCCTCGAGGGTGAAGGAGACCTTCACCTCGGGGACGTCGAAGGCCCGCCCGTTGGGCCGCTGGACGTACACGTGCATCTCGTTGCCGCCCACGCGCGCGGGGTCGAGGTCGACGCTGACGACGCCCTTGCCGTCGGTGCCGCCGGTGTCGAAGGGCATGTCCAGGGTCAGCGCGCCGGACGGGGACGACGCCGAGGACGACGAGCTGGAGGAGGCGGACGTGCCGGCCTTGGCCTCCTGCTCGGTGCGGCCGGGCTCGGTCTGCGTCAGCGCGGTGGTGACGGCGAGCAGGACGATGGCGACCCCGGCCTCGGCGAACACCGAGCGGCGCAGTCCGAAGCGGTTCGGGTCGGCGTCCCGGAGCCGCTTCTGCCGGGTGGTGTCGATCGCGGCCCGCTGCCGGGCGAGCTGGGCGGCCCGCCGGGAGTCGGAGCCGGAGTCGGGACCGGAGCCGGTGTCGGAGTCGGTGTCGGTGTCACCGGTACGGGTGGCCTTGGTGTCACCGGTGACGGCCGCCTTCGCCCCCTTGCCCGCGCCGGACGTCTGCCTGGCCGCGGCCGAGGCCACCGGCTCCATGCGCGCCCGTTCGGCCGTGGCCGTCGGGTCCGTGCCGGCGAGCCGCCCGGTCCACCGCCGCGAGACCGAGGCGATGCCGACCACCAGGGCCACCAGGGCGATCTTGATCAGCAGCAGCTGCCCGTACCCGGTCTCGGTGAACGCGGACCAGGAGCCGAGCTGCCGCCAGGACTGGTAGGTGCCGGTGGCGACGAGCGTGACGACCGAGCCGAAGGCCAGCCGGGAGAAGCGGCGCGCGGCGGCCGCCTCGACCGGGGCCTCGGCGGGCGCCCGGTACAGGGCGACCAGGAGGGCGGTGAGGCCGCCCAGCCACGTGGCGACCGCGAGCAGGTGGACGATGTCGACCGGCATGGCGATACCCGCCTGGAGTCCGACCGAGGCGTGCTCGGCCATCGCCCAGCTGGACGCGAGCCCGGCCGCGACGACCCCTCCGCCGATGGCGAGCCCGAAGGTCAGGTCGCGCTTCTCCTCGCCCTCCTCGCGCCGGGTGTAGGCGCCGAAGAGGACGGCGACGAAGAGCGCGGCGGCGGCGAGCAGCAGCAGCCGGGAGACCAGCGCGGCACCGGTCTTGGTCTGCAGCACCTGGCCGAGCAGATCGAGGTCGAAGACGTCGGCGAGCTTGCCCGAGGTGGTGTAGGAACCGCGCAGGAGCAGCAGCCACAGGGTGCCCGCGGTGAGCGTCAGCCAGCCGCCGACGACCAGCCGCTGCAGGGCCCGTACGCCCGCGCCGCGCTGCCAGCAGGCCAGGACGAAGGCCGCGCCGCCCGCGAGCACGATGAAGCCGGCGTAGGACATGTACCGCCCGAACGCGTAGAGCAGGCCCACGACTCCGCCGCCCGCGCCCGGCCCGGCACCGGAGACGACGGTCTGCGAGGGCGCCCCGACGGAGAAGGTGTAGGCGCCGGAGACGGGGTGGCTGTCGGCGGAGACGACCTGGTAGGTGACCGTGTAGGTGCCCTTGCCCAGGTCGCTCTTGAGCCGCACGGCGTACGTCGTCCCGCTCACGTTGGCGGGTTCGCCCTGCTGGACCGGCTTGCCCTTGGGGTCGAGCACGCGCAGGGAGTCGCCGCTCATCGCCACCTTCTCGGAGAAGGTGAGCGACACCTGGGTGGGCGCCTTGGTGACCACCGTCCCCTGCGCGGGGTCGCTGCCGGTCAGTGCCGCGTGCGCGGAGGCCGGTCCGGTGCCGGCCAGCAGCGCGCCGGTGACGGCGAGGAACAGCAGCACCAGGGTCCGCAGGCGGGGGGTGATGGTCCGCGTCAAGGGGGTCCCTCCCTCAGTGGCCGGTCGACGGGTTGTACGTGGCGGACCGCACCGGCATCTCGACGGTGAGCGGCCCGGACTTGGCGAAGGTGAGCTTCACGGTGACCGTCTGGCCCTGCTTCGGCTTCTGCTTCAGCTTCTCGAACATCAGATGGTTGCCACCGCTTCTGAACACGAGTCGGCCGTGGGCCGGTATGGCGAAGGAGGTCTTCTCCGCCATGGCGCCGCCGAGGGTGCTGTGCATGGTGACCGCGCCGGCGACGTCACTGGTGACCGCGGTCAGCTCGTCCTTCGTCCCGCCCTTGTTGGCGATCGTCAGGAAACCGGCGGCCATGTCGGCGGAGACCGGCTGGGGCATGTACGAGGAGCTGACGGACAGGTCCGCCTGCTTCCCGGAGCCGGAGTCGGAGCCGGACTGCGAGCAGCCCGTGAGGGCGAGGGCACCGGTGAGGGCGGCCGTGGTCAGGACGGCACGCCTCACGGCTTCGCTCCCTCGACGAGCTTCGGCAGGTCCTTGGTGTAGTCGTCGACCGTGGCGCCCTCGCCGTAGAGGACGTAACCGCCGTCGGTCTTCGGGGAGAACGCGATGACCTGCGTGCCGTGCACCGAGACGAGCTTGCCGTTCTTGTCCTTCTTCGTCGGCTCGATGGAGATGCCGACGGTGCGGGCACCGGCCTGGACGGTGGAGAAGTCGCCGGTCAGGCCGATGAACTGCGGGTCGATGCCCTTGAGCCACTTGCCCAGCTCGGCGGGGGTGTCGCGGGCGGGGTCGGTGGTGACGAAGACGACCCTGAGGTCGTCCTGCTCCGCCTTGGGCAGCGCCTTCTTGGCGACGGCGACGTTGCTCATCGTCGTCGGGCAGATGTCGGGGCAGTGCGTGTAGCCGAAGTAGAGCAGGGTCGGGTGGCCCTTGGTCTCCTTGCGGAGGTCGTACTTCTCGCCGTGGGTGTCGGTGAGGACCAGGTCCGGCTTCTCGAAGGGCTGGTCGAGGACGGTGGCGGCCTTGCCCGAGTCGGACTCCTCCGAGACCACGGCGACCGGTGACTTGCCGTCGTCCCCGCTGCCGCAGGCGGAGAGGGTCACAGTGGCGGCGGCGAGCAGCGCGGCCGCGGCGAACGTCTTCTTGCGCATAGAAAAATGTCCCAGATGTGAGAACTCCGGCGCGCACCGGGGTCGTACGACAGCGTCGCACGACCCCGTGTGCGCGGGTGGAGCGGTGGATCAGGCGGCGGTGCGGCGGCGACCGGCGAGGACGCCGTAGGCCACGCCCGCGGCACCGACGACGATGCCGGCCACGCCGAGCACGCGCGCGGTGGTGTCACTGCCGCCGTCGGAGCCGGAGTCCGTGGCGGCTGCCGCGTTCTCGGTCTTGTCGGAGGCGTCCTTGGCTCCCGCGGCGCCGTGGTGGTCGTCGGTCGCGGCCGACAGCTCCAGCACCGGGGCCGGGTTCTCCGGCTCCTCCTGGCCCTCCTGCGGCACCTCGATCCAGCGCACGACCTCCTTGTTGTCGTACGTCTGGATCGCCTTGAACACGAGCTGGTCGGTGTTCTCGGGCAGGGCGCCGAGGGAGAGCGGGAACTTCTGGAAGTAGCCGGGCTCGATGCCCTTGCCGTCGGCGGTCCAGGTGACCTTGCTGACGGCCTCGTCGATCTTCTCGCCGTGCATGGTCAGCGGCTTGTCGAGCTTGGACTTGGTGACCTTCACGGTCCAGCCGGGGAGCGGCTGGGGCATGACCGAGGCGATCGGGTGTTCGGTCGGGAGAGTGACCTCGAGCTTGGTCGTCGAGGCGTCGTCGCGCTCGTTGGGGACCTTGAAGTCGACGACCGCGTAGCCGCCCTTGGCCGCGCTTCCCTCGGGCTGCACGGAGACGTGTGCGAAGGCGGGGACCGACAGCGTCAGGACGGCCGCGCCCGCGACGGCAGCGGCGGCGGCGACACGAGAAGCGATGCGAGAAGCCTGCATGGCAGGAGCACTCCACTGTGAGTGAGATCCGGTGATGGAGAGGAATACGCGCGCGCGTGGCCGAGCCACTCGGTGGGTCGCGCACGCGCGCGTGCCGCACGACGGCGACCCCTCTCGCCCGGTTCCGCCGTTTCCGGCTCCGGTGCGGTGGTGCTCGCGTCGTGTCAGGCGGCGAGGGCGCAAGCGGCGGGCGGGCCGCGCCGGATCACCGTGTGCTGGAGTGCGGTGGTGTGCGGGGCGGGTGCCTCGTCCCGGGCGGTACGACGGCCGCGCGGGCCGGGCTCGACGGCGGGCAGCAGCCCGGCGCACAGGGCGTGCGCCAGCGCGAGCGCCCCGCGCAGGGACCGTACGAGCGCCCCCTCGGCGACTCCGTGCGCCGACAGTTCGATCAGCCGCAGTACGGCGAGGTCGCCCCGGCGCAGCAGCCAGCCCGCGGCGACGGCCGCGAGGACGTGGCCGAGCAGCATCGGCAGCGAGGGCAGCAGCCCCGTCGAGGTGCCGGCGGGGTCGGCCATGTGATGCATGTCCGGCATGGCGCCCACCGTCCGCCCCGAGGGGTCTATGAGGTGCGCGTCCAGCAGGAGGCGGTAGGCGTGCCCGGGGGTGAGCGCCGACGGGGTGGATCCGCACAGGAGCCGGGTGGCCCGCTCGACGAGCACGGTGCTGCTCAGCGACCCGTTCGCCGCCTCCGCCGGCATCCCGGCGGTGGCCATGGCCGCGGCCCCGTGCTGGCCCAGCCCGAACAGCGTGTGCAGGACGGTCTGGCCGAGTGCGAGGAGTACGGCGATGCCCGGCAGCGAGCGGGTCCGCCCGGCGAGCGGTGCCACGAGCAGCAGCGAGCCGAGGAAGCCCGCGCCGAGCGTCCACAACGGGACGCGCGCGCAGGAGACCAGAGTGTGCCCGGCCGCGGCCAGCACGACGCAGACCGCGGCGAACACCGCGGCCCGCAAGGTCCGGAGCCCGGCTCCGGGACGCGCCGTGCGCGGGTGGGGGGCAGTCATGGCGGCCTCATCATCGCACTGCCGGTACCGGAGACACACGGCAGGTCGCCGGACGCGTCCCTCATACACCCATTTCTCCCTAGGCGCATCGACTGTATGGGCGGAGTCACGCCGACGGTGTGCTTACGGCCACCTATGGGCGGCAATACGTAACGGTATGTCGAGCCGCGGCCAGGAGGCTGGAGCATGAGCATCTGGTGGTCACTCCATCTGCGCCGCGAGGCCGCGAGCGTGCCTCTCGCCCGGCGTCTGCTGATCGGCACGATGGAGACGGCGGGGGTCGACCCGGAGATCTCCTACGACCTGTCCGTCGCCCTGAGCGAGGCCTGTGCCAACGCCGTCGAGCACGGCGGGGAGCCGGCAGCCGGCGGTGCCCCGGAGGCGTACCGGGTGACCGCGTACCTCGACGGGGAGAAGTGCCGGATCGAAGTGGCCGATTCGGGGCCCGGATTCACCCGCACCCAGGACATCCGGCCCGCCCGCCCGGACGCCGAGCACGGCCGCGGGCTCTGTCTCATCCGGGAACTCGCCGACCATGTGCACATCGGCGCCAAGTCCGGCCGGGGCGGGACGGTGGTCAGCTTCGACAAGATGCTCAAGTGGCGGGGGGACACACCGCCCGTGGCGGTGTGAAACCCGGTCCCCCTCGGTTCCGGCACCCCCTAGGGTGCGCGCATGCGTATCGATACCGAGGAGATAGCGGCCGGTGTGACGCTGCGGCTGCTCGCGCGCGGGGACGTGGACGCGCTGTGCGCCGCCTATGTGGCCAACCGCAAGCACCTCGAACCCTGGGAGCCGGTCAGACCGGAGTCCTTCTTCACCGCGGCGGGGCAGTCCGAGCGCGTGCACGGGCTGCTGCGCCAGTTCGCCGAGGGTGCCGCGCTGCCCCTGGTCCTGGCGGCGGCGGACGGCCGGATCGCCGGGGCCATCACCCTGACGGGGATCACCCGGGGCCCGTTCTGCAGCGCCTACGTCGGCTACTGGGTGGCCGCCGACCAGCAGAACCGCGGGCTGGCCGGCGCCGCCGTGCGGCGGGTGTGCGAGATCGCGCGGGACACGGTGGGACTGCACCGGATCGAGGCGTCCACGCTGCTCGACAACACCGGTTCGCAACGGGTGCTGGAGAAGTGCGGGTTCGCCCCGATCGGGACGGCCCCCGACTACCTGCACATCAACGGCGCCTGGCGGGACTGCCGGCTCTTCCAGCGGATCCTGCACGACCGCGATCCCGCGCTGTGAGAGCGGGCGGGCGCCCCTGACCCCCTGTAGGGCCCCCTGTTGTTCCTCTGTTCCTCGGCGCGCCGGCGGTCAGCTCGCGAGCGCCGGCCTCCCGGCCTCCTGGGGCGTACGGCGGCCGGCCGCCCGGCGCGCGGCCGGCCCCATCGCGTACGCCGCGGCCGGCATGAGCGCGCCCAGCAGCAGCCAGCCGGGCGTTCCCCAGCCCAGCAGCAGCGAGGTCACCACGAGCGGGCCCAGCGTGCGGGCGACCGCCACGCCGGTGCCGAAGAAGCCCTGGTACTCGCCCATCCGGTCGGCCGGGGCGAGGTCGAAGGACAGCTGCCAGGAGCCCGCCGACTGCTGCGTCTCCGCCACCACCTGCAACACGGCACCGGCGATCAGGATCGCCGCGGCGGGCCAGGCGGGCCGCCCGGCCGACAGCGCGAACACCGCGCAGGAGGCGAGCATCACGAATCCGGACCGGCGCAGCACCCGCAGGGCGCTGCCGAGCCCCGTGACGGCTCTGGCCGCCCGCACCTGGAACAGCGTCACCGCCAGCGTGTTGAGGACGAACAGCCCCGACGCCAGCCAGGCCGGCGCCCCGGTCCGCTCGGTGATCCACAGCGGCAGCGCGAGGCTGAGCAGCGGCAGTCGCAGCAGCAGAACGGCGTTGAGGAGCGCGACGAGCGCGTACGGCCGGTCGCGCAGCACCGCGAACCGCCGGCCGTCCACGGTCTCGCCGACGGCGGCCACGGCGGGCAGCCGCAGCAGGAGCAGCGCGCACCCCAGGAAGCAGACCGCGTCCAGTACGAGCACACCCCGGTACGCCGCCGCCGTGCCGGCGTTCAGCGCGAGCCCGCCGAGCGCCGCGCCCACCGCGAGCCCGCCGTTCAGCGTCGACTGCAGCCGCGCCAGCAGTCCCGTCCGCTCCCCGGCCGGCACCAGCCCCGCCAGCAGCGCCTGCCGGGCCGCCGCGAGCCCCGACTGCGCGCAGGCGTAGACGCAGGCGGTGAGGACGAACGGCACGAAGCCCCGTACCAGGAGGAACGAGGCGACCGCCGCCGAGGTTCCCAGCGCCAGCAGCACCGACGTGCCGCGTGGCCCGCGCCGGTCCGCCAGCCGCCCGAGCGGCACCCCGACCAGCGACCCGACCGCCCAGGCGAGGGTCAGCCCGAGCCCCACGCGCACGGGGGCGAGCCCCACGACCTGGGTGAAGTACAGCGCCGAGGTGACGTAATAGGCGCCGTCCCCCACGGAGTTGGCGAGCTGGGCGAGGGCCAGGAGACGCTGCGGTCGGTTCGTCATACCGATGACGGTAGGGACCCGGTGGACCGCTGAGCAGACCCAATCGAGCCCGGTCCCACTGGCCCATTCCGGAACGGCCCGGATACGTCAGTCCCCCGTGTCCAGCACCTTCGCCAGCACGTCCAGCGCCTCCGGGTACGCCCGCTCGCGAGGGGTGCCGTAGCCGACGACCAGGCCCTGCGGCCGGCCGGGTCCCGGGGTGTGCCAGTGGTCGCCGAGGGCGCCGAGCGCCAGGCCCTCCGCCTCCGCGCGGGCCAGCGCCTCGGCCTCGTCGGGCACGTCGATCAGCGCGTGCAGCCCCGCCGCGATCCCGCGCACGCTCAGGCGCGTCCCCAACCGGTCCAGGAGCATGTCCCGGCGGCGCCGGTACCGCAGCCGGCACGCGCGCACGTGCCGGTCGTAGGCATGGCTCTCGATCAGTTCCGCGAGCGCCAGCTGGCCGATGGTCTCGGTGTGGTGGTCGCTGTGCAGCTTGGCGTCGGCGACGGCGTCGACCAGGTGCGGCGGCAGCACCATCCAGCCCAGGCGCAGCGCCGGACCGAGCGTCTTGGACGCGGTGCCCAGATAGACCACCTGACCGGGTGCCATGCCCTGCAGCGCGCCCACCGGCTGCCGGTCGTAGCGGAACTCGCCGTCGTAGTCGTCCTCGATGATCAGCCCGTCACGCGCGCGTGCCCAGTCGGTGAGCCCGCGGCGCCGCTCGGGATGCAGGGTCACCCCGGTCGGGTACTGGTGGGCCGGGGTCACCACCACGGCCGCCGCCTCGCCGAGTTCCCCGGGACGCACCCCGCGCGCGTCGACGGGCACGGGCCGCACGGTCCCGCCGCCTCGCCGCACCACCTCGCGGTGGAAGGGCAGCCCGGGGTCCTCCATGGCGACGGTGGCGCCGTCCAGTACGCGCGTGAGGAGCGCGAGGCCCTGGACGTACCCGGAGGTGATGACGATCCGCTCCGGAGGCGCGAGCACCCCGCGCGCCCGTCCCAGATAGCCGGAGAGCGCGGCGCGCAGTTCGAGCCGCCCGCGCGGGTCGCCGTAGTCGTACGCCAGGGAGGGCGCCGTCGCTATGGCGCGGCGCAGCGCGCGCAGCCAGGCCGCCGCCGGGAACGCGCCGACGTCCGGGCTGCCGGGGCGCAGATCGACACGCGGGGCACCCGCGTGCGCGTGGGCCCGCGGCGCCTCGGAGCCGACTGCGGGCAGCGACGCGACCCGGGTGCCCGAGCCCTGCCGGGCCGTCAGATAGCCCTCGGCGACGAGCTGGTCGTAGGCCGCCTTCGCGGTGCCGCGGGAGATGCCGAGTTCGGCCGCGAGGCGCCGGGTCGCGGGCAGCCGGGTGCCGGGGGCGAGCCGCCCGTCGCGCACGGCGTCCCTGACGGCCCGCTCCAGCCCGACGCGGCGGCCGTCCGCCGCGTCGGGTTCGAGATGCAGGTCCACACCCATGCCGGACCAGAAGTCGTCCACGAACTCTCCCCCCAGGGCACGTGAAGCCTTCGCACGCGTTCGGACACGCCGATGGCCGGGCACCCGCCCGGGTGCCCGGCCATCAGTGTCTTATCAGCCCTTCAGGGACGCCATCCACGCCTCGACCTCGTCGGAGCGGCGCGGCAGGCCCGCCGAGAGATTGCGGTTGCCGTCCTCCGTGACGAGGATGTCGTCCTCGATGCGGACGCCGATGCCCCGGTACTCCTCCGGCACCGTCAGGTCGTCGGCCTGGAAGTACAGGCCCGGCTCGACGGTGAGCACCATGCCCGGCTCCAGCGTGCCCTCGACGTACGTCTCGGTCCGCGCGGCCGCGCAGTCGTGGACGTCCATGCCGAGCATGTGGCCGGTGCCGTGCAGGGTCCAGCGGCGCTGCAGACCCAGCTCCAGGACGCGCTCGACCGGCCCCTCGACCAGGCCCCACTCGACGAGCTTCTCGGCGAGCACGCGCTGGGCGGCGTCGTGGAAGTCGCGGTACTTGCCGCCCGGCTGCACGGCCGCGATACCGGCCTCCTGGGACTCGTACACGGCGTCGTAGATCTTCTTCTGGATCTCGCTGTACGTGCCGTTGACCGGCAGCGTGCGCGTGACGTCGGCCGTGTACAGCGTGTGCGTCTCCACACCCGCGTCGAGCAGGAGCAGGTCGCCGGAGCGGACGGGGCCGTCGTTGCGGACCCAGTGCAGGGTGCAGGCGTGCGGGCCGGACGCGCAGATGGAGCCGTAGCCGACGTCGTTGCCCTCCACGCGCGCGCGGAGGAAGAAGGTGCCCTCGATGTAGCGCTCGCTCGTCGCCTCGGCCTTGTCGAGGACCTTCACGACGTCCTCGAAGCCGCGCACGGTGGAGTCGACGGCCTTCTGCAGCTCGCCGACCTCGAACTCGTCCTTGACCAGCCGGGCCTCGGAGAGGAAGACGCGCAGCTCCTCGTCGCGCTCGGCGGTGACCTTGTCGGTCAGGGCCGCCTCGATGCCGGCGTCGTAGCCGCGCACGACCCGCACCGGACCGGTGGCCTCGCGCAGCCGCTCGGCCAGCTCGCGCACGTCCGCGGCCGGGATGCCGTACAGCGCCTCGGACTCGGCGAGGGAGTACCGGCGGCCGACCCACAGCTCGCCCTGCCCGGAGAGCCAGAACTCGCCGTTCTCGCGGTCGGAGCGGGGCAGCAGGTAGATCGTCGCCTCGTGGCCGTCGCCCCTGGGCTCCAGCACGAGGACGCCGTCCTCGGTCTGGTTGCCGGTGAGGTAGGCGTACTCGACGGAGGCGCGGAAGGGGTACTCGGTGTCGTTCGAGCGGGTCTTCAGATTGCCCGCCGGGACCACCAGCCGCTCGCCCGGGAAGCGGGCGGAGAGCGCGGCACGGCGGCGCGCGGTGTGCCCGGCCTGCTCGATCGGCTTCAGGTCACGCAGCTCCGTGTCGGCCCAGCCGGACTTCATGTTCTCGGCCAGCTCGTCGGAGACGCCCGGGTACAGGCCGTTCTTCCGCTGCTCGATGGGCTCCTCGGACTCGGTCTGCGGGCCCTCTGCGGTAGCAGAGTCGGGCACAGCCGGGTTGAGCTCGTCGGACACGTGATCCTCCTCGATACGCCTTGTGATCTCCCCCGGGGCCCGCGACGCTCCTGCTTGTGGCCGAGCGGGGACCTCCATCATCGTACGGTCGTACCGAGAGCGGCCCAGGGTCGGATGACCTGTTATGCCCGGTCATACCGGTGGTCGGGGCGTGGGGCTCAGTCGAAGCGTGCCGCCAGCAGGACCACGTCCTCCTCGCTGTCGGCCGTGTCCAGGCCGTCCGGCAGGACGGTGCGCAGGACGTGGTCGGCGACGGCACCGGGGTCGTGCCGCAGCGCGCGCGGGATGCTCGCGGCGGCCGCGTGCAGCCGGGCGAAGGCGCGGTCCATGGGGTCGCCGGTGCGGTGCAGCAGGCCGTCGGTGTAGAGCAGGACCGTCTCCCCGGCCTCCGCCTGGATCTCCACGCTGGGCGCCTCCCAGCAGGCGAGCATGCCGAGCGGAGCGGAGACGGAGGTCTCGGCGAACTCGGTGCGCCGCTCGCCGATCAGCAGCGGCGGGCTGTGCCCGGCGCCGGCCAGGGTGACCTTGCGCAGGGCGGGCTCGCAGTAGGCGAACAGGGCGGTGGCGGAGCGGGCCGGCTCGGTCAGCCGCAGCAGCAGCTCCAGGTCGGACAGGACGGCGACCGGGTCCTCGCCCTCCATCACGGCGTACGCCCGCAGGGACGCGCGCAGCCGGCCCATGGCGGCCACGGCGCTGGGCCCGGAGCCGGTGACCGAGCCGACGGACAGGCCGAGAGCGGCGTCCGGCAGCGGCAGCGCGTCGTACCAGTCGCCGCCACCGCGCGGGCCGGTGCGGTGCCGGGCGGCGAGCTGGATCCCGGCCACCCGGGGCAGCCGGGAGGGAAGCAGCTCCTCGGTGATGATCGCCGCACGCGCGCGCGTGCGTTCCACTTCCAGCAGCCGCGCGAGGTGCTCGGTGGCGTGCCGGATGTAGAGGCCGGCGAGGTGGCGCTGCCGCTCGTGCGGCTCGGCCGGCTCGTCGTAGAACCAGACGGCGGCACCGAGGCGGCCGGCGGAGTCGGAGGCGAGGGGCAGGGCGTAGCTGGCGGCGTAGCCGAGGCGGGCGGCCACCTCGCGGTGGCGGGGGTCGAGGCCGTCCTCGGCGAGCAGGTCGGGGTGGACGATCTCGGTGCTCCGGCCGGTGTCGTACGGCAGTGCGCCGCGCGGGACGGTCTCGAGGTGGCCGAGGTCGGCGCGGCCGAGGCCGAGGCCGAGGGTGGTGCGGGGGCCGAGCCCGTCGCCCGGTTCCAGGACGACCAGGCCGCGGCGGGCGCCGACCAGGGCGGCACCGGCGCGCAGCAGCTCGTGCAGGGCGGGGTCCAGCGCGTGCGTGCGGGAGAGCCGCTCGGTGAGTTCGTGGAGCGTGGTGAGGTCGGAGACCCAGCCGGCCAGCCGGTCCTGGAGGAGGGTGCCGGGGGCGGGGGCGTGCGGGGCGGGGGCGTTCCGGACGGACAGGGGGGTGTCCGGGGAGGGGCCGGCGCCCGGGGCGGGGGAGGCGGGCGCGACAGTGTGTGCGGGTGGCGGGACCGCTGGATCGATTCCGGCCACTTTCGGAGGGTGCGGGGCGTTCATGGCGTCCGGCTTCCGGACCGGCGCGTATTGCTCAAAAGCATCGCAAACCCCCATGTCATTCTGCGCCGCTAGCGGTGTCTCCACATGTACACGCACTCGTGAGGGGATGTCCAGCATTGTCCTGCGGGGATTCCTGGTGTCCATGAGGCGGACGCAGGATTTCCGCTAAGCCCTTGCCTTACTGCCAAGTTGGCTGAAAACTGCCTCAGGTATCGGTTCATTGCGGTCGACTGGCCTTGCTCGACGGAGCGTCACAGCGGTCGTGATGGGTACGTACTCGGAGAAGGCCAGGGGTGGTTGGGGACCACCCGGAACCTGGCGACGGACCCGGGCGTCATAGCCACCGACGGCCGAGCCCCATCCTCCCGTGGCGGAGGCGGAGAGAAATACGCGCGACGGCAAAACGCCATACTTCGCCACCCCACGCCGCAGCCGTGCTTTTGATGGACGCACTATGGAAGCGGACGCGGCCAACGCTCGACCCTTTGGGGTTCCCCCTGCCGTGAGCAGGGGTGTGATGCGCCAACAGGTACGCACAGTGAAGTGATCGACACATGATGTGATGTGGTCCACGGTGTTGCCAGCGGTGCAACGGAAAGGAACGAGCGCTCATGCGCGAGATCCTCGGAAGGCGACGCAGGCTCCTGTCCAGGCGGAACGACGGGCGGCCTGAGCTGATCAGCGCGGCCCTGAGCTTCGCGACGGAATGGCAGTGGCCCGTACTCCCGGGCGTGGCCCCGGACCCGCGCGGGCGGGCCCGCTGCGCCTGCCCCGACCCGGAGTGCACGGTGCCCGGTGCCCACCCCTTCGAACCCGGCCTGCTCGCGGCCACCACCGACGCGCGCATGGTGCGCTGGTGGTGGACCAACCGGCCCAGTGCGCCGATCGTCATGGCCACCGGCGGAAAGGCGCCCTGCGCGGTCAGCCTGCCGGCGCTCGCCGCGTCCCGCGCCCTCGCCCTGCTGGACCGCCGGGGCATGCGCCTCGGCCCGGTGATCGCCTCGTCCACCCGCTGGGCGCTGCTGGTGCAGCCGTACACCATGGAGCAGCTGGGCGAGCTGCTGTACGCCAAGGACTTCGTGCCCGGCTCCCTGCGCTTCCACGGCGAGGGCGGCTATCTCGCCCTGCCCCCGTCCGAGACCGGCCAGGGCGCCGTCCGCTGGGAGCGGGCACCGCTGCCGGGCTCGGCCGCGCCCTGGGTGCCCGACGTGGAGGCCGTGGTGGACGCCGTGGTCGACGCCCTCACTCGTACGGGTGTGAGCGCGCCCGAGTTGTAGGGGGTGTCGGGCGCGGACGGGGCCGATGGGCCCCGGCGCTCGTTATCTTCCGCACATGGCGCGTCATTCCGGGGGCCACCGCGCCCCACAGCCGCTCCGCGGCGGGCCGGACCCCCGAAAGCTTCGTCTGCTCGCCCTCGTGGGCGTCGTGGCGGCCGCCGTCGCGCTGCCGCTGGCCGTGGCGTCCGCGGGGCAGGTGGGTGAGCCGGGCCGGGCCTCCATGGGCACGCCACCGCCCGGTGCGGACTCCGGGGGCCACGCCGATCCCAAGGACCCCTCCGTCGCCCCGCGCAGCTCTCCCCTGCTCCTCGGCCTGGGTCTCGCCACCGCCGCCCGCTGCGGTCCCGAACTCACCTCGCCCGAGGGCATCGAGGCGCAGACCTGCGTGCTCACCCAGGGCGTGGACACCTGGGCGCGCACCTACTACCGCAACGCCACCGGCGAGTCGCTCGACTCCGTGCTGAGCCTGCTGGGGCCGGGCGGCCGGACCCTGCAGACGCGCTGCGTCACGGGCAAGGACGACGAGCCCGCCACCTGTGAGACGCCCCGCGAGCACAGCCGGGGCGGACCGGACGCCTACACGGCCGTCACCGAGTTCGCCGAGCACGGGGCCGACGGGACGCTGCTGCTGCGCTCCGGCAGCAACTCCTGAGTCCGGCAGGGCAGTTGACGCCCGGCGGCCGGGCGTACACCGGGTGCGGACATGGAAAGACCCGGTTGCTGGCGACGGGGGATGCACCAGCAACCGGGATACAGGAACGGTAACAAGAGATCGGCCGTTCGCAAATTCGGTCCGGGGCATTCGGCCACCGATTTCCCTGTCACGCGGGTGAGTTGTGACAGGAGTCACCTGGTGTGCGGACCGTCGTCACGGCTGACCGGTCGGTCAGCCGTGAGACCCCGCGCCCGGGACGTCAGCTGAGCGTGACCTGCCGGTTGGTCAGCCCGCCGCGCGCCCGGCGCTCGTCCGCCGTGAGCGGCTCCTGGACGGCGAGAGCGGCGGCGAGGCGCTCGGCGAACTCGGCGGCCGGCTTCTCCACGTCCTCCGCCGAGACCTCGCCCGGCAGGTCCCAGACGGGCACGGTGAGGCCGTGAGCACGGAAGGAACCCACGAGCCGGGTGCCCTCCCCGAGGCTGGAGCGGCCCGCCGCGTGCAGTCGCGCGAGAGCGTCCAGAAGCTGCTCCTCGGGATGGGGCATCACCCAGCGCAGGTGGTTCTTCTCCGGAGTCCGGCACCAGTAGGCGGCGTCCACGCCGGCCAGCTTCACCGTGGGGATGGCGGCGGCGTTGGCCCGCTCCAGGGAGGCGGTCACCTCCGGGGTGGCGTTCTCCGCGTCCGGCACCCAGAACTCGAAGCCGTCGTGCACGACCGGCTCGAACGGGGCCTCGGCGTCGAGCAGATCCTGCAGCCGCGGACCGCCGGCAGGGGCGCGGCGGCCCTGGACCGGGGTGCCGGGCTCCGCCTCCAGCGCCCGCTGGAGGGTGTCGGCGAGGTCGCGGCTGATGTCGCCGGACGCCGTGTCGTTCTGCAGGCCGATCAGCACGGAGCCGTCGTCGCGGCGCAGCGCGGGCCAGGCCATCGGCAGCACCGTGGCGAGGGTGACCGACGGGACGCCCTCGGGCAGGCCGTCCTTGAGGGTCAGCTCGGCCGTCGCGGCGGGGACCAGCTCGCGCAGGGCCACCCAGTCGCACTCGCCCGGCAGTCCCTCGAACGGGCGCTGCACCAGCTCGGTCGCGGCGTGCGCCGCCGCCCGGCCGTGGCACGCCTTGTAGCGCCGGCCGCTGCCGCAGGGGCAGGGCTCGCGGGCGCCGACAACCGGTACCTGTCCATCAGCGCCTGCGGCACGGGCCCCGTCGCTGAGCTGCGGCCGCTTGGCCTTCGTCTGGGGTCGCTTCTTGGCCATCGTGGGTGTCTCCCGGTTACGGCTCTTCTCGTACGGCGGGAGCCTAGCCGTTCAGGCCATGACGGACGGGAACCTGTGGACAACGCACGCACGCTCGACGCCACTGGTGTGAACCTGTGGACCATCCGCGTGTCCCGGTGCGGGCGGGATCCGGCTGGACCGCGCGTTCAGTCCAGGTCCTCGAAGGCGTCCATGAAGTCCAGGCCGCTCATGTCCGCAAGCGCGGGTGTGGTGACGCGCGTAGCGAAACCGTCCGGGCGGCACCCGGCATCGGGATCGTGGACGTCCTCGTGGACCACCACCCAGACCGTCACCTCGCCCCGGACGTCGTCCCGCACGCCCCAGTCGTCGGCGAGGGCCGTGATGATGTTCAGGCCCCGGCCACCGTGCGCCGTCACCGACGGGGTGGCCGGTGCCGGGCGGGTGGGTCCGCCGCCGTCCGTCACCTCGACGATGAGCCGGCCCCGTGTGTCGACCCGCCACGCGGCGCGGACGTCACCGTCGCCCGCCGGCGCGTCGCCCAACGGCCGCCCGTGTTTGCAGGCATTGCTCAGTAGTTCGGAAAGGATCAGTACGGCATCGTCGACGACCGATTCCGCCACGCCACCGCTGCGCAGTTGCGCACGCATTCGATGCCGTGCCTTCCCCACGCCCGCAGGGCCATGAGGTACAGCCATGCTCGACGACGTGGGCACCTCCTGTGCCACCACCAACGCCACCCCCGAGACCTCCTTTGCCCCACGCCACGGTGTGGATGCCCCATTGGCCTGAACCGGAAACCGGCCAACCCGCTTCCGCTGACGCATTCGAAACACATCCTCACGGAGCGAACGCGCCGGAGCACTCCCCGTGACGAGGCGGCCCCGAGGCGGCGGGGTCAGCGGCCGAGCCGGTCCAGCACCGCGCGCGGGCGGTTGGTGATGATGGCGTCGATACCGAGGTCGAGGCACAGGTCGATGTCCTCGGGCTCGTTCACGGTCCACACGTGCACCTGGTGACCGGCTCGTTTCAGCCGCTCCACGTAGGCGGGGTGGTTGCGTACGACGCGGATCGAGGGGCCCGCGATCCGCACGCCCGCGGGCAGCCGCCCGTCGCGCAGCCGCGGGGAGACGAACTGCATCAGATAGACCGTCGGCAGCGTCGGCGCGGACGCGCGCACGCGGTGCAGCGAACGTGCCGAGAAGCTCATGATCCGGACCGGGGACTCGGCGGCGGTGGCCGGTGCGTCCAGGCCGAACCGCTTCAGCAGCTCCAGCAGCCGCTCCTCGACCTGGCCCGCCCAGCGTGTGGGGTGCTTGGTCTCGATGGCCAGCTCCACCCGCCGCCCGGCGTCCGCGACCAGCTCGAGCAGCCGCTCCAGGGTGAGCACGGAGGTGTCCTCCGGGTCCTCCGGCCGGTTCTCCCAGTCGGGCTCCTCGTCCCGCCCGCGCCAGGCCTCGCGCGTCTTCCAGGAGCCGAAGTCGAGCGCGGCGAGATCGGCCAGTTCGAGTGCGGAGACGGCGCCGCGGCCGTTGGAGGTACGGTTCACCCGCCGGTCGTGGACGCAGACCAGATGGCCGTCCGCGGTCAGCCGTACGTCGCACTCGAGGGCGTCCGCGCCGTCCTCGATCGCCTTCCGGTAGGCCGCGAGCGTGTGCTCCGGCGCGTCCTCGGAGGCGCCCCGGTGGGCGACGACCTGGATGGAATGCTGTGGTGCGTGGGTCACCGCGTCATGGTGCCACCGCCGCCGGGTACGCGTGGCGGCATGGGCACGGCCGTGCGACGAGCAGGCTCATACAGCATGCTCGTTTATGTAACTTTTGCCTAAAAGATCCTATATAAAGAGGACTCCCGGACCCACAGCCACCGCTTATGGTGCTCTGACGGCCCGTGGGAAAAGCTGATTGCAGACCAAGTGCGACCGACGACAACAGGCGTGGATCGAGGAGAAGAGCTGTGAGCACCGAGAACGAGGGCAACGCGGTACCCCCGGCCCCGTCCGCACCTCCCGTGCCGGTGGCCTCTTCCGCCGCTTCCCCGCAGGGCCCCGCGCCCGAGGGGGACGTGCCGACGGCTCCGCTTCCGCCGGTACCCCAGGCCGCCCCCGACGGCTCCTGGCCGCCCCCGCCGCCGTCCACCCCGTCCTACGGCGACGGCGGTGCCGGTGGTGTCGGCGGCGCGGGCGGCGCCGGCTGGGGAGCGTCCTACCAGCAGCCCGCCCCCAAGCCGCGCAGCGGGCGCGGCGGGATGGTCGCGGCGGTCCTGGTGGCCGCGCTGGTCGCGGGCGGCCTGGGCGGCGGCCTCGGCTACACCCTGGCCAAGGACAACGACAGCAGCGGCTCCACCACCGTCTCGGCCTCCGACAGCGCCTCGCAGGTCAAGCGCGCGCCCGGCACGATCGCCAACGTCGCGGCCAGGGCGCTGCCCAGCACGGTCACCATCGAGGCGGAGAGCAGCAGCGGCGACGGCGGCACCGGCACCGGGTTCGTCTTCGACAAGCAGGGCCACATCGTCACCAACAACCACGTGGTGGCCGACGCGGTGGACGGCGGCAAGCTGTCGGCCACCTTCCCCGACGGCAAGAAGTACGACGCGGAGGTCGTCGGCCACGCGCAGGGCTACGACGTCGCCGTCATCAAGCTCAAGAACGCCCCCTCGGACCTCAACCCCCTCGCCCTCGGCGACTCCGACAAGGTGGCCGTCGGCGACGAGACCATCGCCATCGGCGCCCCCTTCGGCCTCTCCAACACGGTGACGACCGGCATCATCAGCGCCAAGGACCGCCCCGTGGCCTCCAGCGACGGGAGTGCCAGCAGCAAGGCGTCGTACATGAGCGCCCTGCAGACCGACGCGTCGATCAACCCGGGCAACTCCGGCGGCCCGCTGCTGGACGCCTCCGGCGCGGTCATCGGCATCAACTCGGCGATCCAGTCCAGCAGCAACGGCAGCTTCGGTTCCGGCCAGTCCGGCTCCATCGGCCTCGGTTTCGCGATCCCGATCAACCAGGCCAAGTACGTCGCCCAGCAGCTGATCAAGACCGGCAAGCCGGTGTACGCCAAGATCGGCGCGTCCGTCTCCCTGGAGGAGTCCACCGACGGCGCGAAGATCACCGACCAGGGCACGGGCGGCTCCGCGGCGGTGGAGTCGGGCGGCCCGGCGGACAAGGCCGGCCTCAAGCCCGGGGACGTGATCACCAAGCTCGACGACCACGTGATCGACAGCGGCCCGACCCTGATCGGCGAGATCTGGACCCACGAGCCGGGCGACAAGGTCACGATCACCTACAAGCGCGGCGGCCAGGAGCACACGGTGGATCTGACGCTGGGCACGCGCGAGGGCGACAGCTGATCCCGGCGGACGGCACGCGCGCGCAGGGAGTCTCTCGTGGAGGGGCCCCCTGTCGGCTGCCCGGCACTCCACGCCCGCCCAGGCGCCGCTCGTGAAAACGAGTTGTCCGGCCGGCCGCACCGCCGTCAGGATCTGCCCATGACCACGATCCCCGCCTTCCTGCCGCCGACCGCCGCCGTCCGACCGGTGCGCGTCCAGCAGCAGACCGGCCGACCGCGGAGACCGACGCCCGCCCACGCATGAGCGCGGCCCTGGTCGCGGGGCTCCTCGCCGGCTATGGCATCGCCATGCCGGTGGGGGCGGTCGCGACGTATCTGGTGGCGCTCACCGCTCGCACCTCCTTGAAGACCGGCGCCTGTGCCGCGCTGGGTGTCGCGACCGCGGACGGCCTGTACGCGCTGATCGCCGTGATCGGAGGCTCGGCGCTGGCCGGCGCCGTCGAGCCGGTCATGCGCCCCATGCGAGGGGCCGCCGCCGTGGTCCTCGTCGCACTGGCGGTCCACGGCGCGGTCACGGCGATCATCCGCCACCGCAGACCGCCGACGGCGGCCCGGACCGAGAAGACCCCCGCCGGCCCGGCGCGGGCCTTCGCCGGACTGCTGGGCATCACGCTGCTGAACCCCGTGACCGTGATCTACTTCGCGGCTCTCGTGCTCGGCAGCCACACCACGGCGGAAGCGAACCCGCTCCCACAGGCCGTGTTCGTGCTGGCCGCCTTCGCCGCGTCCGCCAGCTGGCAACTGCTGCTCGCCGGCGGGGGCGCACTGCTCGGCAGGCTGCTGACCGGCAGCCGCGGGCGGCTCGTCACCGCCATGGTCTCCAGCACGGTGATCGCCGTCCTCGCCGCCCGCATGCTCTTCGCGTGGTGAGGCAGCCGCCGGCTCCGTCCGGCGTTCCGGAAAGAGACCGCCACACGGTCAACTCGCGGCCCGAGGGCCCGCTTTGGTTCGGTGGGCCGACGCGCTGCACGTCCGGAACGGGTGCTGAGCGAAGCCGGTCCCGGAGCGGAGCGCGGCCGGCGGGCGCCGAGTGGACCATGTCCTCACCAGGAAACGCCCGCTGCCGGTAGGCTGTACCCGCTCCGCCCCTGGTGGGCGGGTCGGAGGTGGGTTGCCCGAGCGGCCTAAGGGAACGGTCTTGAAAACCGTCGTGGCGCGAGTCACCGTGGGTTCAAATCCCACACCCACCGCGTGCGGGCCGGCGTAGGTGCTGGTCAGAAGGGGTGCCTCGGTCTTCGGGGCACCCCTTTCGCGTCGGGCTCGCCGCACACCTCTTTTGATCAAGGCGGCGGGCAGTCAGTAGTCGGGTGGCTGAGTTCCCCAGTTGATGAGCGAGGACACTTGCAGGCCCCAGGCGCCCGGGTTGAACCCGCAGCGGAAGTTCTGGAAATGTGTCGTCCCGTGAAAGTCCTTCTCGCTGGAGGCTGAGAAGGGGTAGGCGCACGCGTCGAAGGAGCGGATGGCGTTGTCCCAGTTGAGGTAGCCCCGGCGAGACCTGGTGCTCAAGTCCGCAATGGACCGCTCGGGCAGAAGACGCAGCCTTTCGCCTCTGAGATCGGGAAGGTCATAGCTGTCCAGCGCCGTCGGCGCCGGGACACCGTCCGGAAGGCAGCCCATTCCACGCTCCTCCACCAACCAGTGGAATTCTGCATCGCCTTTCGCCTTGCGGGCCTCGGCCAGCATCTCCTCGGGCTCGGTGAACACGGCGAGAGCCAGTGCGGAGTCGTACACGACGGGCGTGACGTAGAGATCTTCCGGGTACTCCTTGTTCATGCGTTCAAGGTCCTCCACCAGCTCGCCGTAGAGGACGACCGGCAGGGTGGGCATGAACGGCGTCTCACGCTTCCTCGGACGCCGATTGGCCCACAGAGCGCGGAACTTGCCCGACGACAGGGGGAGCGAACCGTCCTCTGCCGCAGGTCCTGAGTCGGCCGATTCATAACATGCCACTATGACCATCTCCGGGTGGGAAGAATGACCAGTCGGGTCGAAGGAAACAGATTCCGTGGGAGCCACGAGGCATCCACATGCGGCTAGGGAAGGCACGGCCGGCCTGCTTCGAAGACGGCTTCAGCTGCCGCGGGAAAGCCCGCTGACGTTTCGTCCACTCAATGGGGCGACCCGATACCTGGCGACCCGATACCTCTTGGATCTGTCTTTTTCAGCCTACGCTGCCCGTTCCTGACACGCATGCGGGAACTCCAGCCCGTTGAGGGCGGGTGTCCGGCCGTGAGAGTGCCGGCGGGCGCTGCTGATCATTCTCCGCGCCCGCAGCAACGACCCCGCAGATGTCGCCCTGTTGGGCGGAGTCGGCGCCCGCCCGTTCCGTGAACGGCCCGGCTCCGGCCCGGGGCCCTTGCCCCGGCGGGTGCCTTCCGGTGCCCGGTCCTCAGGGCCGGTGCCCCGTCATCCGGGCCGCCGAGGCGATCGTCGCGCGGGCCTCGCGTTCGGTCAGGCCGGTGTGGAGGGCCGCTTCGGTCAGCGGGTCCACCAGAGCGGGACCGATGCCGTTCTCGTAGGCGCGGCAGGCCGCCCAGAACAGGCGGGTGTTGCGCTGGCCCTCGTGGGCGGAGAGGACGAAGTGGACCAGCCCGCGGCCGTGGTCGCCGGACGCGGGCGGGGCCGGGGGGCCGCTGCGGGGCGGGGGCAGGAGCAGGCGGAGCAGGGACGACGGGCAGGCGGCGGGAGCCAGGTGCGCGGTGCCGGGGGCGGTGGCGTAGACGCCGTGGCCGGTGCGGGAGCCGGGGCCCACGAGGTAGCCGCCGGCGCCCCGGATGTCGATGCCCGGGGCGAGACGGCCGGCCGAGTTCGGTACGACGACGTCGGGCGGGCCGGTGAGCCACAGGTGCCGGCCGCCGCTCGGGGTGAGGACGACGACCGTCTCCGGGATCGTGAACAGGTGACGCAGGGCCAGCTCGCGCAGGGCGACCGAGGAGTCCGTGCCGGACTTGGTGTCCAGGTCGACGCCGATCAGGTGGTACGGGGGCAGCCCGCAGGCGATGCCGTAGCCGGTGGCCCAGGGTGCGGCGGCGAAGAGTTCGCGGATGCGGACGGGGTCGGTCGAGGCGTCGTACACGCCGTGGCCGAAGCGGCCGCACTCGCCGTGGCAGCGCGGTCCCGGCGGATCGGGGTCGGCGCGGTGGGGTGAGCGCAGGGCCGGGAGTTTCGTCCGGGACAGGGGGATGACGGCCAGGCCGCGTTCGGCGGCTGACAGGGCGTGTGCAAGGGCCAGCGTCGTGGCCTGCCGGTCGATGGTGGCCATGGCTCCATGTTCGTGCGCATGTTCGAAAAAGAAAAGAGGTGGCGGCCACGACGTGCCGAAGGGGGGAGATTGGCCCGAAATGCGCAGGAACGATTCACCTTTTGTGCGGCTTGAGGGGTGCAGATCACCAGAAGTTCGTTTCAGGGCGTCGATGGGCGAAAGGCGGCGAGTGGGGTTTATCGACTTGTCATCACGCTTGCGTGCGAATCGCGGCTTCCGGAGTGGTTCGCCGGGGGTGCGGGGGGCAACTTGGAGGCGTGACGTCGTCCACGACAGTCGAGGCGGTCGGCCAACTGCCTCGGTGTACGCAGTAGTTCCCGTACTTCCGGCCCTAGGGCCGCTGAGTGCTTGGTTCTGGAGGAACAACATGGCAAGCATCCGTACCGCCCGCGTTCTCGCCGCCGTCTCCGCTCTCCCGCTCGCGGCCGCCCTCTTCACGGGTGTCGCCGCCGCGGACAACGGCGCCTTCGCGGACAACGGATCGAACGCCGGCGTGGCGAGCATCATCGGCAGCGGTGTCGGCCACGACAACGACGGAAACTCGTCCACCACGCAGCAGAGCGCCGTCGGCTCGGGCGCCTCGAACCAGAACAACACCGCGCAGGTGAACGGATCCGCGTTCACGGCCATCCAGCAGGGCAACGAGAACGTCGCCGTCCGCTTCACCCACCTGTGGTGAGCCTCGGGCGGGGTCCCTCCTGAGAGGGGCCTCGCGGGGTGTGCTTCGGGGTCGCGACACGTCCGCGCGGCGGTACTTCGGTACCGCCGCGCAGGCGTTTTCGAGGCGCGTGGACTCCGGCGCGGCCGAAGCGGGAACCCCACTGCCGGGCTTGACACCCTCCCACGACCTGACGGACAGTCAGAAACGGTGTCGCGACGACGCGGCTCGGGCTGCCGAGGGGCGGAGGTGACCATGGCAGGGGCGGATCCGGCGGGGCCATGCGCGGCGGTGGACCCTGGCGAGCCGGGCGCGCGGCTCAAGGCGTACGAGGGGCTGCCGGCCGCCGTCGCCGGCGTGGGCAAGGACCCGGTGAACGCGCCGATGATCCGGCACTGGTGCGAGGCGATGGGTGACACCCATCCGGCCTACTCGGGCCCGGACGCCATCGCCCCGCCCACCATGCTCCAGGCCTGGACGATGGGCGGGCTCTCGGGCCACGAGGGCCGCACGGGGGCCTACGACGAACTCCTCGGCCTGCTCGACGCCGCCGGGTGCACGTCCGTGGTGGCCACCGACTGCGAGCAGGAGTACCTGCGGCCGCTGCGCCCGGGTGACGAGGTCACGTTCGACTCGGTGATCGAGTCCGTCTCCGACCGCAAGACGACGAAGCTGGGCACCGGGCACTTCGTCACGACCCGCACGGACGTCCGGGTCGGCGGCGCCCTGGTGGGTACGCACCGCTTCCGCATCCTCAAGTACGCCCCCGCGCGCCCCGCACCCCGGGCGCGGCGCCCCCGCCCCGTGGTCAACCGGGACAACGCGGGCTTCTGGCAGGGCGTGGCCGAACACAGACTCCTCGTCCAGCGCTGCACGGACTGCGGCACCCCGCGCCATCCCTGGCTGCCGGGCTGCAACGCCTGCGGCGGCCTGGACTGGGACACCCTCGAGGCGAGCGGCGCCGGCACGGTCCACTCGTACGTGGTGATGCACCACCCGCCCTTCCCGGCCTTCGACCCTCCCTACGCCGTCGGCCTGATCGAACTCGCCGAGGGGGTGCGCATGGTGAGCAACGTGGTGGGGGTGCCGTACGACAAGGTGCGCATCGGGCTGCCGGTGCGGGTGGAGTTCCGGACCTACGAGGACGCGGACGGCCCGCTGGTCCTGCCGGTCTTCCGGGTCGTCGAAGGCGAGGGATGACATGCGCTCCGGGAACCGGGGGAGCCGATCACGAGGGAGGGCCCGGGCATGGCGACGGAACTGAGGGCGGGCGCCGAGCTGCCCCCGCTGGAGATCCCCCTCACGCGCACGCTGATCGTGGCGGGGGCGATCGCGTCCCGGGACTACCAGGACGTGCACCATGACCCGGAGCTGGCCCGGCGGAAGGGCTCGCCGGACGTCTTCATGAACATCCTGACGACGAACGGCCTGGTCGGCCGGTACATCACGGATCACTTCGGGCCGACGGCGGTGCTCCGCAAGGTCGCCATCAGGCTGGGGGCGCCCAACCATCCGGGGGACACGATGGTGCTGACGGGCACGGTCGAAGCCGTCGACGGCGACACCGCCACCGTGCGTGTCGTCGGCACCAACGGCATCGGCAGACATGTGACGGGCACGGTGACGGTCACGGTCCCGGAGGGCACCCCATGAGCCTGCGGACCGGGGACTCCCTCGGCGGCCGGGCGGCGATCGCCGGCATCGGGGCCACCGAGTTCTCCAAGGACTCCGGGCGCAGCGAGCTGCGGCTGGCGGTGGAGGCGGTGCGGGCCGCGCTCGACGACGCGGGCCTCACGCCGGCCGATGTGGACGGACTCGTGACGTTCACGATGGACACCAGTCCGGAGATCACGGTGGCCCAGGCCTGCGGGATGGGCGAGCTGTCCTTCTTCTCCCGGATCCACTACGGCGGCGGCGCGGCCTGCGCCACCGTCCAGCAGGCGGCGCTCGCGGTGGCGACGGGCCTCGCGGAGGTGGTGGTCTGCTACCGGGCCTTCAACGAGCGCTCGGGACGCAGGTTCGGCGCCGGCGTGCAGCACCGGGAGCCGTCGGCGGAGGGCGTGGCGCTGGGCTGGGCCCTGCCGTTCGGTCTGCTCACACCGGCCTCCTGGGTGGCGATGGCGGCCCAGCGGTATCTGCACACGTACGGGCTGACGCCGGAGGCGTTCGGGCACGTGGCCGTCGTGGACCGCACGTACGCGGCGACCAATCCGGCGGCCTGGTTCCACGGACGCCCGATCACGCTCGCCGAGCACGCCGCGTCCCGCTGGATCGTCGAACCCCTCCGGCTGCTGGACTGCTGCCAGGAGACCGACGGCGGGCAGGCGATCGTCGTCACCTCCCTGGAGCGGGCCCGTGACCTGCCGCGTCCCCCCGCCGTGATCGCGGCCGCGGCCCAGGGAGCCGGCCGCGCCCAGGAGCAGATGACCAGCTTCTACCGGGACGATCTGACCGGCCTGCCGGAGATGGGAGTGGTGGCCCGCCAGCTGTGGCGGACGTCCTCCCTCGCGCCCGCCGACATCGACGTGGGGATCCTGTACGACCACTTCACCCCGTTCGTGCTGATGCAGCTGGAGGAGTTCGGGTTCTGCGCACCGGGCGAGGCGGGGGACTTCGTGGCCGAGGAGCGGCTGCCGCTCAACACGCACGGGGGACAGCTCGGGGAGGCGTATCTGCACGGGATGAACGGCGTGGCGGAGGCGGTGCGCCAGCTGCGCGGCACGGCGGTGAACCAGATACCGGGGGCGGCCCGGACCCTGGTGACGGCCGGCACCGGGGTGCCGACGTCCGGCTTGGTCCTGGTGGCGGACGACAGGCCCTAGGTGCGCTGTCCGGACCGCACACGCATCAGGGTCGGACCCCCAGACAGGGTGGATCCGCCGTCCACCTTCAGGAGGTGGGGACGGCCCCACCCCTACAACCTGAGGGGGACTCCGCTTCGGGACCTGCGGCCGATCCGCCGGACCGCGGCCCGCTTCTAGCGTGGAGCCATGACCACACCCGTCTGCACCAGCGCCTCGGCCGCCGCCGCTCCAGCGGGACAGACCCTGCCCCACGCCCGGCACCGGCCGAGCGGAGCGACCTCCACGTACCCGTCGTTCGCGTCCTACGTGAGAGCCCGCCAGCCGGTTCTGCTGCGCACCGCGCGCTCGCTGACCGCGAACCCCAGTGACGCCGAGGACCTGTTGCAGACCGCGCTCGCCAAGACCTATGTGGCGTGGGAGCGGATCGAGGACCAGCGGGCGCTCGACGGCTATGTGCGCCGGGCGCTGCTCAACACGCGGACCTCGCAGTGGCGCAAGCGCCGGGTGGACGAGTTCGCCTGCGAGGAGCTGCCCGAGCCGGAGCCCGGGCCCGGCGACGACGACCCGGCCGAGCGGCAGGCGCTGCACGACGCCATGTGGCGGGCGGTGACGAAGCTGCCGGCGCGGCAGCGGGCGATGGTCGTCCTGCGGTACTACGAGGATCTCAGCGAGGCCCAGACCGCCGAGGTGCTCGGTGTGTCCGTGGGCACGGTGAAGTCGGCGGTGTCGCGGGCGCTCGGCAAACTGCGCGAGGATCCCGAGCTGGTGCTGGCGCGCTAGAGCACAATTTCTCTCCCCCTAGTGACATACCGCGCGGTATGTGCGCAGAATCAGCGCAGCCTCTACCGCCGCGTAGGCAATGTCGCCCCGGGAGGAACCCCGTGCTGAGCACCATGCAGGACGTACCGCTGACTGTCACCCGCATCCTCGAGCACGGGGTGCAGGCACACGGACGGTCCCAGATCACCACCTGGACCGGGGAGGCCGAGCCGCAGCGGCGCAGCTTCGCCGAGGCCGGGGGACGCGCGGTACAGCTGGCGAACGCCCTGCGCGACGAACTCGGCGTCCGGGACGACGACCGGGTCGCCACACTGATGTGGAACAACGCCGAGCACGTCGAGGCGTACTTCGCGATCCCGTCCATGGGCGCGGTGCTGCACACGCTCAACCTGCGGCTGCCCGCCGAGCAGCTGGTGTGGATCGTCAACCACGCGGCCGACAAGGTCGTCATCGTCAACGGATCGCTGATCCCGCTGCTCGCCCCGCTGCTGCCCAAGCTGCCGACGGTGGAGCACATCGTCGTCTCCGGCCCCGGTGACCGCTCCCCGCTCGAGGGCGGTGCCGCGCGGCTGCACGAGTACGAGGAGCTGATCGCCGGCCGGCCCACCACGTACGACTGGCCCGAGCTGGACGAACGCCAGGCCGCCGCCATGTGCTACACCTCCGGCACGACCGGGGACCCCAAGGGCGTGGTCTACAGCCACCGTTCGATCTACCTGCACTCCATGCAGGTCAACATGACCCAGTCGATGGGACTGACCGACCAGGACACCTCGCTGGTCGTGGTGCCCCAGTTCCACGTCAACGCCTGGGGCCTGCCGCACGCCACCTTCATGACCGGCGTCAACATGCTGATGCCGGACCGCTTCCTGCAGCCCGCCCCGCTCGCCGAGATGATCGAACGGGAGAAGCCCACCCACGCGGCCGCCGTGCCGACCATCTGGCAGGGCCTGCTCGGCGAGCTGACCAACAGGCCCCGGGACGTCTCCTCCCTCACCCAGGTCACCATCGGCGGCTCGGCCTGTCCGCCCTCCCTGATGGCAGCCTTCGACAAGCTGGGGATGCGGGTCTGCCACGCCTGGGGCATGACCGAGACCTCCCCGCTCGGCACGGTGGCCCGGCCGCCGGCCCACGCGGTCGGCACCGACGAGGAGTTCGCCTACCGCCTCACCCAGGGCCGCTTCCCGGCCGGCGTCGAGGCCCGCCTGACCGGCCCCGGCGGCGAACGCCTCCCCTGGGACGGCGAGTCGGCCGGTGAGCTGGAGGTCCGAGGCAACTGGATCGCGGGCGCCTACTACAACGGCCCCGACGCCGAACCGCTGCGCCCCGCCGACAAGTTCAGCGAGGACGGCTGGCTGAAGACCGGCGATGTCGGCACCATCTCCGCCGACGGCTTCCTCACCCTCACCGACCGCGCCAAGGACGTCATCAAGTCCGGCGGTGAGTGGATCTCGTCGGTCGAGCTGGAGAACGCGCTGATGTCCCACCCGGACGTGGCCGAGGCCGCCGTGGTCGCCGTACCCGACGAGAAGTGGGGCGAGCGCCCGCTGGCCACGGTCGTCCTCAAGGAGGGCGCCACCGCCGACTTCGAGAGCCTGCGCGCCTTCCTCGCCGAGGAGGGCCGCATCGCCAAGTGGCAGCTGCCCGAGCGCTGGACGGTGATCGAGTCGGTGCCGAAGACGAGCGTGGGCAAGTTCGACAAGAAGGTGCTGCGCCGGCAGTACGCGGACGGGCAGTTGGCGATCACCCAGCTCTGACCGGGGCCTACGCTCCGGGTCGGGTCGGGTTGGGGGCGGCGGGCGAACGGGTGGCGGCCGTCGCCCATCACGCTCGGCCGCCGCCCCGCCCGCGGGCCGTCACTTTCGGGTCGCCGTCGTCACCCATCCGAGCACCAGCCAGGCGCCCGCCACCGCGCAGACGCCGGCCCAGCCCCAGTGGCCGAAGGCCGGGCCCGCGGCGGCCGAGGCGAGCGCGCCACCGGCGAAGCCGGAGACGACGTAGGCGGTGTTGGCGGTGGCCGGGGTGGAGGTCGTGGTCAGGGCGAGGGTCTGGTTGGCCACGTGCGAGGCGACCAGGGCCGCGTGGATCGTGACGGAGGCGGCGAACAGGGCCGCCAGGATGTGCCCGCCGAGCCAGAACAGCGGTACGGCCACGACCGCCAGCGCATAGGCGGTGCGCACGACCCGCGCCGCGCCGAAGCGGTCCACCAGGCCGCCGGCCAGCGGCGCCACCGCGCTGGAGGTCAGGCCGAAGAGGCCGAAGAGTCCGGCGGTCGCGGTCGTCAGGCCGTAGGACGGGCCGGTCAGCAGGAGCGTCAGGGAGGTCCACAGCGCGCTCCAGGCGCCGAACATCCCGGCCTGCCGCACGCACGCCCGCCACAGGTCGGGCGAGCGGCGCAGCAGCCCCGGCAGCTCGACGACGCCCGAGAACAGGCCGCCCCGCCGCGAGCGCCGCTCCGACGGCAGGGCCAGGGCGGTGGCCAGGCCCAGCGCGAGGGTCAGCACGGCGGACCCGGCGAACACCCAGCGCCAGCCGAAGGCCTGTCCGGCCAGACCGCCGACGACACGGGCGGCCACGATGCCGGTGAACAGACCGGCGATGACGGCCGCCACGTGCCGGGCCCGCCGGTCGGCGGGTGCGCGCTCGGCGACCAGCGGGACGAGCAGCTGCGGTACGACGGTCGCGGCGGCGGCGACGAACACGGCGGCCGCGAGGGCGGCGGTGCCGGGGGCGGCCGCCGCGACGAGCATCGCCGCCGTGGTGGCCACGGAGAGGCCGGCGACGAGCGGGCGGCGGTTGACGCGATCGCCGAGCGGCGCGAAGAAGAGCAGCCCGGCCGCGTAGCCGAACTGGGCGACCGAGGCGATCCAGGTGACGGCCGAGGGGACCGTGCCGAAATCGTGGGCGATGAGGGGGAGCAGCGGGGCCGCGAGGTAGATGTTGGCGGCCGTGACGGCGGTGCAGACGGCGATGAGGAGGAGGAAGAGGGAGCCGGATGCGGGCTGCTCGCGGGCGGGGACCCGCACCCCGGGTGCCTGGCGGGTGGTGATGGCTGACGGCATGGGCGGTGCTGCTCCTTGGACCGACACTCACAACTAACTGGTTGGTTGGAACTCCCAACAGCCTGCCGCGTCCTCGCATTCCCGTCAACCAAATAGTTGGTTGCTTGTCGTCCGGAGCCCTACCCTTTCCCCATGGCAGCAGTGAGGGACCCCGAGGCCACCAAGGGCCGTATCTTCGACGCGGCGGTCGCCGAGTTCGCCCGGCACGGCATCGCGGGCGCCCGCATCGACCGCATCGCCGCCGCGGCCAAGGCCAACAAGCAGCTGATCTATGCCTACTTCGGCAACAAGGCCGAGCTGTTCACGAAGGTCCTCGGCACGTGCATGGTCGACCTGGCGGCGGCCGTCCCCGTCGACCCCGACGACATCGAGGGCTGGATCGACCGCCTTCTCGACTACCACGCCACCCACCCCGACCTGCTGCGCCTGCTGTTCTGGGAGGGCGTCGAGTACGGCACCGCAGAACTGCCCGACGAGACGGAGCGCCAGGAGCACTACGCCCGCAAGGTCGCCAGCATCGCCGACGGCCAGGCCCGGGGCGTCATCACCGACGCGATCCCGCCCGGCGATCTGCTGTTCCTGCTGATCGCGATCGCCAACTGGACCGCCGTCGTCCCCCAGATGCGGCGCATCCTCACGGGCGGGGAGGACCCCGACCGCGACCGCCTGCGGGCCTCCATCAAGGAGGCGGCCCGCAGACTCGTCGCCCGCTGAAGCGGACACGCGCCGCCCTGATCCGTCGCTCCGGTCAGGTCGACCCACGCTCCGGTCGGTTCGCCCCGGCCGGTTCGCCCCGGCCGGTCAGCTCGCCCGGATCAGTGCGTGCCGCTCAGTTCGTGCCGATCCGGGCCAGCAGATCCACGATCCGCGTCTGCACCTCGGTGCTGGTGGACCGCTCGGCGAGGAACAGCACCGTCTCACCCGAGGCCAGCCGGGGCAGGTCGGCCGGGTCGACGGCGGCGGTGTACACGACGAGCGGGGTGCGGTTGAGCTGACCGTTCGCCCGCAGCCAGTCGATGATCCCGGTGAACCCGGCCTGCCGCCGGTGCACCTGCATCAGGTCCATCACCACGAGGTTCGGCCGGAACTGCCCCGCCAGCGTCACCGCGTCGTCGTCGTTCGCGGCCCGCGCCACCTGCATCCCGCGCCGCTCGAGCGTCGAGGTCAGGGCCAGCGCGATCTCCGCGTGCTCCTCGATGAGCAGCACCCGCGGCGGATGCTGCTCGCTGTCCCGGGGTGCCAGCGCCTTCAGCAGCACGGCGGGGTCGGCGCCGTACGCCGCCTCGCGCGTGGCCTGCCCCAGCCCGGCCGTGACCAGCACCGGCACCTCGGCGGCCACGGCGGCCTGGCGCAGCGCCTGCAGGGCCGTACGGGTGATGGGCCCGGTCAGCGGATCCACGAACAGCGCGGCGGGGAAGGCCGCGATCTGGGCGTCGACCTCCTCGCGCGAGTGCACGATCACGGGCCGGTAGCCACGGTCGCTCAGCGCCTGCTGGGTCGTCACGTCCGGCGCGGGCCACACCAGCAGCCGACGCGGGTTGTCCAGCGGCTCCGGGGGCAGCTCGTCGTCCAGCGGCTGCGGCCGCGGGGTGTCCGCCACCTCGACGGCTCCACCGGGACCGTCCAGCGGTTCGGGCCCCTCGGCGGCATCGGGCTCCGGAGCGCCTATGGCGTACGACCGTCCCGCTCCCTCGGTGCCCGGGGCGAGCCGGGACTGCCCGGCCTGCGACGGCTGCGGCACGGGCGCCTGCCCGCCGAGCGAGGGCTGCGCGGGCGCCGCTTCGGCCGGCGGATGCGGCCGGGCCGCCTGCTCCGGCTGCGCATCGGCGCGGGTGGCCGGGTCCGGCGGTGTGCCCAGCTTGCGCCGGCGGCCGGAACCGCCCGGCGCGTGCGGGGGCGGGGTCGCCGTCGGCTGCTGGACCTGCGCGGCCTGCCGTGCGAACGGCACGCCCTGCCCCAGCGTCCGGACGCTGATCGACCGCCCCTGCGTCGAGTTCGGGTCGACCGCGGCTGACGTGGCCTCGGCGGGCAACGGCTGCGCGACCCGCTGCGGCCGCGCGCCGGTGTGCTCCGCGGGCAGCGGGGTGCCGGGGGCCGGGGTGCCGTCCGGGTTCGCCCGCGGGACGGGCGTGCCCGCGCCCGAGGTGTCGTCGGCACCGTGCCACTGCTGGGGGACGGTGGCCGCGGGCACGGCGCCGGTGGCCGACTCCGCCGGCAACGGCTGGGCGGCCGGGGCCGCCGCCGGGATACCGGCGGACGGGGTGGCCGGCTGTGCCGCGGGCGCCTGTGCCGGGGCGGGAGCCGCCGGTGCGGGCGGGCCCGCGGTGCCCTGCGCGGGCACCGTGGGGTGGGAGAGGGCCACTTGCCGGCCGGGTACGGCGACGCCGGGCTGGGCGCCGGGATCCGTGTGGGGGGGCACCGGGCCCGGAGCGGGCGTCTGGCCCGTGGGGGCGGCGGGACCGGGCTGGACGGGGATGCCCTGCCCGGCCGTGCCCTGCGCCGGAATGCCGTGAACCGGATTCCCCTGGCCGGGAGTCGGCGGCATCGCCCCGCCCTGGGGGAGCTGCCCGGGCGCGGGGTGTGCGGCTGCGGGAGCCGTCTGCCCCGGGACCGCCGGCGCCGGTACGGGCTGCGCGGCAGCCGTCGCCTCGCCGGGCGCGGCCCCCGGTGCCACGGTCTGGGCGGCCTCGGCCGGCTGGGCCACGGCCCGTCGGCGCCGACCGGTCGGCGCGGTGGTGGGATGCGGCTGCGGCGGCGTGTGGTCCTCGGCCTGGGCGAGCGGTACGGCGTCGTGCCGGCCGTCGTCACCGGGCCCGCCCGCGCCCGACAGCGGCAGCTGGGCGGGCACCTGCACCTGGCCGGGCAGTGCGCCCGCCCCGGGGCCGGGAACGGCACCGGCGGAATCAGGAACGGCAGGGGCGACGGCACCGGGAACGGCGCCCGGAACCGGCCCGGCAAGCTGCGGCTGCCCTTCGTCCCCGGTACCAGGGCCGAGGGGCACACCGGCACCCGGAGCGACGGGCGCACCCGCAGGCGGCCCGACGGGCACGCCGGCGGCCGGATCGACCGGTACGCCCGGCGCCGCCATCCCGTTCGCCGCCGCCGCGGTCGCGCCGGCGTTCGTGTGCGCGGACTCCGGCCGGCGGTCGGCCTCGGCCGGCGGCAGGGCGAAGACCGTACGGGCACCGGCCGCCTCCTGGGCCGCGGCACGCTCCGCCGCGGCGGCCAGCGCACGCCGGCGCCGCCCGGTCGGCGGCACACCCGCGCCCGGAGCGCCCTCCGCGTCAGGAAGGGACGCCGCGCCCGCAACGGCCACCGCACCCGGCGTCGGCTCGCTGCCGGACGCGGGCAGGGCGGGCGGCAGGGCTGCCTGCGGGGCACCGGGGTCACGGCGGGCGCGGCGGCCCGTGGAGCCGGGCACGCCCTGCGGCGGCACGGCACCGCCGAGGCCCGTACCCGACGCGGCGGCACCCGCCGCATGCTCGGCGGCGGTCACCACGGCGCCCTCGGCCACGCCTTCAGCCACATCCTCGGCCCCGCGCTCGGCGTCACCGGCGGCGTCGGCACCGGTCTCGGCGGGCCGGGCACGGCGCCGCCCGGACCCGCCGGACGCGGCCTCCGCGCCCTCGGCCGGAACCACCACGGCGGCCTCCCCGGCGGGCGCACCGGCACGCCGGCGACGCCGACCGGTCGGCGCGGAGGCCTCCGTCTCACCGACGGCCTCGCCCGCGCCGGGCACGTCGCTCTCCAGGAAGGCGTCCGTGGAGGCCCGCCGGGCCCGCCGCCGGCCGCCCCCGGTACCGCCTGGGGCCTGCTCGCCCGCACCGGCCTCCTCCGACGCCACTCCACCGGCGTCAGGAACCCGTGCCGCGACCGCTCCGGCGCCACCGCCGAGCGGCACCTCGAGCACGTACGCGCTGCCGCTCATGCCCGGCACCTCGTGCGTCTGGAGCACCCCGCCGTGGGCGCGCACGATCCCGCGCACGATCGGCTCGTGCACCGGGTCTCCGCCGGCGTACGGCCCGCGCACCTCGATCCGTGCGACCTCACCGCGCTGCGCGGCGGCGACCACGACGGTGTTGTCCAGGTAACCGCCCGCGGAGACGGGCGTGTTGCCGGTCGCGTCGACGCCCGCCACGTCCGCGACCAGGTGCGCGAGCGCGGTGGCGAGCCGCTGCGGGTCGACCTCGGCCTCGATGGGCGGCGCGTGCACGGCGAACTGCACCCGCCCGGGACCGATCAGCTCCACCGCCCCGTCCACACCGGCGGCGACGACGGCGTCCAGCATCACCTTCGTACGGGTGATGTCCTCACCGCCCGCGTCCAGCCGCTGGTAGCCGAGCACGTTGTCGATGAGGGCGGTGATCCGCGAGTACCCGGCGGACAGGTGGTGCAGCACCTGGTTGGCCTCGGGCCACAGCTGCCCCGCGTCATCGGCCGCCAGGGCGGACAGCTCGCGGCGCAGCTCGTCCAGCGGGCCGCGCAGCGACTGCCCGAGCAGCGTGAGCAGCTGCTCGTGTCGTCCGGCGAGGGCCTCGAACCGGTCCTTCTCCCGCTCACCGAGCGCGGCGTACCGCTCCTCGCCGGTCGCCAGCTCCTCCGCGTGCTGCTCGCGCAGCTCCTCCAGCTCCGTGACGTGCTGCTGGCGCAGCGCGGTCAGGTCGGAGGCGTGCTCCTCGGAGAGCCGCTCCAGCTCCTCGGCATGCGCCTTCTCCAGCGCGGCCTTCTCCTCGGCGAGCGATTCGTAGGGCCGGCGGTCGGTGAAGGTCATGACGGCGCCGACGAGCAGGTCGCCGTCCCGCACCGGCGCGGTCGTCAGATCGACCGAGACCTTCTCGTCGCCCTTGGACCACAGCACCTGCCCGCGCACCCGGTGCTTGCGCCCGGAGCGCAGGGTGTCGGCGAGCGGGGACTCCTCGTACGGGAAGGGGGTGCCGTCGGCACGGGAGTGCAGCACGAGAGCGTGCAGCTCCTTGCCGCCCAGCTCACCCGCCCGGTACCCCAGTATCTGGGCGGCGGCCGGGTTGACGAGCACGATCCGCCCGTCCGTGTCGGTCCCCACGACCCCTTCCGCCGCGGCCCGCAGGATCATCTCGGTCTGCCGCTGCGACCGGGCCAGCTCCGCCTCGGTGTCGACGGTTCCGGACAGGTCCCGTACGACGATCATCAGCAGCTCGTCGCCGGTGTAGCCGTAACCGTCGTACGCCTGCTGCCCGTTCTCCAGGTTCGCGCTCGTGACCTCGACCGGGAACTCGGTCCCGTCGGTGCGCCGCGCGACCATCCGCGTCGGCTTGGTCCGCCCGTGCGGGTCCATGTGATCGGGGCGCCGCATGGACCCGGGGATGAGCCTGGAGTCGAACTGCGGCAGCAGATCGAGCAGCCCGCGCCCGACGAGCGCGGTCCCCGGTGCCTCGAAGGCCTCCAGGGCGATGGTGTTGGCGTTGACGACGGTTCCGTTGGCGTTGACCAGGACCAACGCATCCGGCAGCGCGTCGAGTATGGCTGCGAGGCGAGCAGCGCCTCGGGATGGCCTGCTGCTCACGAGACGCTTCCTCCCTGTTACCGCACCTTGCCGACCGCTCGGGCCATCTTGCCAACCGGCCCGCGACGTGTCACGCGAGGGAGTCTAAGCGCACGGATTGCGCTCGCGACGCCGGATGAGAGGGAGGTCCCACGGGGAAGTGACGGCGAACGCGTGACCGGACGCCTCGGATTCGCGAGACCTTCGCGGGACCTTTACGACCCCGTCGGGTCCGCCCCCGGCTTCGGCAGCAGCGGCACCATGCGGTCCCACCGCCTGATCTCGCACCCGTTGCTGCGGTCGTACGCGGCGTCGACCGGGCGTCCGGCCCAGGTACCGGTCACACGGGCGGTGGCCGGCCCGCCGTAGACCATGGTGCAGATGCTGTCGGGGGGCACCGGGGCGAAGGGGTCCCGGCCCCACTGCGTGTGCGCGTCGAGCATCCGGCAGGCCCCGGCCACGTCCGGGTGCCGGCCGGCGCCCGGATGGCACGACACCTCGTAGGTCGTGTCCCGCTTGGTCCCGGCGTTCCGGACGACGACGGTGAGGTGATCGCCCCCGGGGCCGGCGTCCTGCCGCGGGGCCCGGTCCTCGGGCCGGACGGGCGGCGGCACGGCACCGGCCGCCACGGCGGGTACGGCGGTGAGCGGGACGAGGGAGGCGACGGCGGCGAGGGACGACACGAGGACGCGCCGCCCGGCGGCCGGCAGATCGGAAACCATGCCCTGTCCAACGCCGCCGGCCGCCGGACGTTGCGCCGCGTCCCGTTCCGCCGCCCGCTCGGCCCTGCTCCCCGTCGCTGCGCCGCCCCGCCGGAAGGACACTGCGTCTCGCCGGGGGAAGCCCTTTGCCCTGCGGCCCGACTGCCTAGTACCGTGGGGGGCGATTGGTGACACCGCACCCGACTGTGTCATCATCTGCACGCACCGATCACGCGCTCGCGTGAGCGGATGTGCTGGAGGCGTCGCCTAGTCCGGTCTATGGCGCCGCACTGCTAATGCGGTTTGGGCCTTAAAGCCCATCGAGGGTTCAAATCCCTCCGCCTCCGCACCGATCCCGAAGCCCCGGTCCCTCAGGACCGGGGCTTCGGCGTTCCCGGCGTGCCGCCCCCGTGCGGCGCTCCACCGCCGACGGTCGACGTTTTCGCAGGTCACAAGGGGTGCGCGGATCGGATTTCACATGGCGGCGGCAGTCATGTAATGTTCTTCCTGTCGCCGGGAACGGGCCGAAAGGGCCGGGAACGGAGACGGAAAACAAAAAACAAGCACTCGTAGCTTAACGGATAGAGCATCTGACTACGGATCAGAAGGTTGCAGGTTCGAATCCTGCCGAGTGCACACAGATCAGAAGCCCCTCGGGATCATCCCGAGGGGCTTCTGACATCAACGGCTGACATCAACGCGGCCCGAGGCGCCGATCACTCCTCGGTGTGCGGCTCCTGCTCGCTGCCTGATTCCCCCTTCTCCGACTCGTCCAGTCCGAGTGCGTCGTCCATCCGGTCGGCGGCGGTGAGTGTCGTGCTCATGACGTGTGCGTAGGTATCCAGCGTCTCGCCCGACCGACCCGGCAGGTACACCTGCACTTCGCGGTCCGAGGCTGAAAGGGAGCGGGCCCTGGGCGTGGCTGCGGGCGTGCGTGGCGGGGCTGGCCGTGCTGGCGGGACTGGCCCTGCCGGCCGTCTCCTCATCCCCTGCCTGGGCCGCCCCGTCCCCTGACGCGTACGTCGCCGACAACGGCTCGAGCGATGTGTCGGTGATCGACACGACCACCGGCACCGTGGTGGACACCATCCCCGTCGGCACCAACCCGGCCGGTATCGCTCTGACCCGGTGAAGGGCGAGCTTCACAGGTCCATCCGGGGCCTTTCGCTCACGTGGCTATCGGACGTCCACGAAGTCGCTGGTGGAGGTCACGGCCGGGGTGGTCGAGGTGCCGGCGAACTCGTAGCGGAAGTAGCCGTCCGCGGACGCGGTCACGGTCGTCTTCAGGGAGCCCGTCGAGGACGACGTGACCGTCTTGACGTCGGTGTACGTCTCTGGGTGATCAAGGGGAGGGTACGGCGTCGGCCAACGGTTCACCGCGGCGTTGTTTTCCACGCTTCCGCGCCTGAACCGCCGTGCCGGCGGCGGGTGTCGGCGGGCCCGGGCGGTTCTGCTCTCAGCACTCCTCCTGCGGATCGTTCCGGTTCAGCTTCTCCAGGTACTCGTGGGCCAGGGCCGTGGCCCGGGTGAACCAGTCGGTGATGATCGCCAGCTCCGCCGGGGAGTAGTCGGAGAACAGGGCCGTCAGGCGCTTGTAGTGGCCCGCGTACACCGCCTCCACGCGGCTGACGGCGGCCGGTACGGCGGCCACCCGGACGCGGCGCCGGTCGGTGGGGTCGGGGCGGCGGGTGACGTAACCGGCGCGCTCCAGGCGGTTGAGGATGCCGGTCACCGCGCCCGTGGTGACGTGGGCGCGGGCCGCGAGGTCGCCGGCCGTGAGGAGGTCGTCGCCCGCCTCCAGGACGAAGGCGAAGCACGTGAGGTCGGTGACGTTCAGTCCCAGCCGCCGGGCCAGTTCCTGCTGTCCGATCAGGTGGGCGGCGATGAGGTGGTCCATCGCCTGCAGCGCCTGGGCCGGGGTGGCGGGCTGTCGCGGCGGCGTGCCGTGCATCTTTCGTAATCCCTTAGCTCGTGAGATATTCGGGTCAGTAAACTTCTTAGTACGTGAGGGAATCTTGTCCCTGGAGGCGGCTCCATGAGTCTGTACGACGAGGGTCACACGATCGCCGGCTGGACCGGCTTCGGTATCGCCACGGCCGGAAGCGGTGTGCTGGGGCTGGGGGTGTGCACGGCCTCGCCGCCGGTGGTCGTGGGCGGGCTGGCCGTGGTGGCCGTGAGTGTCCTGGTCACCTGGGTGCTGCATCTGTCCGGCTGGGGCAAGCCGCCGGGGGTACGGCCGCGGGGGCAGTGGGGCATGCGGGTCCGCGACGCGCAGGCCCGAGCGGGGCACGCCGGGTGCGTGAGCTGCCGGCTGGCCGGGCGGGGACGGCGGGCGACCACCGTCCCGGTGGCGGCCGTGCCGGCCGGCGACGTCGAGCCGGTGCCTCTGTCCCCTGTCGAATGAACCCGCCTCCGGCGCACGGGGTTCGGTGAGCGCGGCCCCGGTCACCGGCCGACCGGTCCCCGCGAGATCGAGAGCGCTTCCCGCCGCCCGCGGACCCGTTGTCGGACCCGGCCCCTACCCTGGCCGGTGATGGCACAGGTGTGGAAGTGCTCGGGGCTGCGCTGGGCGCCGGACGGTCCCGTGCTGGTGTGGGACGGCGGTCGGCGCAGTGCGCTGCCCTGGGGGAAGCGGGTCGCCTTCGCGGTGCCGGAGGGAGCCGCGCGCACGTGCGTGGGGGCGCGGGGGCATGCCTGCCCGGTGCGGGCCACCGTGCCGGGGCGGAGCACGGGGGCCCGGTGCGAGGAGTGCGCGCGGCTGGACCGGGCGCACTCCGTGGCCGCCGACACCCTCGCCGACGACCCCCGGCCCTACCGCGTCTATCTGGCCTGGTTCGGGCCCGGCATGGTCAAGGTCGGCATCACCGCCGTCGAGCGGGGCACGGCGCGGCTGCTCGAGCAGGGCGCCGTCAGCTTCAGCTGGCTCGGCACCGGTCCACTGATGGCCGCACGGCGCGCCGAGGAGTTGCTGCGGGCCGCGCTGCGGGTGCCGGACCGGATTCCGTACGCCGAGAAGCGGGCGGTGCGGTCGGTGCTGCCGGGGACGGCGGCGGAGCGCTCCGCCGAGGTGCGGGAGCTGCACGCACGGGCCGTCGCGCTCGCCGGATGGCCGGAGTCCCTGCGTCCGGAGCCGTGCGAAGTCATCGACCATGTCCGGGACTTCGGGCTGGAGGGGACTTCGGAGGCGCTCGGTGAGGTCGTGGAACTCGTGCCGGGCGGCGCCGTGAGCGGTGAGCTGGTCGCGGCCGCCGGGCCCGATCTGCATCTGGCGGCCGGCGGACGCGGGGCCGTCGTCCTCGACACCCGGCTGCTGACCGGCTGGGAGCTGCTGCCCGCGCCTTCGGGCACCGGCACCCGCGGATCCACCTTCCCCCTGAGGCAGTTCAGGAGGGAGCAGGAAGGGCTCTTCTGAGGGGGGAAGGCAAAGAATCGGATCCCGTACGGATCCCTTTGGGCAAGGTCCATGGACGCGGGACGATCCCGCGGCGGACCGTGGTCGTCATGAACGATCAGAGAACAGACCCGGCCGTACCCATGCCCACCCCGGCCCCGGACCCGGCCCCCACCTCCACGCCCGAACCGCCGTACTACGCCGTCGTGTTCACCGCCCGCCGTACCGGCGACGACCCCGCCGGATACGACAGCACCGCCGCCCGGCTCTCCCGTCTCGTGCGGGACGTGCCCGGCTTTCTCGGCGAGGACTTCGCCCACACGCCCGGCGGGCTCGCCATCTCCGTCGCCTACTTCCGGGACCTCGCCGGCATCGAGCGGTGGCGGCGGCATCCCGAGCACCTCGCGGCCAAGCGGCACGGGCGGGAGCACTGGTACGAGCGGTACTCGATCCACATCGCCCGGGTCGAGCACAGTCACGCCTTCCAGCGCTCCTGATGTGCTTCCCAGGGATTCCCTGAGAGATGCCTGTGTGTTTCTCAGGGAAATCACAGATTCTGGAAAGCGTCTTCTCAGAGGGCACCGACAAGGTGTCCACCATGACCACGACCTCGCCCCAGGGGCGCACCGAACTGCTGAGGCCGGACGGGAGCCCCGTCCGCGTGCTTGTGGTGGACGACGAGTTGTCGATCACCGAACTGCTGAGCATGGCTCTTCGCTACGAGGGCTGGCAGATCAGGAGCGCGGGGGACGGGCAGGGGGCCGTCCAGACGGCCCGTGAGTTCCGGCCCGACGCCGTCGTGCTGGACATGATGCTGCCCGACATGGACGGGCTGACCGTCCTCGGGCGGCTGCGCCGCGAACTGCCGGATGTGCCCGTCCTGTTCCTGACCGCCAAGGACGCGGTGGAGGACCGTATCGCCGGGCTCACCGCCGGCGGGGACGACTACGTCACCAAGCCGTTCAGCCTGGAGGAGGTCGTCGCACGGCTGCGCGGGCTCATCCGCCGGTCCGGTGCCGCCGACCGGCGCTCGGACTCCGTGCTCGTCGTGGGAGACCTCACGCTCGACGAGGACAGCCACGAGGTCTCGCGGGCCGGTGACTCCATCCACCTCACCGCCACCGAGTTCGAACTGCTGCGATTCCTGATGCGCAACCCGCGGCGCGTGCTCAGCAAGGCACAGATCCTGGACCGCGTGTGGTCGTACGACTTCGGCGGGCAGGCCAACGTGGTCGAGCTGTACATCTCCTACCTGCGGCGGAAGATCGACGCCGGGCGTGAGCCGATGATCCACACCCGGCGTGGGGCCGGCTACCTGATCAAGCCCGCCGTGTCATGAGCGGGCGACGACGGCCGCGTCCGCAGAGAAGTCCGCAGAAGCGACGGGCGGGGCAGCCGCGCACCCTGCGGACCCGGCTCGTCGTCGCCTCGGTGGTGCTGATCGCCGTGGTCTGCGCCGTGATCGGCACCGTGACCACGCTCGCGCTGCGGACCCACCTGTACGACCAGCTGGACGACAAGGTGACGGAGACCGCCATGCGCGCGGTCGGTCACATGCAGCCCCCGGCCGGCGAGAGCCCCGGTGCGGCTCCGGGCGCCCGGGGCTCCTCCTCGGCGGTCACCGCGACGCCGGGCGTGAAGGTCGACAACCTGCTCACCAAGGGCCCGACGCAGCCCAGGACCATCGCCGCGTACGTGAGCGACGGCTCGATCGCCGCCGCCGGCGTCTCCGAGCAGCTGAACGACGACTACGGCCTCTTCAAGAAGATGCGGGCCAACTCGCTCACCACGGCGCAGCGGAAGGCGCTGGCCCAGGTGCCGAAGGACGGCCACGCGCACAGCGCGGAGATCCCGGGGCTCGGGAACTACCTTGTCAAGTTCATGGCGAGCCGGGACGGCAGCGACGCCTACTACGTGGCCCTGCCCACCAAGGACGTCGACGACAACATCGACACCCTCATCCTGGTCGAGATCAGCGTCACCGCCGCCGGCCTCGTGGCCGCCGGTATCGCCGGCCACGTGCTCGTCGGCCTGGCCACCCGGCCCCTGCGCAAGGTCGCCGCCACCGCCACCCGCGTCTCCGAACTCCCGCTGCACACCGGCGAGGTGAACCTCAGCGAGCGGGTCCCGGAGTCCGAGACCGACCCGCACACCGAGGTCGGCCGGGTGGGCGCGGCCCTCAACCGGATGCTGGACCACGTCCACGGGGCACTGCACGCCCGCCAGCAGAGCGAGACGCGGGTACGGCAGTTCGTCGCCGACGCCAGTCATGAACTGCGCACACCCCTCGCCTCCATCCGCGGGTACGCGGAGCTGACGCGACGCGGGCGCGAGCAGGTCGGGCCCGACACCCGGCACGCCCTCGGACGGATCGAGTCCGAGGCCGGCCGCATGACCCTGCTGGTCGAGGACCTGCTGCTGCTCGCCCGGCTCGATGCCGGACGGCCGCTCCAGTTCGAGCAGACCGACCTCGTCCCGCTCGTCGTGGACACGGTCAGCGACGCGCGCGCGGCCGGCATGGACCACAACTGGCGGCTCGACCTGCCCGACGAACCCGCCCTCGTCTCCGCGGACGCCGCCCGCCTGCAGCAGGTGCTCGTCAATCTGCTCGGCAACGCCCGCAACCACACCCCGCCCGGTACGACCGTCACCGCTCGCGTGCAGCGGCGCGGGCCCTGGATGTGCGTCGACGTGGAGGACAACGGACAGGGCATTTCGCCGGAGCTGCTGCCGCACGTCTTCGAGCGGTTCGCGCGGGGGGACTCCGCGCGCTCCCGGGCCACCGGGTCCACCGGGCTCGGGCTCGCCATCGTGCAGGCCGTCGCGGCCGCGCACGGCGGTGCCGTGACCGTGGACAGCGTCCCGGGGCGGACGGTGTTCACCGTGCATCTGCCCGCGCTCGCCCCGGCCGTGCCGCGGCCCGCCCCCGAGACCGGCCGGCAGGCACACTCACAGGCACAGCACAGTGCCACCACATGGGTGCGACAGGGCGCCTGACGAGAGTCGGTGCATGCGAACCGACTCTTCTCCCGGCACCCTGCCGGCGCGGGAGCACCTCCCGGCCGGAGACGCCGGTGCGCCTGTCCTGGACGTAGTGATCCCCGTCTACAACGAGGAGAAGGACCTCCAGCCGTGCGTGCGCAGGCTGCACGAGCACCTCATGCGCACCTTCCCGTACGCGTTCCGCATCACGATCGCGGACAACGCGTCCACGGACACCACTCCGCAGGTGGCGGCGCGGCTGGAGGCGGAACTTGCCGAGGTCACCCACTTCCGCCTGGAGCAGAAGGGCCGCGGTCGCGCCCTGAGGACCGTGTGGTCCGCGTCCGGGGCGCCGATCCTCGCCTACATGGACGTCGACCTGTCCACCGACCTCAACGCGCTGCTGCCGCTGGTGGCGCCGCTGATCTCCGGTCACTCGGACCTCGCGATCGGCTCCCGGCTCGCCCGTACCTCCCGGGTGGTCCGCGGTCCCAAGCGGGAGTTCATCAGCCGGGCCTACAACCTGATCCTGCGCAGCTCCCTCCAGGCCCGCTTCTCGGACGCGCAGTGCGGCTTCAAGGCCGTCCGGCGGGATGTGGCCCAGGTGCTGCTGCCGCTGGTGGAGGACACCGGCTGGTTCTTCGACACCGAGATGCTCGTGCTCGCCGAGCGGGCGGGGCTCAGGATCCACGAGGTGCCGGTCGACTGGGTCGACGACCCCGACTCCACCGTGCACATCGTGAGGACCGCCACCGACGACCTCAAGGGCGTGTGGCGGGTCGGCAAGGCGCTGGCCACCGGTTCGCTGCCGCTGGACCGGCTGACCCGGCCCTTCGGTGACGATCCGCGCGACCGTGAACTGTCCGACGTGCCGAAGGGGCTGGCCCGCCAGCTCGTCGGGTTCTGTATCGTCGGCGTTCTGTCGACCCTGTTCTACCTGCTGCTCTACAGCCTCTTCCGGCAGTTCTCCGGCTCCCAGGTCGCCAACGCGCTCGCGCTGCTGGTCTCCGCCGTGGCCAACACCGCCGCCAACCGCCGGCTCACCTTCGGGGTGCGCGGCCGGGGCGGGGCCGTACGGCACCAGGCGCAGGGGCTGGTCGTCTTCGGGATCGGGCTCGCCCTGACCAGCGGCTCCCTGGCCGCCCTCGAGGCGGCCACCGACACCCCGGCGCACTCCACCGAGCTGGCAGTGCTCATCGCCGCCAACCTCGCGGCGACCGTGCTGCGGTTCCTGCTCTTCCGCGCCTGGGTCTTCCCGGACCGGGGCGAGTCCGGCACCGGCTCGACGGTGGTCGCGGCCCACACCTCGCCCTCGCCGGTCCCCGGCACGACGGCCCCGTACGCGCCGCTGCCGCAGCGCACGGTGGCGTACCGGCAGCGGGCGTACGAGCACCCGCAGCCCCACCAGACCACCACTCAGGTCCGCGCCGGTGAAGCCGCGGACGGCAACTGGAGGGACGCCACCATGCGACTGCAGCCGGTGCGCCCTCACGACACCGACCCGGGGGACCCCCGATGACCGCCCATTACGACCAGCCGGCGCACCAGGGCAACCCGACCGTCTGGGGCCCGCCCCCGACCGCTCCCCCGGCCGCCGAGGCCCCCGGGGCCGGTGAACCCGGGCAGCCCGTGGCACGCAGACTGTGGCGCGGCCGTCCCGAGGACCCGCGCTGGGTGCGCCCGGCCTTCCTCGGTCTGCTGGCCGCCACCCTGCTGCTCTACCTGTACAACCTGAGCGCCTCCGGTTACGCCAACTCCTTCTACTCGGCGGCCGTGCAGGCGGGCAGCACCTCGTGGAAGGCGTTCTTCTTCGGCTCGCTGGACGCGGGCAACGCCATCACCGTCGACAAGCCCCCGGCCTCGCTGTGGCCGATGGCGCTGTCGGTCAGGATCTTCGGCCTCCACTCGTGGGCGATCCTGGCCCCCGAGGTGCTGATGGGCGTGGCGACCGTCGCCGTGGTGTACGCCGGGGTGCGCCGCCGGTTCAGCCCCGCGGCGGGCCTGATCGCCGGCGCGGTGCTCGCGCTGACCCCCGTCGCGGCGCTGATGTTCCGGTTCAACAACCCGGACGCCATGCTGGCGCTGCTGATGTCCGTGGCCTGCTGGCTGGTGGTCCGGGCCGTCGAGGACGGGCGTACGAAGTGGCTGGTGTGGGCGGGGGTGGCGATCGGCTTCGCGTTCCTCGCCAAGACGCTCCAGGCCTTCCTGATCCTTCCGCCGCTCGCGGTCGTGTACGCGGTCTGCGCCCCGGTGCCGTTGCGGAAGCGCTTCGGGCAGCTGGCCGCGGCGACACTCGTGCTGGTCGTCTCCGGCGGCTGGTGGGTGGCGGTCGTGGAGCTGTGGCCGGCCTCCTCCCGCCCGTACATCGGCGGTTCGCAGAACAACAGCTTCCTGGAGCTGACCTTCGGCTACAACGGACTCGGCCGGCTGAACGGCGAGGAGACCGGCAGCGTCGGCGGCGGTGGCGGTGGCGGTACCGGCATGTGGGGCGAGACCGGCTGGGACCGGATGTTCAACTCCGAGGTGGGCGGCCAGATCTCCTGGCTGCTGCCCGCCGCGCTGATCCTCCTGGCCGCCGGCCTCGTGGCCACCCGGAGGTCCCGGCGGACGTCCGTCACCCGGGCCTCGTTCCTGGTCTGGGGCGGCTCCCTGCTGATGACCGTGGTCGTCTTCAGCTACATGGCGGGCATCTTCCACCAGTACTACACCGTGGCCCTCGCCCCCTACCTCGCGGCCGTGACCGGCATGGGCGCCGGGCTGCTGTGGGAGAAGCGGCAGGAGCTGTGGGCGTCGATCACCCTCGCCGCGTCCGTGGTCGCGGGGGCGGCCTGGGGCTACGTCCTGCTCAACCGCACCTCCGGCTATCTGCCCTGGCTGAAGTGGCTGGTGCTGATCGGCGGTCTGGCCGCCGCGCTCGGCCTGATCTTCGCCGGCCGGATCTCCCGGCGGCTCGCGCTCGGGGCAGCGGCGGTGGGCCTGGTGGCCGCGCTGGCCGGTCCCACCGCGTACACCCTCAGCACGCTTCAGCAGGGCCACAGCGGTTCCATCGTCACGGCCGGTCCGGCGGGCGCGAGCATGATGGGCGGCCGGGGCGGCGCTCCCGGCGGCGGTGGCGGGACGCGCGGCGGCTTCGGCGGCGGCATGCCGGGCCAGCAGGGCCAGCAGGGCCGGCCGAACGGCAACGGCTTCCCGGGCGGCGGTCCCGGCGGCGGCATGCCGGGCCGGCAGAACGGGAACGGAAGCACCGGGAACCAGCAGAACGGCAACGCCTTCCCCGGCGGCGGCCGGACGGGCGAAGGCGGCATGGGCGGCGCCGGTGGCGTCGGCGGCCTGCTGAACGGCGCGAGCGTGTCCGCCGAGGCCGAGAAGCTGCTGGAGACGGACGCGTCCGAGTACACCTGGGTCGCCGCGTCCATCGGTTCCCAGAACGCGGCCGGCTACCAGCTCGCCACGGGTGAGCCGGTGATGGCCATCGGCGGCTTCAACGGCACCGACCCCTCCCCGACACTCACGCAGTTCAAGAAGTACGTGGAGGAAGGAGAGATCCACTACTTCATCGCGGGCGGCGGCATGGGCGGTGGCATGGGCGGCGGCAACAGCGGCACGTCCTCGCAGATCAGTTCGTGGGTCCAGAGCAACTTCAAGAAGGTGACGGTCGGTTCGGCCACCTTCTACGACCTCACGCAGAAGGCGAGCGGCTGACGGAGAGCCGAGTTGTACACCGTATAGCGACAGCTATACGGTGTACGGCATGTCCACCTCCCAAGGCCATCCCCAGCGATGGTTGATCCTCGGTGTCATCTGCCTCGCGCAGCTCACCGTGCTGCTCGACAACACCGTCCTGAACGTGGCCATCCCCTCGCTGACGCGCGAGCTGCACGCGGCCACCTCCGACATCCAGTGGATGATCAACGCCTACTCCCTGGTGCAGTCCGGCCTGCTGCTCACCGCGGGGAGCGCCGCCGACCGCTACGGCCGCAAGAAGATGCTGATGGCCGGGCTCGCGCTGTTCGGCGTCGGCTCCCTGGTGGCCGGCCTCGCCGGCTCCACCGGCCAGCTGATCGCCGCCCGGGCCGGCATGGGCATCGGCGGTGCCCTGCTGGTCACCACCACGCTCGCCGTGGCGATGCAGATCTTCGCGCCCGAGGAGCAGCCGAAGGCCATCGGCATCTGGAGCGCGGTCAACGCCCTGGGCTTCGCGGGCGGCCCGCTGATCGGCGGCTTCGTGCTCAACCACTTCTGGTGGGGTGCGATCTTCCTGATCAACCTGCCGATCGCGGCGGTGTGCCTGGTCGCGGTGGTGACCCTCGTACCCGAGTCCAAGGCCCCGCGGGGCGACCGCCCGGACCTGCTCGGCGCGCTGCTGTCCACCATCGGCATGGCCACGCTCGTCTTCGCGATCATCTCCGGCCCCGGTCACGGCTGGACCTCGGGGCGCGTGCTCGGCACGGCGGCCGTCGCGGTGGTGGTGCTGAGCGTCTTCGCCTGGTGGGAGAGCCGGGTCGACGAGCCGATGCTCGACCTGCACTTCTTCCGCGACCGGCGGTTCACGGGCGCGGTCGCCGGGGCCGTGCTCATCACCTTCGGCATGAGCGGCGCGCTCTTCCTGCTGACCCAGCACCTCCAGTTCGTGCTCGGCTACGGGCCGTTGGAGGCCGGGCTGCGGATCGCTCCGCTGGCACTGACCGTGGTGGCGCTCAACTTCACCGGTATCGCGGCGAAGTGGTCGGCGTGGCTGGGCACGCCGGTGTCGATCGCGCTCGGGATGGTGGCGATGTCGGCGGGGCTGGTCGCCATCGCCGAACTCGACGGCGGCTACAGCGGGGCCCTGCTGGGGCTGGTGCTGATCGGTGCGGGCTGCGCGGTCGCCAACCCCGCCATGGCCCACGCGATCATGAGCGCGATCCCCCCGGAGAAGGCGGGGGTGGGTGCGGGTATCAACGGCACCCTGGCCGAGTTCGGCAACGGCCTCGGTGTGGCCGTGCTGGGGGCTGTGCTCAGCTCTTCCGTCGCCTCGGGCGAGTCGTTGTCCGCCGGCCTCGGGGCCGGACAGCTGGTGGGGGCCGTCGCCGTGCTGGTCGGCGGGTTGCTGGCGGCCGGACTGCTGCGCCGGGCGGAGCGGGTGGTCGCCCAGGAGATCGGCGGGTAGGCGTATGCGGGCGGCCGCGGGGCGTCCGTGGCCGATCGCGTCCGGGCCGCAGATCGGGCGCGGCCCCACGCCCCTAAAGTGGGGACACCGGACCGGAGACTTCAGAGAGGTGCGCCGATGGTGAAGCAGGCTGCGCGGTCGGCGCGAGGCAGTGTCTGGCTGGAGGGCAGGGCCCGCCGCGGCGGGCGCAGCGGGCAGCCCTCCGGGCTCGACCGGGGGCGGATCACCGAGGTGTCCGTGCGGCTGCTGGACGCGGAAGGGCTCGCGAAGTTCTCCATGCGGCGGCTGGCCGGTGAGCTGAACGTCACCGCGATGTCCCTGTACTGGTACGTCGACACCAAGGACGACCTGCTCGAACTCGCCCTGGACGCGGCCTTCGGCGAGCTGCGGCTGCCCGATCCGGAGAACCCGGACGAGGACTGGCGGGAGCAGCTGCGGGGGCTGGCCACCGAGTACCGTGCGCTGCTGGTGCGCCACTCCTGGCTGTCGCCGCTGGCCGGGCGCTATCTCAACATCGGCCCGAACTCGCTCGCCTTCTCCCGTGTGGTCCAGCGGGTGGTCCGCCGGGCCGGTCTGCCCGCGCAGGGGGTGACCGGGGCGATCGCGGCCGTCTTCCAGTTCGTGTACGGCTACGGCACGATCGAGGGCCACTTCTCCGCGCGGATCGAGAACACCGGGCTGAGCCCCGACGAGTACATGGAGCAGGCCATGATCGCGGTGGCCGAGACCCCGGGGGCCGCCGAGGCCATGGAGGAGTCCAAGGACCTCATGGCGGCCCGCGGCGGCGACACGGTGGCCGAGGTGCTGGACCGCGACTTCACCTTCGCCCTGGACCTGCTGATCGCCGGCATCGAGGCGATGGTCGCCCGCGGCTGACGCGCCGCCCGCGCCGGCCCCCGCCCGCCGGCTACTGGCCGTCGGCCACGAGCCGTGCCGGAAAGCCGCCCGTGGCCACCGGGCCCCAGCGCTCCGGGGTCACCCGGATGATCGACTTGCCCTGCTTGACCATCGCCTGCCGGTACTCGTCCCAGTCGGGGTGTTCGCCGGCGATGTTGCGGTAGTACTCCACCAGCGGTTCCACGGAGTCGGGCGTGTCGATGACCTCGGCCGTGCCGTCGATCTGCACCCAGGGCCCGTTCCACTCGTCGCTCAGGACGACCAGGGTGACCCTGGGGTCCCGCTGGGCGTTACGGGTCTTGGCGCGCTCGGGATACGTGGAGACCACGATCCGGCCCGAGTCGTCCACGCCACAGGTCAGTGGCGAGGCCTGCGGGCCGCCGTCGGCCCGGCGGGTGATCAGCAGGGCGCGGTGGCGGGGTCGTACGAAGTCGAGCAGCTCGTCCAGCGATACACGGGTGTTGGTCGCGATGTTCGGTGCCATGGCCGCAGCCTAGGGGCAGGGGCCGGCGCTCAGCCTGCCCCTGCGAGGCTCAGGCTCGGCGCGTCGTCCGGGCCGTCGGCGGCTAGACGGCGGGCAGGGAGTCGCCCTGGACCGCCTGGACGTCCAGTTCGACCTTCAGGGTGGTGCCGATGGCGGCGATCCCCGCCTGGAGGACCTGGTTGTAGTTCATCGCGAAGTCCTCGCGGTGCAGCTCCGCGGTGGCCCGGAAGGCGGCCCGGGTGCCGCCCCAGGGGTCGGCGCCGCTGCCGAGGTAGGCCAGGTCCAGGTCGACCGGCCGCAGCACTCCGTGCATCGACAGCTCGCCGTGCACCGTCCAGCGGTCCGGACCGGCCTGCGTCAGACCCGCGGAACGGTAGGTGATCTCCGGGTGCCGCTCGACGTCGAGGAAGTCCGCGGACTTCAGGTGCGTGTCGCGCATGCCGTTGCCCGTGTCGATGGAGGAGGCCCGGATGACCGCCTCGACGCGGGACTTGGTGATGTCGTCGGGCGCGATCTCGATCGTGCCGCCGAACTCCGTGAACCGGCCGTGCACGCTGGAGATGCCCAGGTGCTGGGCGACCGCGGCGACGGAGGAGTGCGCCGGGTCGATGGTCCAGGGGCCGGGCGGCGGCAGCTCGGTCCCGCCCTGCCGGGCCAGTGTGACCGCGCCGACCTCGGCCCGGCCGCTCGCGGTCACGATCGCGCTGGACGCGGCGGGCGCGTACCCGACGGCCGTCACGATCACGGTGTACGCCCCCGGCGCCAGCTCGGTGGCGTCCCGTACGGCCCCCTCGGCGTCCGCCTCGGCCCGCAGCACCTGCGTACCGGTCATGTCGGTCACCGTGACGACCGCGTGCGAGACGGCCCACCCGTCCCGCGTGCGGACCTTCGCGGTCAGTCCCATCCCGTTTCTCCCTGCGAAGTATGACAAATTGGTCGTATGGAGTCGGGGGGGGGGGGGGGGGGGGGGGGGGGGGGGGGGGGGGGGGGGGGGGGGGGGGGGGGGGGGGTGGTTGGGGGGGGGGGGGAAGGGGGGGGGGGGAGGGGGGAAGGCGGAGGGGGAG